>NZ_CP130058.1:1266852-1583565 GCF_030644365.1 Schaalia sp. HMT-172
TCAGCCAGTTCACGTCGTTTCTGGCTCGTATTCGGCGCGTGTTGGAGCGGCGCGGTATCTCGGTGGTGCAGCTGGACGGATCGACGCGCAACCGCGAGGAGGTGGTCGAGCGTTTCCGTTCGGGCCAGGCGTCGGTCTTCCTGATTTCGCTCAAGGCCGGCGGCTCAGGCCTGACGCTCACGGAGGCGGACTACGTGTATGTCATGGACCCGTGGTGGAATCCGGCGGCCGAGGAGCAGGCGATCGACCGCGCCCACCGCATTGGCCAGACGAAGAAGGTCAACGTCTATCGGCTGGTGGCCACCGACACGATTGAGGCGAAGGTCGTGGAGCTTCAGGACCGTAAGCGGCGCCTGATTTCCTCGGTGATGAACGGGACGGGGGCGGGCGCGTCGCTCAGCGCTGCCGACCTGCGAGGCTTGCTCGAATGGTGACGCCCCGGCGAGGGATTACCCCTGCTCTGGGCGCACGGCGACCTTGAGGCCGACGCGGGAGCGGACGGCGTCGAGGGCGGCATCGACCTCGGTGAGGGCGAATTCGTGCGTGATCAGCGCGGAGAGGTCGAGAGCGCCCGTCGATAGTGCAGTGACGGCTGCCGCGTAGTCTGCCAGGGTCGCGTTTGCGCTGCCGGAGACGGTGAGCTCGCGGTAGTGGACCACGTTCGGGTCGATCTGGGCCAGTGCACCGGCGGGGAAGCCCGCGAAGCAGGAGACGCTCCCACCGATGGCCGCGCACTGGGCGGCGACGGGGACGAGGCCGGGGTCGCCGACCGCGATGATGACGACGTCCGCGCCGGCTCCGCCCGTCCAGTCGCGCACCTCGGCGACGAGGTCGTCTCCCTGGGAGGCGGTGGTAACCTGTGCGCCGAGGGCGAGGGCGGGGGAGAGGCGGTTGGGGCGCCCGCACGCCATGACGGATGCGTGGGCGCTGGCCGCGAGCGCGCAGTGGATGAGTCCGATGGGGCCGGTGCCCAGGACGAGGACCCGGGTGCCCTCGGTGATGGGCAGGCGTGTGGTGGCTCGCAGGCAGCAGGAGAGGGGTTCGGCGAGGGCTAGGAGGGGTGGGGCGATCTCGCGCGCGGTGGGGGTGATGCACGCGAGGGCTCGTTCGGGCACGCGGATGACGTCGGCGAGGCCGCCGTCCACTCCGGTTCCGAACAGGGCCATGGAGGCACAGACGTTGGAGCGCCCGGCGGTGCACGGCTCGCAGTGGCCGCAGGCGATTTCGGGGGCGAGGCCGACCTGCGTTCCCGGGGCGGGGACGTCGACGCCGGGGGTGAGGGCGGAGCCGACGCGCCAGACGCGAGCGGCGATCTCGTGGCCGAGGATCACGCCGGGGGTGACGCCCTTCGTTTTTTGTCCGGTGACGATGCGCAGGTCTGTGCCGCACAGCGTCGTGGCCTCCACGGTGAGGAGGGCGTCGCGCGGCCCCAGGGCGGGAAGTGGGCGCCGGTCCAGGGTGAGGGTGCCAGGTGAGGTGAGCGACGCTGCGAGCATGGAGTCCATGCGACCAGGATAGGGCGTGGCGGGGTTGTTATGAGTGCCTTGCGTCGCGCGTGTGTGGGCGGCAAACGACGGACTATCGAACAGGTGTTCGATATAATGGTGTAGTGAGTGATGAACCCCGATACGCCGAGCTGCATGCCCACAGCGCCTTCACCTTCCTAGAGGGCACCGACGAGCCTGCCGATATGGTGGCGCAGGCCTCGCGCCTGGGCTTGGACGCGCTCGCCATCCTCGACGTGGACGGCATGTATTCGACCGTGCAGACCACGATGGCGGCCCGTGACTGCGGGCTCCCCATCGTCTACGGGGCCGAGGTCACCCTGGACCCCCACGCGTTGCGCGCGATTGTTCCGGGTTCCCATGCGCGGGGCTGGGGGCTGGCTCCCGGGGCCGAGGAGCCGGGGATCCGTCTGCCGCTGCTGGCCGGGGGGCCCGACGGGTACGAAAACCTCGTGGGCATGATGAGCACGCGGGCGCTGGCCCGGGAGGGGGAGCGCTCTCCCCGCTTCACCCTGGAGGACGTGAGCGGGGCCGGTGGCGGCCTCGTCGCCCTGACCGGGGGCAGGCGGGGCCCCCTCATACGTGCCCTGCGTGCGGGTGGGCCCACGTGGGCGCGACGGGTCATCAACGCCCTCGCGGAGGCGGTCGGAGGGGCCGATCGCGTGCTCGTCGAGTGGCAGGCGGCGCCGGGGGATGGGCCGCAGGACGCGGATGTCCTCGCGGATCTGGCACAGCGGACGGGAGCCATGCTGGTGGCCACGACGGGGGCGCGCATGTCCTCTCCGGCCAAGGAGGCCCTCGGCGATGTCCTCGCGGCGACCCGCATCGGCACCTCACTGGAGGAGGCCTACGCCCACCTGGGGGCACGCCGCTCGTTCCTGCGCTCGCCCTCCGAGATGGCACGCCTGCACGCCGCCTATCCCGAGGCCCTGAGCAACTCCTGCGAGGTGGCGGCGCGCGCGGCCTTCGACCTGCGCCTCGTCGCACCCAGGCTCCCTCACACGAGCGTCCCGACGGGCCATACTCCCCAGACGTGGCTGTCCCACCTGGCCCGGCAGGGCGCACGCGAGCGCTACGGCAGGCGGGAGGAGCATCCCAGGGCGTGGGAGACGATCGACCGGGAACTGGGCGTCATCGAGCGCCTCGGTTTCGCCGGTTATTTCCTCATCGTCAAAGAGATCGTGGACTTTTGCGCCCAGCGTGGCATCGTGTGCCAGGGGCGTGGCAGCGCGGCGAACTCCGCCGTGTGCTTTTGCTTGGGCATCACGGCGGTGGATGCAGTGCGCCATCACCTGCTCTTCGAGCGTTTCTTGTCGGACGCCAGGTCGGGCCCTCCCGATATCGACGTCGACATTGAGGCGAGCCGGCGCGAAGAGGTCATCCAGCACGTGTACGAGCTCTATGGGCGCGATCGTGCGGCCCAGGTCGCCAACGTCATCACGTATCGTCCGCGCTCGGCGATGCGTGACGCGGCGCGGGCCCTGGGCTATCCGGCGGGCAGCGCGCAGGCGTGGTCGCGGGGGAAGGGGGAGGCGCCGCTCCTCGTGAGCGAGGCCGCCCGGGCCTTGTCACGCCTGCCGCGACACATGGGCATCCACTCGGGGGGCATGATTCTGACCGATCAGCCGGTCTCGCGTATCTGTCCGGTCGGGTGGGCAGCGATGGAGGGGCGCACCGTGCTCCAGTGGGACAAGGAGGACTGCGCGGACGCGGGCCTGGTGAAGTTCGATCTGCTCTCTCTCGGCATGTTGACGGCTCTGCGCATCGCCTTCGACGAGTTGGGTGACGGCTCGGGACGCGGCGAGCATCATCCTCCCCTGCGCGGCTGGGCGTCGCGCGCCCTGAATGGGGTGGGGGAGCGTCGGCTCGGCCTGCACACGCTTCCCGCGGAGGATCCTCGCGTCTACGACCTGCTGTGTGCGGCTGACACGGTGGGCGTGTTTCAGGTGGAGTCGCGCGCACAGATGAATACGCTTCCGCGCCTGAAGCCCCGATGCTTCTACGACATCGTCGTCGAGGTGGCTCTCGTTCGGCCGGGCCCCATCCAGGGTCGCGCGGTCAACCCGTATCTGCGCCGACGCGCTGGGAGGGAAGCGGTCACCTACCTGCACCCCCTGCTGGAGCCTGCCCTGCGTCAGACTCTGGGCGTCCCCCTCTTTCAGGAGCAGCTCATGCGCATCGCCTCGGACGCGGCGGGCCTGTCCGGAGCCCGCGCCGATCAACTGCGCCGAGCCATGGGGGCCAAGCGCAGCCCGGAGCGCATGGAGGCCCTCAAGGAAGATCTCATGGCTGGGATGGAGACGCGCGGTATTGACGCGCCCACGCGCGAGCGCATCTTCGATCAGCTCAAGGGTTTCGCCGACTTCGGCTTCCCCGAGTCTCACTCTTTTTCCTTCGCGCACATCGTGTACGCGTCCGCGTGGCTGAAGGTGCACGCACCCGAGCACTTTTATGCGGCGATCCTTTCCTCCCAGCCCATGGGGTTCTACTCGCCGGCGACGCTGGTCCAGGACGCGCGCAGGCACGGCGTGAGGGTCGCGGGCCCGTCGGTGAACGCCTCCTTCCTGGACGCGGGCGTGCAGCTCGCGACCGTCGCGCCAGAAGAATATCGGGAGGGGCGCCCCGACCCGCTCCCGTCGCGCCAGGTCGTCCCCCTGGATGTGGATCCCTCGCTGGTGCTGCGCATCGGCCTGTCCTCGGTACGAGGCCTGGGCGGGGCCGCGACGCGCATCGTGACGGCCAGGGAAGCGGGAGCCTTCACGAGCCAGGCGGATCTGGCCGCGCGGGCCCACCTGAGCGCCACGGACATGGAGAAGCTGGCCCTGGCCGGGGCGCTTGAATGCCTGGGAGTGAGCAGGCGTGAGGGCGCCTGGTCGGCCGGGGCGCTGGCCGCGCCGACGTCGAGGCGGGGGGAGTGGCAGCCCTTCCTGCCCGGCACCGAGGTGGGCACCCGCGTACCCGACCTGCCGGCTCTGACGCCGGCCGAGCAGATGTGCGCCGACGTCGAGGCGATGGGGCTCACCCCCGGGCGCCACCCGTTCTCTTACCTGCGCGACTGCCTCCCGAGCACGGTTCTTCGTGCCGCTGACCTGGGAGCCCACCTGGACGGGCGCATCGTCGAGGTGGCAGGCCTGGTCACGCACCGCCAGCGCCCCCACACGGGCGGCGGCGTCACCTTCTTGTCCCTCGAGGATGACACCGGCTACGTCAACGTCTCGGTGGCCGTGGGCACCTGGAATAAGTTTCGCCGCGTCGGCCTCGAATCGGATGCCCTGCTCGTGTCGGGAACCCTCGAGTGGGGCGACGGCGCGATCAACGTGCGAGCCTTCCGCCTGCGCGCCGTCGAGCTGCCCATCGACGTGCGCTCGCGCGACTTTCGTTAATGCCCCTCAGCGACCGGCAGGCATGAGGAGCGCACGCAGGTCCTCGACCGTGTCGCACACGACCTCGGCGTCGTCCAGACCGTCCGCCGTCGCATACCCCCACCGAACGCCGACCACCGCGATGCCGGCCTCGTGGCCGCCGCGCACGTCCCACACCGAGTCGCCGACGATCACGGGGTGTGACACGTCGGCGCCCATTGCGTCCAAGCGAGCCACGGCCTCGTGAATGACCGTCGCCTTGGAGGAACCCGGGTCCGGCGTGGCCCCCGCGATCACGTCGAAAGCGCCCGCCAGTCCCAGGTCCTCCATCTGTGACAGCGCCATGGGAGCCTGCTTCGACGTGGCCGTCGCCACTGGCACGCCCGCCCGATGCAGGTCCCACACCAGCTCGGGCACCCCCTCGAAAGGCACGGGGTCCAGATAGTGACGCATGTAGCACTCCCGGTAGCGTTTTACCAGGTCAGCCAAGAGTTGACCGGAGTAGCCCAGATCGCCGAAAGAATGCCACAGGGGAGGCCCCACATAGCTGCGAAGACGCTGATCATCGGGGATCGGCAGTCCGAAGTCTGACAGGGTTTCGCGGAAGGCGCCCATAACGGCCGGGGCGGAGTCGACGATCGTCCCGTCGACGTCGAAAAGAACAGCAGAAATGGGTAAAGACACTAAATCCCCCGAGTTGTTGGTGCTTTCTTAGTCACTATGCCCTATTATCCCGAGAGAAGCATCCGACACGACTACGCGAGAGGCAGACGTGGAATCACGAGCACGGCTCACCCCGATCGTTCAAGCCAATAGTGCGCGTGCGGCCGCGTGGAGAGTCTTCTTCGAGGCGTCCGGACGCCTGCAGGGGATCCTCGAGACGCGCCTGAAGCGCACCTACGGCGTCTCCATGCCGGACTACAACATCCTCCTGGCCCTGTGGGAGGCGCCCGGCCACCGCCTGCGCATGGGCGAGTTGGCCGACCGCGTCGTCTACTCGCCCTCGCGCGTCACCTACCTGGTGTCCAACCTGTCGCGCGATGGCTGGGTCGAGCGCATCCCCTCCAAGGTCGACCGACGCGGGTACGACGCTTGCCTGACCACCCAGGGCATTCAAACTGTGCTTGCTGCCACAGAACTGCATCAGCAGACGGTCAGCGAGTACCTCCTGGACGGCATGACGGACGAGGATATCGACGCAATTGCAAAGGTTTTCTCGACCCTGGACTCCCGCCTGAAGGCCGACACAGCCGATTCATAGTTTCGATTGGCGCAAGTCGACGCAATCGTGTTAGGCTTCTACTCGCTTGCGGATCGCAATGGTTCGCATCGCTCACCTGCGCGGGTGGCGGAATAGGCAGACGCGCTAGCTTGAGGTGCTAGTCCTCATTTTACGAGGGTGGGGGTTCAAGTCCCCCTCCGCGCACGAGATGCCCCGGGGCCGGAAGGCTCCGGGGTTTTCCATATCACCGAACAGGAGACACCGTGCGCATAGATATGTGGCTCGACACGTGCGACCCGTGGAGCTACCTGGGGCTACGCCACCTTCGCTCCGCCATGGATACCTTCGACCACGGCGACGAGATCGAGGTCTATCTGCACGCCTACCTGCTCGACCCCGACCTGGACGCGCCCATCGACAAGCCGCGCGTCGTCGCCCTCGTCGAATCCGGGGCGGCGACCCTGGAGGAGGTGCGCGAGGCCGACGAACGCATGCGCTCCCTTGGAGCCCGCGAGGGCGTTCGATTCGACTTCGACTCCCTCGTCATCGCCCCCACCTCCCGCGCCCACCGCGTCATCGCCGCCGCCCACGACGCCGACATCGACACCGACACGGTCGCTGGCCCCGACTCTCTCCATCTCAAGGTCGCCGAGGCCATCATGCGCTCGCACTTCGAGATGGGCCTGGACGTATCCCACCCCGAGGTGCTCATCGGATGCGCGCAGGACATCGGCATGCCCGGGCAGCTGGCAGCCCTCGCCATCGAGGACGAGGAGTGGGCATCGCGCGTCTACTCCGACTACCAGATGGCGATGCACATGGGCGTCACCTCCGTGCCCACCTACGTCTTGGATGCCCAGTTCCTCGTCGATGGACATCAGACCGTCACCGCTTTTTCCAATATCCTGGCCACCGCCTGGGACAACGCACGAAAGGATCACGCATGAGCGAGAAGGACACCACGGCCTCGTCGGTGACGACAGGCGCCCCCAGCCCGATGGAGCTGGTCCTCCAATTCCACCGCACCTACTCCACTCCCATCCGCCCCTTCGACGATCCCACGCTCGACTACGAGCGCGTCGGCATGCGCATGAGCCTGATCGCTGAGGAGTTCGCCGAGCTCATGGGCGCGGTCTACGGACCGCGCGCACGCGCGATCGTCGAGGCCGCCACCGCCGAGGCCGTCGCCGCTGACGACGGGACCCGCGACGTTATCGAGGCCGCCGACGCGCTGGCCGACCTCGTGTACGTCATCTACGGCATGGCCATCGAGTCGGGCATGGACCTCGATTCGGTCCTGGCCGAGGTGCAGGCCTCGAACTTGTCCAAGCTCATGCCCGACGGCTCCGTCAAGCTGCGCGAAGACGGCAAGGTGCTCAAGGGCCCCAACTTCTTCCAGCCCAATATCGCCCGCGGACTGGGGCTTGACACCAGTGCGACCAAGGCGGATGCGGACTAAAGTCCCTATCACGCGCATTCGAGGGCGCGAGGTGACACAATAGACGCGGTCCATTCAAAAGGAGGAATGTCATGGCACGCGTCGTAGTCATCGGCGGAGGATACGGAGGCGTCACCGTCGCCAAGGGGCTCGACCCCCTCGCGGAGGTCATCCTCATCGAGCAGAAGGACCAGTTCGTCCATCACGCGGCCGCCCTTCGCGCCGCCGTTGACACCGTGTGGGAACACGCCATCTTCATGCCCTACACGAACCTCCTGAGCCGCGGCCAGGTCGTGCGTGGAACCGTCTCCGCCGTCGATGGCACCACCGTCCACATCTTCGGGCACGACCCCATCGAAGCCGACTACATCGTCTTTGCCACCGGCTCGACCTACCCCTTCCCGGCCAAGTACTCCTCCTACCGCTCTTCCGTGGCCAAGGCCCGACTGGAACAGCTCCACGAGAACCTCTCGCGCGCCCGTTCCGTCATGATCGTCGGCGGCGGAACAGTCGGCATCGAGCTGACAGGCGAGCTCGCCAGCGCGTTCCCCGGACTGGACATAACGATCGTCGAGGCCACCGACCAAATCCTGGGCACCCCCGGATACACCGACGCGCTGCGCGACGAGATTAGTGAGCAGCTGGCCACCCTCGGTGTTCGCGTCGTCACCGGCTCCGAGCTGGCCTACCTGCCGCCACAGAACGTCGGAGACCTGGCCCACTTCATGGTCGAGACCAAGAACGGCGATGTCATTGAGGCCGACCTGTGGTTCCAGTGCTACGGCGCGCGCGCCAACACCGGGTTCCTGATCGGCAGCGAGTACGAGTCTGTCATGCACCCCGACGGCACGCTCCGCGTCGAGCCGACCATGCAGGTGGCGGGCCATTCCACCATCTACGCCGTCGGCGACCTGACCGATGTGCGCGAGTCCAAGCGCGCCGACGCCGCCCGCCAGCAGGCCCGCGTCGTCATCGCGAACATCACCGCGCAGATTGAGGGGGAGGCTCCTGACGCCCACTACGTTCCCACCAAGGAATGGGTCATTCTGCCGCTGGGCCCGAACATGGGCGCCTCGCAGCTGCTGGATTCCGATGGGCAGACGCGCATCCTGGGCGCCGAGCAGACGGCAGAGATCAAGGGAACGGACCTCATGGTGTCCGTTATCCGTTCGCAGCTCAACCTGCCCTGAAAAAGTGCGCGTTCTCACGGTAGACTAAGTGCCATGACCCGAGATGCCCGCCGCGCGCTGACGCGCCTGCTCAATGCATTCGAGAACCACTTCGACATCGCACGCGATGGAGACGAGGCCGACGACGCCGCGCTCGAAGCCGCCGAGCTGGCGCTGCGCGACGCCTTCTTCACCTACGACGACATTCTCTTCACCCAGCTGGGCGTCGAGCTCCCCTTCGATATCCTCGACGATAGCGACGACGAGGACGACTACGACGATGAGGAAGAGGACGAAGACGACGGGGACGACGACTTCATTGAAGTCGACGACTGATCTGCGCCTCTCAGTCCATTCGTGACGTGAAGGGTCCGAACCTGATGGTTCGGACCCTTCACGGGTTTCGGCGCTCAACTACTCTACTGGGCGACCTCAGCCAGAACCTGGCGGATCGGGTCGGGCAGCGGCTCCGTGTACTCCAAGAGTGTGTCAAGCTGGCGCACGGTGCGTGGGCCAACGAGAGCGGAGCTGACACCCGGGTAGTCGCGCACCCACGCCAGCGCCACGTCCGCAGTCGAGCGGTCCAAGCCGGAGGCTGCACGATGCGCCGCCTCGATGACCCCGCGGGCAAAGCCCGACAGGTACGGCTCTACCATGTGGCGCAGATGCGGGGACGCGGCGCGCGAGTCGGCGGGAGTGGAATGACGGTACTTCCCCGTCAACGCGCCCCCCGCCAGCGCGGAAGCCGCCACCACACCTACCCCGCGGCTGGCGAGCTCGGCCACCGTGCCCGCATGCGAGGCGTCCGCCAGCGAGAAAGGAAGCTCGACGAGCGTGATCGGAGCACTGACACCCACGGCGCCGCGTGTCACGGCCTCGGCGAGCTGCCAGTGCGACGAACGCGACAGGCCCACGTAGCGCGCACGCCCGCTGCGGTAGGCGAGGGTCGCCGCCTCCAGCGTTTCCTCCAGGGGAACCTCAGGGCGCGGCTCAACCAGCCAGACATCGACGTAATCCGTGTCCAGTCGCGCCAGCGCATCGTCCAGGCTCCGCAGCAAATCTCCACGACCCGCCGCGCCCACCCAGGCGCCCTCCGAAGCACGACGCATCCCGCCGCGCCACGCAAGAACCACGCGGTGCCTGCCCACCGACGCCACGGCCTCGGACACAACATCCACAGCCATCCCGTCGCCGTGAGAGGGAGAGCACTCGAGGAGGGAACCACCCGCGTCGACGAAATGCGTGAGCATCTCGAGAGCCTCGGGCGCGTCAGTGTCGCGCCCCCACGTGAGGGTCCCCAAACCGATCGGGGACAGGAAAAGGCCGCTGCGTCCGCATTGCTCCGAGTTCATGAACACTAGCCTAGCCGAGTCCGAGCCAACCACCGCGCATGCTCCTTCGGCATCGGGGGAGTGGTGCCCCCAAAGACCGGGCACAGGGAACGCACGCCGCACCAGTTGCACAGCGGGTTCTTGCGCGCAGCGAAAGAATCGTTCTCAATATCGGACTCGATGCGCGCCCACAGCTGATCGATATGTCGCTCGAAGGCACGAATATCGTCGGCCACCGGATCGAACGTGATCACCTGCCCGGCACGCAGATACACCAGCTGCATGCGCGCCGGCAGCCTCCTCGTTCGCGCCAGAAGCAGCGCGTAGAAACGCATCTGGTACAGGGCCTCGTCCACATAGCGCGGACCGGGAGCCTTGCCCGTCTTATAGTCGACGACGCGCAGGCGCCCGTCCGGGGCCGCATCGATGCGGTCGATGAAGCCGAGCAGGCGCACGCCGCCCGCAGTCGTCGTCGTCACGCGCTCCTCGCGCGCGGCTGGCGCGATCCAGCGCGGCTGCTCGATGGCGAAGTAACCGTCGATCACCCCGCGCGCCTCCTCGAGCCAGGCGTCGCGATCCGCCTCGTCGGCAAACAGCCGAGCAATCGCAGGCGCCTTGTCAACCGCCGCCTCGTAGGCGGGGCCCACCTGCGCGCGAGCGGCCTCGGGCGTGCGCTGCTCGGGCGGGAGCGCGAACAGATCCTCAAGGACCGCGTGGACGATGGTGCCCAGCGCCTTCGCCCGGGTCTCGGGCTCGCGGTACCCGTCCAGGACGTGGAGCCGATACTGCAGGGGGCAGCGCTCGTATTCCTTCGCGCGCGAGGCCGACAGGGCGGGGTCCCACGTGCGCGGGCCGGGGGAGGGGGCAATGAGGTCTGTCATGAATACCACGCTAACCCCCGCCGCCCCCATCTGCGTCCTGGCAGGGGCCAGACAGGCCCGAAGCGCTATTCTTTACGTAATGACTATTCAACGTAATAATTCCGAAACAGCCACTGATTATGGCCAACCCACCCGCCGAGGCCCCCTCGCCGAGGGCGACCGCGTCCAGGTCCGCGACCCGAAGGGGCGCTTCCACCAGGTGATCCTGGTCCGTGGCGGACGCTTCCAGTCCAACCGCGGCGGATTCAACCACAACGACGTCATCGGCCGCCCCGACGGCCAGGTCATCATCACCGACGAGGGCCGTCAGTTCCAGATTCTGCGCCCCCTCCAGGTCGACTACGTCATGTCGATGCCTCGCGGAGCCGCCGTCGTCTACCCCAAGGATGCCGGCGTCATCACCCACATGGGCGACATCTTCCCGGGCGCCACGGTCGTCGAGGCCGGGGCCGGGTCGGGTGCCCTGTCAATGGCGCTCCTGGACGCCGTCGGCCCGCAGGGGCGCCTGATCTCCGTGGAGCGTCGCCAAGACTTTGCCGACATCGCCGCGGCGAACGTGGACCTGTGGTTCGGACGCCGTCACCCCGCGTGGGACCTGCGCGTCGGCGACGTCGACGCGGTGCTGTGGTCAGCCGAGCAGGGCAGCGTGGACCGCGTGGTCCTCGATATGCTTGCCCCCTGGGAGAACATCGAGGCGATCACGCACGCGCTCATTCCCGGCGGCGTGCTGGTCTGCTACGTGGCGACGGTGACCCAGATGTCGCGCCTCGTCGAGGACCTGCGCTCCTCGCAGCGCTTCACCGATCCCGTCGCATGGGAGGACATGCGCCGCGAGTGGCATCTTGACGGCCTGGCCGTGCGCCCCGAGCACCGCATGGTCGCGCACACCGGATTCCTCGTCGTCACCCGACTGCTTGCCCCCGGCGTCACGCCGCAGGAGCGTTCGACCCGCCCCGCTAAGGCAGCGGAGGGCCAAGGCGGCGCCTGGGACGACGAGGCGGACTGGTCCTTGGAGAAAGTCGGCCAGCGCGTGAACTCTGAGAAGAAGGTCCGTAAGGTGCGCCGCGACGTCGTCGCACAGGCCGACACGTGGGCCAGCGAGGGACGCGAGGCACAGACCGATGAATGACGCCGACCAGCGCCTCTCGCTCGAACGGCGCATCGTCTCGCTGGAGGAGAAGAACGGGCGCCTCACGAGCGCTCTGACGGCCGCCCGCACGGAGCTGATCCGCCTTCAGGGCGAGTTGGCTGACGTGTCACGCCCGCCGCAGACGCTCGCGACCTTCGTGCGAGCCTTCCCGGCGGCGCGCCAGATCGAGGTCGTGACGGGCGGCAAGCGCATGCGCGTGGCGGTCTCGCCCAAGCTTGACGTCACCGACCTGTCCTACGGGCAGTGGGTACGCCTGGACGACACGATGATCGCGGTCGCCGCGGACGACTTCGCGCGCAGCGGGCAGGTCGTCTCCGTCCTGGAGCTCGTGGGCCCCGACCGCGTGCTCGTCGCCGCCGAGGGCGGCGCAGAGACTCTCTTGGAGCTCGCCGGGCCGCTGCGTCACGGCAACCTGCGCCCCGGGGATTCCCTCGTCGTGGACGCACGCTCGGGTATCGCGCTCGAGCGCATCGTGCGCGAGGACGTTGAGCAGCTCCTCACCCCCGAGGTGCCCGACGTGACCTACGGGGACATCGGAGGCCTCGACGCGCAGATCGCTCAGGTGCGCGACTCCATCGAGATGCCGTTTAATCACCCCGAGCTTTACCGTCAGTTCGGCCTGCGCCCGCCCAAGGGCATCCTGTTGTACGGACCGCCTGGGTCGGGCAAGACCCTCATCGCCAAGGCGGTCGCGAACTCCCTGTCCCGGCGCGGCGGGGCCTCGACGTTCTTCCTGTCGATCAAGGGCCCGGAGCTCCTCAACAAGTTCGTGGGCGAGACCGAGCGACAGATTCGCGCGATCTTCGCCCGCGCGCGCACGCTCGCGGCCGGAGACACCCCCGTCGTCATCTTCTTCGACGAGATGGAGGCGCTGTTCCGCACGCGCGGCACGGGCGTGTCCTCCGACGTGGAGACGATGATCGTCCCGCAGCTGTTGGCCGAGATGGACGGCGTCGAGTCCCTCGACAACGTCGTCATCATCGGCGCCTCCAACCGCGCGGACATGATCGACCCCGCCGTCCTGCGCCCCGGGCGCCTGGACGTGCGCATCCGGGTGGATCGCCCCGACCGCGCGGGCGCCCTCGACATCTTCTCCAAGTACCTGACCCCTCGGGTCCCGATCCACGCCTCCGAAGTCGCCCGCTTCGGCGGCCTCGATGAGGCCGTGGCGGGGATGATCGAACGCGCCGTGGACGCGCTGTACACCCGCGATGAGACGACCGCTTTGTTCCTCGCGACGCTCGTGAGCGGCGAACACAAGCGCATCTACCTGGCCGACCTCGTCTCCGGCGCACTCATCGCGGGGATCGTGGAGCGCGCGAAGAAGTACGCGATCAAGGATGCCCTGAGCGGCAAGGCCGCGGGGCTCACGATGGGTCACCTGCTGCGCGGCGTGCACGAGGAAATGAACGAGTCGCTGGAGCTGGCAGCGACGTCCTCGCCGGAGGACTGGGCTCGCACGAGCGGGCTCGCGCCCGAGATCGTCAGCGTCAAGCCGATTGGAGTGGTGAAATGAGCAGCGAACGCATCATCGGGACCGAAACCGAGTACGGCGTCTACCGCCCGGGCGACGCCTGGGCGAACCCGATCGCCCTGTCCACCCGCGTCGTCTCCGCCTACGGGGAGATCTCGCGCGCCGGGACTGCGGCCGAGGGGGCGGGTGTCGTGCGCTGGGACTACACGGGCGAGGATCCGCTCAATGACCTGCGCGGCATGCGCATGTCGCGCGCGGCAGTCGACCCGTCGCTCCTCACGGACGATCCGTACCACCTCGCGCCGTCGGGCGGCTCCGAGCGCGTCGCACGCCCCACGGCCGAGGAGCTTGCCTTGCCGGCAGCGACGACCGCTGTGCTCACCAACGGCGCGCGCCTGTACGTCGACCACGCCCACCCCGAATACTCCGCGCCCGAAACCCTGGGTGCGCGCGACGCCCTCCTGTGGGATCGAGCGGGCGAGGTGATCGCCAGGCGCGTCATGGAGCGCCTGGAGGCACTGGGCGAAGAGCCCATCGTTCTCGTCAAAAACAACACCGACGGCAAGGGCGCGGCCTACGGCACCCACGAGAACTACCAGATGCCACGCATCACCGACCTGGACACAATCGTGCGCGGCCTGACCCCCTTTATGGTCACCCGCCCCGTCATCTGTGGCGCGGGCCGCGTCGGACGCGGGCAAAAGAGCGAGGTCCCCGGCTTCCAGATGTCTCAGCGCGCGGACTTCGTCGAAAACGAGGTCGGACTCGAGACGACCTTCAACCGCCCGATCATCAATACGCGCGACGAGCCCCACGCCAACCCCGCACAGTTCCGCCGCCTGCACGTGATCGGCGGAGACGGCAACATGTTCGACGTGTCCGCCTTCCTGCGTTTCGGCACAACCTCCCTGGTGCTGTGGGCCATCGAGCAGGGCACCGACCTGCGCTGGGACTCCATCGTCATGGACGATCCCGTGCAGGAGACGTGGAATGTCTCCCACCACCCGGACCTCGACTATAAGATCGGCACGGCCGGCGGCTCCTACACGGCCGCCGAACTCCAGCAGGTCTACCTCGACCTCGTCCTGGACACCTTCAAGGAGACCGGAACCACGCCGACGGCGGCGGACCAGGAGATCCTCAGGCTGTGGCAGTCCGTCCTCGACCGCATGCGCACCGACCTCTTCTCGGTGGCAGCCCAGGTCGAGTGGGTCGGCAAGTACCAGCTGGTCAAGCGCCAGAAGGAACGGGCGGGACTGGACTGGAACGACCCGCGCCTGGCCGCCATCGACTTGCAGTGGGCGGACCTGCGCCCCAGCCACGGCCTCGTGTTCCGCCTCGCCCAGGCCGGCATGGTGCACCGCCTCGTGTCCGACGAGGAGGTCGAGCGCGCCGCCGACGAGGCACCGACCAACACGCGCGCCCACGTGCGCGGATGGGCCGTGCGCAACCGCCCGGACCTGGTCAAGGCCTCGTGGTCGTCGCTCGTTTTCGACCCGGGCCAGGGCGACCTGGTGCGATTCCCGCTCGCCGACGCCCTCGACACGTCCACCCGCTGATACGACGACAGAAAGAAGAACACACCATGTCGAACCAGATTTTTGCCGGCACCCCTACGCCCGACGACGACGCCACCGAGGCGGCGGGTCAGGTCCAGGCCCGTACCTCCTCGATTGACTCCCTCCTCGACGAGATCGACTCCGTCCTCGAAACGAACGCCGAGGCCTTCGTGCAGGGCTTCGTCCAGAAGGGCGGCCAGTGACGTGAGGCGGAGAGTTTTCGGCATCGAAACGGAGTACGGGCTGACGGCCGCGTCCCCGTCCGGAGCGGCGCCGATGGACGCCGAGCACGCCGCTCGCCAGCTGTTCGAGCCCCTCCTGCACCAGGGCCGTTCCTCCAACCTATTCCTGCGTAACGGCGGTCGACTCTACCTGGACGTGGGCGCCCACCCCGAGTACGCCACCGCCGAGTGCGACCGGCTCGAGGATCTCCTCGAGCAGGACCGCGCCGGTTCCGTCATGCTCGCCGACCTGGCCGTTTCTGCCGACGAGGCGTTGGCGGAGCTGGGCACCGACCTGTCGCTGCACCTCTTCCGCAACAACCTGGACTCGCAGGGCAACTCGTATGGCTGCCACGAGAACTACCTGCTGCACCGCAGGCGCGACTTCCGCCAGGTCGCCGACGCGCTCGTCGCCTTCTTCGTGACCCGCCAGATCCTGGTGGGTAACGGGTGGATCAACACGGGAGCCGCGACGCCGCGCCTGCAGTTCTCCCAACGCGCCGACCAGATGTGGGACGCCGTGTCCTCGGCCACTACCCGCTCGCGCCCCATCATCAACACGCGCGACGAGGCCTTGGCCGACTCGGGCGCGTACCGGCGCATGCACGTCATCGTCGGCGATACGAACGTCGCGGAGCCGACGACGGCGCTGAAGGTCGGCATGACCGAGCTTCTCATCCACGCCATCGAGGACGGGCTCCAGATCGAAGACCTCTCTCTCGCCGATCCGATGCGGGCCATTCGAGAAATCAACGCCGACTTGACCGGCTCCACCCCGATCGAGCTGGCCTCGGGCCGCACGACGAGCGCCGTGGTCCTCCAGCGCGAAATCCGCGAACGTGTCCTCGCGCGAATCGGCGTCGCCGAGCTCGACCCGATGCGTGCCTACGTCGTCGACCTGTGGGGCCGAGGCCTCGACGCCATCGCGAGCGGCGACTGGAGCGGGGTCGACACCGAACTCGACGTCGCCATCAAGCGCTCGCTGCTGGAGTCCTACTGCGCGCGCACCGGCGCTGCCCTGAGCGACCCGCGAGTAGCCCGCCTCGAGCTGTCCTATTCGGACATCACGGCGCAGGGCCTGCGCGAGCGCATGGAGCGCGCCGGCCTCATGCGACGCCTCACGACGCCGGAGGGGGTGGCCCGCGCCACCACCGTGGCGCCGGCTACGACGCGCGCGTGCCTACGTGGTCGCATCATCGCGGCAGCGGAGGACGCGCGCGCCGACCTCAGCGTCGACTGGGTGCACGTGCGCCTCGACGATTCCTCGGCCATTCCGCTCTCCCTGCAGGATCCACTGGCCACCTCGGACCCGCGCGTCGATGGACTCATCGCGCAGATCACCGCGTCGTCTCCTACGATTCCGGCATGAGCTCAGCTTCGCAGACCCCCGACTCCTCGCGTGCCCGACGCGCGAAAGGCTCCTCGCAGCGCGCTGCCGCGAGAGGTGAGCGCTCGCGCGGCTCCTCGCGTGCTTCGCTGCTCGGACGCCTCCTCCTCGCCCTGGTCCTCCTCGCGGCGGGAGGCGGCATCGCCTGGTGGGCTCTCCACCCGGCCGAGCCGAGCGCGACGGAGGTAACGGCCGAGCCGAGCCCGCAGTCGGCGCCGCTTCCCCTCTTCGAGCGCGTCGCCGTCTCGGGCCGCGTCGGCGCGACGCCGACGATCGAGATCAAGGCCCCTCTCGAAGTCACGGGAACGAAGGCGACCACCCTCGTCGAGGGCAGCGGGCGTGACATCACCGAGGGCTCTCCCGTACTGGTCGCGATCACCGCCTTCGACGGCGAGACCGGGCAGACCCTGTCGGAGTCGGGGCGCCCGCAGCTGAGCCTGGGCATCGTGGGAAGCGACGTCATCGGCGACGAGCTGACCTCCATGGTCGTGGGCCAGCGTGAGGGCACGCGCATTGTCGCCTTCCGCACGATCGCGCCGGGTGCCGGCGCTCCGGGAGCCACCAGCGGCATTGAGGTCGACGTCATCGACATCCTGCCTTCGATCGCCATGGGGACTGCGGTGGATGCCACGGTCGGCCCCCTGAGCGTCGAAATGAGCCCGGAGGGCCCGATCATCACGCATTCGACCACCGTTCCCGACGGGGTCACGACGCAGGCCCTCATTAAAGGCGACGGCGTACAGGTCCACGAGAGCGATCGGGTGGTCGCCCAGTTCACGGTGCTCGGCTGGACGGACGGCGTCGTGCGCGTCTCCACCTGGGAGACGGGCGTCCCGCAGGTCATCAACCTCAGCACGGCCATGCGTGGCCTCCAGACCGCGCTGGTCGATCAGAAGGTCGGGTCGCGCCTGGCGATCACGATCCCGCCGGACCTGGCGGCCGGCGACGATACGCTGTGCATCGTCATCGATATTCTCGGCACCGAACCGAGCCTGAGCGGCGACGAATCATCCCAGTCCTGAGCGTTCACCCCGTGAGAGACGGCGGGCGTCGGCGGGCGGCCTTGTGGGACACTGGGAGGCATGCTGAGTTGGATGACCGCCGGAGAATCGCACGGGCCCGCACTGCTTGCCACGATCGAGGGGATTCCCTCCGGCCTGCACATCACCACGGAGGATCTGCGCCGCGCCCTTGCTCGGCGCCGCCTCGGCTATGGGCGCGGCGCGCGCCAGAAGTTTGAGGCCGACGACGTCTCGATTCTTGCGGGCGTTCGCCACGGCGTGACGACGGGCGCCCCGATCGCCCTGCGCATCGGTAACTCCGAGTGGCCCAAGTGGGAGACCGTCATGAGCGCGGACCCCGTGGATCCCTCGGCTCTTCTCATTGATGCCGGTACCGGGGACGAGCGCGAGATCGCGCGGAACCGCCCGTTGACGAGGCCTCGCCCGGGGCACGCCGACCTGCCCGGCATGCTCTCCTACGATCTGCCCGAGGCTCGCCCCGTCCTCGAGCGCGCCTCCGCCCGCGAGACCGCCGCGCGCGTCGCCCTCGGCGCGCTGGCCGAGGCGCTCATCGACCAGGTCGCCGGCATCCGCCTCGTTTCCCACGTCGTGGCCGTGGGCGCCCAGCGCGCCACGTCCCAGGCCGTGCCCACGCCCGCTGACGAGGAAGCCCTGTGCGCCGCGTCCATGCGCACGCTCGACCCGGCCGACAACGCGCGATTCGAGGCGGCCGTGGACGACGCGAAGCACGCGGGGGACACCATCGGCGGCGTCGTCGAGGTCATCGCCTACGACGTTCCGGTGGGCCTGGGAACGCACGTGAGCGCGCGAGAACGCCTGGACGCCCGCCTGGCGGGCGCGCTCATGTCTATCCAGTCCGTCAAGGGCGTCGAGATCGGCGATGGGTTCGCCCAGGCCGCCCTGCTCGGTTCCGCCGCGCACGACGAGATCGTGCGCGGGGAGGACGGACATCTGACGCGCACGTCCAACCACGCGGGCGGAATTGAGGGCGGCACCTCCAACGGCGCTCCCATCGTGGCGCGCGCCGGCTTCAAGCCGATCTCGACCGTCCCTCGCGCCCTGCGCAGCGTGGATCTGGCCACCGGCGAGGAGGCGGTGGGCCTGCACCAGCGCTCCGACACCTGCCAGGTCGTTCCCGGCGCCGTCATCGCCGAGGCCGAGGTGGCCCTGGTGCTGGCCGACGCTCTCTTCGACCACGCGGGCGGGCGCTCGGTGGGCGAGATGCGCCGCAATCTGGCCGCCTACCTTCATGCCGTGGGTGAGCGCGCATGAGCGTCAACCTACCCATCGTGCTCGTCGGCCTACCCGGCGCCGGTAAGTCGAAGGTCGGTCGCCTGCTGGCCTCCCGCCTCGGCGTGGACCACGTGGACACCGACGATCTCGTCGAGGAGCGCCAGGGGCGACCGATCGCCGACATTTTCGCCGTCGATGGCGAGGCTGCCTTCCGCGTCATGGAAACCGATGCGGTCGCTTGCGCGCTCACGCGCAGCGCAGTCGTGTCTCTGGGTGGGGGAGCGGCGGCCACGCAGGCCGTGCGCGACCTGCTCGCTGGCCACACCGTCGTCTACATTGACGCTCCCCACGAGGAGCTCGTGCGCCGTACCGCGTCTAAGACCCATCGTCCTTTGCTCGCGACGGATCCCGACGGGGCGCTGCGGCGCCTGCGCGAGGCACGCGAGCCCCACTACCGCGCCGTCGCCACGCTGATCGTTTCCAGCGGTCCGGGCCCAGCCGACGGCGTCGTCACCGACATTCTCACCAACCTGGAGCACTCATGAGCACCACCATCGAGGTGACCGGCGTCCAGCCGTCGACCATCACCGTCGGACGCGATCTCGGTTTCGATCCGATCGTCGCCGCTCTCGACTCGGCGGCGACCAAGGCCCTCATCGTCCACGCCCGCCCGCTCGCCGCCCGCGCGCAGGCCCTGGCCGAGCATCTACGCAGCCTCGGGTACGAGGCCGCCACCGCCGACCATCCCGACGCCGAGGCCGGCAAGACCATCGACGTCGTGGCCGGCCTGTGGGACACGTGCGGGTGCCTGCAGCTGGGCCGCAAGGACGCGATCATCGCCATGGGCGGGGGAGTGACCACCGACATGGCGGGCTTCGTGGCCGCCACGTGGCTGCGCGGCGTGAGTCTCATCAACGTGCCGACTACGCTGCTCGGCATGGTCGACGCCGCCGTCGGCGGCAAAACCGGGATCAACACGTCGGTAGGCAAGAATCTCGTCGGCTCGTTCTACCCGGCCCGCGCCGTCGTCGCCGACATGAGCCTGTTGTCCTCGCTGCCGCGCGAAGACCTCGCCGCCGGGGCAGCCGAAGTCATCAAGTGCGGTTTCATCGCCGATCCGGACATCTTGCGCATCGTGGAGGAGACTGACCCTGATGCGCTCCTCGATCCCTCCAGCGAGCAGCTGGCCGAGATCACGACGCGCGCGGTCGCCGTCAAGGCCCGCGTCGTGTCGGCCGACCTGACCGAGGGAGGCCTGCGCGAGATTCTCAACTACGGGCACACCCTCGCCCACGCGATCGAGCGCGCGAACGACTACACGTGGCGCCACGGCGATGCGGTCGCCGTCGGCTGCTGCTTCGCGGCGCGCCTGGCCCAAGCCCGGGGGCAGCTCAGCGCCGAGGACGTTGCGCGCCACGACCAGCTCTTCTCCCGCGTAGGCCTGCCCACGCGCTACGAGGGAAGCACTCTGGAGGAGCTGACGCGCATCATGTTGTCAGATAAGAAGGTACGCCGCGGGATTCTGCGCTTCGTCCTGCTGGACGGGATCGCAAACCCGCGCACCGAGGCCGTCGAACCCGGCGAGCTCTGCGTCCCCGCCGAGGCGATCGGAATTCGCCCATGAGCATGATCGTCCTCATCGGAGTGACGGGCTCGGGCAAGACGACGGTCGGTTGGATCCTGTCTCAGCGCTACGCACTCCCGCTCTACGAGGTCGACGATGCCGTTGAGGAGAGCCTGGGCGCGCCAATGCGCACCCTCGTCGTCGGGCGCGACCCGCGCCTGCCCGAGGCCTCTCGCGCACAGGCCGCGCGCCTCTTAGACGCTAACGAGGGCATCGTCACGCTCGGCGCCTCGCAGCCGCTTGACTCCGCCACGGCCTCGGCAATTCAACGAGCACGTGCCAAGGGCGCGCATATCATCGAGCTCGGCGCGGACCTTTCCGCAGTATCTCGCCGAGAAAACCTGGGTGCACCACGCTCGGTGGGGCTTGGCGCACCCCGCGCGGTCCTCACCCAGCTGATGAACCAGGCCCGCGAGGCGTATGCGGCCGTGGCCGACACAACAGTCGATACGAGTGAGCGCACCCCGCAAGAAGTCGCGGATTTCGTCGCCGGCGCGTGTAAACTGACCCCTGATTACTGATTCCTTCACAAGTGAGGTACCCCTGTGGCAACGACAAATGATCTGAAGAACGGCCTCGTCATGGTGATCGACGGCCAGCTCTGGCAGGTTGTCGAATTCCAGCACGTCAAGCCCGGCAAGGGCCCGGCCTTCGTGCGCACCAAGATCAAGAACGTGCTGTCCGGCAAGACCGTCGACAAGACCTTCAACGCCGGCCTCAAGATCGAGACCGCGACCGTCGACCGCCGCGACATGACGTACCTGTACCAGGACGGCACCGACTATGTCTTCATGGACCAGTCCACCTACGAGCAGATCAACGTTCCCGCCGAGACCGTGGGCGATGCCCGCAACTTCATGGTCGAGAACCAGGACGTCATCGTCTCCCAGCACGACGGCACCGTCCTGTTCGTTGAGCTGCCCGCGACCGTCGTCCTGACGATCACGCACACCGAGCCCGGCCTACAGGGCGACCGTTCCTCCGCCGGCACCAAGCCCGCGACGCTCGAGACCGGCTACGAGATCCAGGTTCCCCTCTTCATGGAGGAAGGCACCCGCGTCAAGGTCGAC
Source organism: Schaalia sp. HMT-172 (assembly GCF_030644365.1). Classification (NCBI taxonomy): domain Bacteria; kingdom Bacillati; phylum Actinomycetota; class Actinomycetes; order Actinomycetales; family Actinomycetaceae; genus Schaalia; species Schaalia sp. HMT-172. Next base: position 1,288,501 of record NZ_CP130058.1, read on the forward strand.
ACCCGCGACGGCTCGTACTCGGGCCGCGTGACCGAGTAATGTCGAAGCAGCACCGCTTCACGTCGCGCACGAAGGCCCGCAAGCGCGCGGCCGACGTCGTGTACGAGGCCGATCAGCGCGGGATGGGGTCTAACCCCGACGTGCTGCGCGACCTTCTGCGCGAGCGCCGCGTCATCACTGCGGCTCAGACTCCGCTCCCGGAGTTTTCGATTCAGATCATCGCCGGTGTGGCGGATAACCTGCGTCGCATCGACTCGTTGATCTCGGCGCACGCGCGCGTACCCGGGCTGGATCGTATCGCCGCCGTGGACCTGGCCGTCATGCGCGTGGCCGTGTGGGAGATGCTCGAGAACGACGAGGTGTCGCCGATCATCGTGATCGACGAGGCGATCTCTATCGTTCGCTCGATTTCGACGGATACATCGCCGTCCTTCGTCAATGCGGTCCTCGACGCGATTCGCAAGGATCTGGCCTCGCCAGCGTGGTCGCGCAGAGAGGGCCGCGAGGAGGAGTCTTCCGCTCTTTCCGAGGCCGAGGCGTCCCAGACGAGTCACGTGGACTCAGGTGAGGATCTGCCCGTTCAGGAGGCGCCCGCCAGGTCGCTTCCCGTCGGCGCGAAGCCGCTTGACGGTGCCAGCGTTGACGACGAGCTCGATGAGCTGCTCGAGGAATACTGAGCCGACGCCTCGACGACAATAGTGCATGGGTGTGGCCGCCATGATCGTTCGTGGCGGCCACACTTGTATGCGTCTGCGTTGTGATCCCTGGTCGGGCGCCCTCACAGGGAGACGCGCGTGGTGCGCACGTCCCAGTACTGCGGGCCATCGACGAGGACCTCGAAGGTCCATTCGCCGGGCAGCTGCATGATCTGCGCGAGCAGGGGGCGGGGCAGATGGGGGGCACGGATGATGAACGACTCACCGGCGTTCATCGACCCGGCCGCGCCGAGCACCGCCGCATGACGGAGCCGGTGGGGGATAGCGGTCGCATCGATCGTGGGCTCGTCGCCGTCGTGTCCTCCACACCCGCAGCCGCCGCCGTGGACCCCGGGCGTAGGCAGTTCTTCAATGGTCATTGCGTGATCATCCTGTCTGTCGACGTTGAATGGGTGCGCGTATTCGCACGGTACCAATTTTAACGGCTTCATCCCTTTCATTCGCTTCGTAGGTGACGGGCGCGCAATTTGCGTGATGCGTCGATACCCGGTAGGGGTATTCTTCTATACCCCTACCGGGTATATTCCTCGCAGCTTCATGCCCCGGCGTCCACCTCGGGGACATGCCCCACACCGCACCCAGCCCTCATCGCGCCGCCTCATATGCCCTCCCACGTGGCCTTTCACACGCGCCCGTGATCCGCGAGTGTCACACCAGGCGCGTACCATTGATCTGGAACACATCCTTTAATGACCGTCCCGTGAGGCGGGGAAGGAGCTCGCAGTGGGATCACTGCACGCTGATCGCGCATCGCGCGGCAAAGAAGTATTGGGAGCAGGCGACGTCGCCCGCTCTCTGACACGCATCGCCTACGAAATCATCGAGCGCAACGGTGGCAGTGACAGTCTCGTCATCGCCGGCATTCCGACTCGCGGAGCCACCCTCGCGCGCAGGCTTGTCAACAGGATTCGCGAAGTGTCCGGCACCTACGCGGACCTGGCGATCATCGACGCCACGATGTTCCGCGACGACCTGGCCAGCCAGCCGCTGCGTGCCCCCAAGGAAACGCTGATTCCAGTCACCGGCATCGATGGAAAGACAGTCGTCCTGGTGGACGACGTCCTGTACACGGGCCGCACGATTAAGGCCGCCCTCGATGCGCTCAGCCGCATCGGCCGACCCGCGGCCGTCCAGCTCGCCGTCCTGATCGACCGCGGCCACCGCGAGCTGCCGATCCGACCGGACTACGTCGGCAAGAACTTGCCGACATCGCGGGATGAAACAGTGACCATCCTGCTCGACGAAACCGATGGGCGCGACGGCGTCCTGCTAGGGAAGGGCCTGTAAGCGATGAGCTTGAGCCATCTTATTTCGATCCGCGACGTGACCCGCGAGGAGGCGATCCTGATCCTCGACACGGCGGAGCAGATGGCCGCCACACAGCGCCACGGCGTCAAGAAGCTTCCGACGCTTCAGGGAAAGACCGTCGTCAATCTCTTCTTCGAAGATTCGACGCGCACCCGCATCTCCTTCGAGACGGCCGCCAAGCGCCTGAGCGCCGACGTCATCAACTTCCAAGCGCGAGGCTCGTCCGTGTCCAAGGGCGAGTCCCTCAAGGACACGGCACTGACGCTGCAGGCGATGGGCGCGGACGCCGTCATCGTGCGCCACTCCTCCTCCGGCGCCGCCCACCGCCTGGCCCACGCCGGATGGATGGACCTGCCCGTCCTCAACGCCGGTGACGGCACCCATCAGCATCCGACGCAGGCGCTGCTCGACGCAATGACGCTGCGCCGCCACTACGCGCCGTCGCTGGGAGAAGACGGCACCCCCGCTCCCGGCTCCGGCCTCGACGGGGCGCACGTCGTCATCGTCGGCGACGTCCTCCACTCGCGCGTGGCGCGCTCCAACGTCGACCTACTGACGCTCCTGGGTGCCCGCGTCACCCTGGTCGCGCCCCCGACGCTTCTGCCGATCGGCGTGGACACCTGGAACTGCGACACCTCCTACGACTTTGATGAGGCCCTGGCAAGCCGCCCCGACGCGGTCATGATGCTGCGCGTCCAGCGCGAGCGCATGTCGAGCGCCGGCGGCGGCTTCTTCCCCTCGCCGGGCGCCTACCACGCCGAATACGGCCTGACCCCCGAGCGTTTCGCGAAGCTGCGCTCCGACGCGGTCGTCATGCACCCCGGCCCCATGAACCGGGGCCTCGAAATCTGCGCTGAGGCAGCCGACTCAGACCAGTCTGTCATCGTCGAGCAGGTGTCCAACGGCGTGTGTATCCGTATGGCTGCCCTCTATCTGCTCCTCGCATCGGAAGGACATAGCAATGACTGAACAGACCCGTGACATCCTGATCACCGGCGCTTCGCTGCTCGGCGGGGAGCCCACCGACATTGCGCTGTCCGGCGGCACGATCGTCGCGATCGGCGCCGACGCTCGCGACGCCGTGCGAGACCCGCGCGTCATCGACGCGGAGGGCCTCATCGCCCTGCCCGGCCTCGTCGATATTCACACCCACCTGCGCCAGCCCGGCGGTGAGGACGCCGAGACCGTCTTCACGGGCACCCGCGCGGCCGCCGTCGGCGGCTACACGGCCGTGCACGCGATGGCGAACACGACGCCCACGCAGGACAGCGCGGCCATCGTCGACCAGGTGCTGCGCCTGGGCGAGGAGGCCGACTGGGTCGAGGTGCGCCCCGTCGGCGCGGTCACCAAGGGCCTGGAGGGCAAGCATCTGGCCGCTCTCGGCTCGATGGCCCGCTCGCGCTCGAAGGTGCGCGTCTTCTCCGACGATGGCAAGTGCGTGTCCGACCCCGTGCTCATGCGCCGCGCCCTCGAATACGTCAAGGGCTTCGGCGGCGTCATCGCCCAGCACAGCCAGGATCCTGCCCTCACCGAGGGCGCGCAGATGAACGAGTCGGCGCTGTCCGGTGAACTCGGCCTGGCCGGCTGGCCCGCCGTCGCCGAAGAGGCGATCATCGCCCGCGACATCCTGCTCGCCAAGCACGTGGGCTCGCGCCTGCACGTGTGCCACCTGTCCACGGCGGGCTCCGTCGACCTCGTGCGCTGGGGCAAGGCGCAGGGCGTCGACATTACGGCCGAGGCCACGCCCCACCACCTGCTGCTCACCGAGCAGCTGGCCGCCACCTACGATCCGCTCTACAAGGTGAACCCGCCGCTGCGCCGCGCGGAGGACGTCGAGGCGGTGCGTGAGGGCCTGGCCGACGGCACGATCGATTGCATCGGCACCGACCACGCCCCCCACCCCCTCGAGATGAAAGACTGCGAGTGGCAGGCCGGCGCCTTCGGCATGACGGGACTGGAAACGGCGCTGCCGATCCTCATCGAGACGATGGTCAATACCGGTCGCATGGACTGGACGGATATCGCTCGCGTCATGTCGACGGTTCCCGCCCGCATCGGCCGCGTGCAATCGCAGGGCCAGGGCCTCGTCGTCGGTGCCCCCGCGCACGTGGCCCTCGTGGACGCCACCGTCCGCGTGACGGTCGATCCTGCCAAGCAGTGGACGCGCTCCACGAACTGCCCCTTCCGCGGCATGGAACTGCCCGGCCAGGTGCGCTACACCATTTTCAACGGCGTCCCCACGGTCGTCGACGCCACCCCGATTGCCAAGGAGGACCGATGACCACGTCCGATATCGCTTTGCTCGTCTTGGAGGACGGAACCGTCTTCAAGGGCCGCGCGTGGGGCGCGAGGGGCCGCACGCTCGGCGAGATCGTGTTCTCGACCGGCATGACCGGCTACCAGGAGACGCTCACCGACCCGTCGTACCACCGCCAGATCGTCGTCATGACGGCCCCTCACATCGGCAACACCGGCGTCAACGACGAGGACCCCGAGTCCTCGCGCATCTGGGTCGCGGGCTTCGTCGTGCGCGACGCAGCGCGCCGCGCCTCCAACTGGCGCTCGCGCCGGGAGCTGGAAGATGAGCTGATCGCCCAGGGCATCGTCGGCATCGCGGACGTCGATACGCGTGCGATCACGCGCCACATTCGCGAGCGCGGCGCCATGCGCGCCGGCATCTTCTCGGGGGATGCACTGCCCGTGGGCGCGCAGTACCTGGGGGATGAGGCCGTGGCCTCGCTCGTGCGCATCGTCGCCGATTCTCCCGCGATGAGCGGAGCGGCGTTGGCAGCCGAGGTGTCGACGGACGAGACCTACGTGGTCGAGCCCCTCGGTGACTTCGAGGGCAAGGAACCCATCGCGCGCGTCGTCGCCGTCGACCTGGGCATCAAGTCGCGCACGCCCTACCACCTGGCCGCACGCGGAGCGCGCGTTTACGTGGTGCCCTCCACCGCCACCTTCGCGGACATCGAGGCGCTCAAGCCGGACGGCGTGTTCTTCTCCAACGGCCCCGGCGACCCGTCGACCGCCGACCACGAGATCGGCGTGCTACGCGCCGTGCTGGACGCGGGCATCCCGTACTTCGGTATCTGCTTCGGTCACCAGCTGTTTGGACGCGCCCTCGGGTATGGCACCTACAAGCTAAATTACGGGCACCGCGGCATCAACCAGCCGGTGAAGGACGTCGCGACGGGCCGCGTCGAGATCACCGCCCACAACCACGGGTTCGCGGTTGATGCGCCCGTGGGGGAGCCCTCGATTGCCCCCTTCGAGTCGGGCAGGTACGGCCGCGTCGAGGTCTCGCACGTCGGGCTCAACGACGGCGTCGTCGAGGGCCTACGGGCCCTGGACATCCCTGCCTTCTCCGTCCAGTATCACCCCGAGGCAGCCGCCGGCCCGCACGACGGCGAGCTGCTGTTTGATCGCTTCATGTCCCTGATGAGCGCCGCTAAGGAGACCCACTGATGCCCCGCAGGAATGATCTGTCCTCCGTCCTCGTCATCGGGTCGGGCCCCATCGTCATCGGCCAGGCGTGCGAGTTCGACTACTCGGGCACGCAGGCATGCCGCGTCTTGAAGGAGGAGGGCCTGCGCGTCATCCTCGTCAACTCCAACCCGGCAACCATCATGACCGACCCGGGCATCGCGGACGCCACCTACGTCGAGCCGATCACCCCGGAGGTCGTGGCGTCGATCATCGAGAAGGAGCGCCCCGACGCGCTGCTGCCGACCCTGGGCGGCCAGACGGCCCTGAACACGGCCGTCGCCCTGTCCGAGATGGGCGTGCTCGAGCGCTTTGACGTCGAGCTCATCGGCGCCTCGATTGACGCGATCCGGGCGGGCGAGGACCGCGAGGAGTTCAAGGAGATCGTCGAGCGTTCGGGCGCCGAGGTCGCGCGTTCCTTCATCGCCCACACTCTGGAGGAGTGCCACGCGGCCGCCGCCGAGCTCGGCTACCCCCTTGTCGTTCGTCCCTCCTTCACGATGGGCGGCCTCGGCTCCGGTTTCGCGTACACCCCCGAGGATCTCGAGCGCATCGCCGGCCAGGGCCTGGCCGCCTCCATCACGACCGAGGTGCTCCTGGAGGAGTCGATCCTCGGGTGGAAGGAGTACGAGCTTGAGCTCATGCGCGACAAGGCGGACAACGTTGTCGTCGTGTGTTCGATTGAGAACGTCGACCCGGTCGGCGTGCACACGGGTGATTCGATCACAGTCGCCCCGGCGCTGACCCTCACCGACCGCGAGATGCAGCGCCTGCGCGACATCGGCATCGCCGTCATCCGCGCCGTGGGCGTGGACACGGGCGGCTGTAACATCCAGTTCGCGATCCACCCCGAGACGGGCCGCATCATCGTTATCGAGATGAACCCGCGCGTGTCGCGTTCCTCCGCCCTGGCCTCGAAGGCGACGGGCTTCCCGATCGCGAAGATCGCCGCGCGCCTTGCCACCGGCTACACGCTGGACGAGATCCCCAACGACATCACGGGCTCAACCCCGGCCTCGTTCGAGCCGACGCTCGACTACGTGGTCGTCAAGGTCCCGCGTTTCACCTTCGAGAAGTTCCCGGCCGCCGACCCCACCCTCACCACGTCGATGAAAGCCGTCGGCGAGGCCATGGCAATCGGCCGTTCCTACACGGAGGCTCTGCAGAAGGCGCTGCGCTCGATCGACAAGGGCGGCGTTCAGTTCCACTGGGATGGGCCGGCCCCCACCCCCGAGGAGACCCGCGCGCTCGTGGAGGCTGCGGGAGTCGGCACCGAGGGGCGCCTCGTCCAGGTCCAGCAGGCGATTCGCGGGGGCGCGACCCTCGAGGAGCTCTACGAGTCCACGAAGATCGACCCGTGGTTCTTGGACCAGGTGTTCCTCCTCGACGAGGTCGCGACCCGCATCCGAGGGGCCGAGGCCCTCACGGGCGACGTCCTCGCCGAGGCGAAGCGTCACGGCTTCTCCGACCGTCAGATCGCCGCCATGCGCGGCCTGTCGGAGGATACGGTGCGCGAGGTGCGCGGCGCGTTTGGCATCCACCCGGTCTTCAAGACGGTCGACACCTGCGCCGCCGAGTTCGCCGCCCGCACGCCCTACCATTACTCGACCTACGACCAGGAGAACGAGGTACGCCCGCGCGAGCGCGAGGCCGTCATCATCCTGGGAGCCGGTCCCAACCGCATCGGCCAGGGCATCGAATTCGACTACTCGTGCGTGCATGCCGCCATGTCGCTGCGCGGCCGCTACGAGACGATCATGGTCAACTGCAACCCGGAGACGGTCTCGACCGACTACGACATCTCGGACCGACTCTACTTCGAGCCCTTGACCCTCGAGGATGTGCTGGAAATCTACCGCGCCGAGTGCGCGGCCGGCCCCGTCAAGGGCATGATCGTCCAGCTCGGTGGCCAGACCCCGCTGTCGTTGGCCGCCGACCTCGAGCGCGCCGGCGTGCCGATCCTGGGCACAAGCCCGCGGGCCATCGACCTGGCCGAGGACCGCGAGGAGTTCGGCAAGGTTCTCGAGGCGGCCCACTGCCCGGCACCCGCACACGACACGGCGCACACGCCCGAGCAGGTCATTGCCGTCGCCGAGAAGGTCGGATACCCGGTCCTCGTTCGGCCCTCCTTCGTGCTGGGCGGGCGCGGCATGGCGATCATCAACGACGAGTCGGCGCTGCGCGAGTACCTCGCCAGCCACGACTCCGAGCTGCTCTTCTCGCGCGGCCCGCTTCTCATCGACCGCTTCCTCGACGCGGCCATCGAGATCGACGTGGACGCCCTGTACGACGGCCAGGAGCTCTTCATGGGCGCCATCATGGAGCACATCGAGGAGGCGGGCATCCACTCGGGTGACTCTTCTTGCGTGCTGCCTCCCATGACGCTGTCTGCACGTGAGCTGGAGCGCATCACCGCCTCGACCGAGGCGATCGCGCGGGGAGTCGGCGTGCGAGGCCTCATCAACATTCAGTTCGCGCTGCTCTCCGACACCCTCTACGTCATCGAGGCAAATCCGCGCGCCTCGCGCACCGTCCCCTTCGCCTCGAAGGCGACCGGCGTGCAGCTGGCCAAGGCCGCGGCCCTCATCCAGGTGGGTGCTTCGATCTCGTCCTTGCGTGAGCAGGGCCTTCTACCCACACACGACGCGCGCGAGATTCACGACGGCGGATCGATCGCCGTCAAGGCCGCGGTCATGCCGTTCAAGCGTTTCCGCACGGACAAAGGCGAGATCGTCGACACCGTCCTCGGTCCCGAGATGCGTTCGACCGGCGAGGTGATGGGCATCGACCGCGACTTCCCGACGGCCTTCGCCAAGTCACAGCTCGGTGCATCGACCGACATGCCGACCTCGGGCACGGTGTTCATCTCCATCGCGGACACCGACAAGCGTGCGATCGTCCTGCCGGCTGCACGCATGCATGAGATGGGATTCAACATCCTCGCAACGTCCGGCACCGCCTCCGTGCTGCGCCGCAACGGCATCGAGGCCCAGTCTGTGCGCAAGTCCTCCGAGGGCCGCGGCGACGGGGGAGAGCCGACGGTCGTCGACCTGATCAACGAGGGGTCGATCGACCTGGTCGTCAACACGCCACAGCGCAGCGCCCCGCGTAACGACGGCTACCAGATCCGCGCGGCCTCGGCCTCGCAGGATCGCCCCGCCGTCACGACGCTCCAGGCGTTCAACGCGATGGTGCAGGCCATCGAGGTGCGCATGCGCGGAGCCTACTCCGTGCGCTCCCTGCAGGAATGGGATTCGATCCGATCGGAGGAAACACGATGAACCCGCATTCCGCCACCCGTCCGATTCGCCTCGGTTTCGGAGACCGCCTCTACGCCGCCATGGAAGAGCATGGTCCCGTGTGCGTGGGCATCGACCCGCACGCCTCGCTGCTGGCCCAGTGGGGATTGGATGATGACGCGAACGGCGTTCGAGAGTTCTCTCTTCGCGTCGTTGAGGCCCTGGGTGGGCGCGCCGCCGCCTTCAAGCCGCAGGCCGCATTCTTCGAACGCCATGGCTCGCGCGGCGTCGCGGTCCTCGAGGAAGTCATCGCGGCCTGCCGCGAGGTGGGCACGCTGTGTATCGTCGATGCTAAGCGCGGCGACATCGGCTCCACCATGGCCGGCTATGCGCAGGCCTATCTGTCGGATGATTCGCCGCTCGCCGGCGACGCTGTCACCCTGTCTCCCTACCTGGGGGTCGGCTCGTTGACCCCCGCTCTTGAGCTTGCGAAGCAGACGGGCAGGGGAGTGTTCGTTCTGGCGCTGACCTCGAACCCCGAGGGCGCCTCCGTGCAGCACGCGCGCGGAGAGGACGGACGCAGCGTCGCAGGTCACGTCGTGTCCCAACTGGCGGACTTTAATGCCTCTTGTGATCAATTACACCTTGGCCCTGCGGGCATCGTCATCGGTGCCACCGTGGGCGATGCCGTGCAGCGTCTCGGCATCGATCTTCCGGCTCTAAAAGGCGCTTTTTTGGCTCCAGGAGTGGGCGCGCAGGGTGCCGGTCCGGTGCAGGTCAGGCAGGTTTTCGCGGGCGCGGAAGACGCCGTGTTGGCCTCGTCGTCCCGCGCGATTCTGGGCGCGGGCCCGAGTGTGGCCGGACTGCGCGACGCCTACCTTGCGACGGTCGATTCTCTGAAATAACCTATCGAGTTAATCAGAAGTCGGCGTTTTGGGATGGCGCAAGTGCTTTGAGAGGTGACATAGTTTAATTACCGAAGATCCCAACGGAGGAGATGATCAGAATGGCACTACCTGATCTCACGCCGGAACAGAGGGCACAGGCCCTCGAGAAGGCAACTCAGGCACGGCGTCGTCGCGCCGAGGTCAAGAACGCGCTCAAGGCGCGCTCGATGAACCTGTCTGAGGTTTTGGAACTCGCCGATTCCGACGAGGCCGTGGCGAAGATGAAAGTCGTTTCGCTTCTGGAGTCGCTGCCGCGCGTCGGCACGAACACGGCCGCTGTCCTGATGGACGAGTACAAGATCGCCCAGAGCAGGAGAGTACGAGGCCTTGGCCCCGTCCAGCGCAAGGCACTGGTCGAGCGTTTCGGCTGATACGGGCACGCATGGCACAATTGAGCCATGACTCAGGCTCAATTGACAGTCCTTGCTGGCCCAACCGCTGTTGGAAAGGGAACCGTCGTCGCCGCTCTCCGTGAGCGCTACCCGCACCTGTTGGTGTCGGTTTCGGCGACGACTCGTCATCCTCGACCCGGTGAAGCGAACGGCGTCCACTACTACTTCGTTTCCCCCGAAGAATTCGATTCCATGATCGAAGGGGGAGAGATGTTGGAGTGGGCGCTTGTTCATGGCACAAACAAGTACGGCACCCCTCGCGGTCCTGTCGATGCGGCTCTGGCGGCTGGCGAGCCAGTCCTGCTCGAGATCGACCTTGCTGGCGCGCGACAGGTTCGAGCTAATCGCCCCGACGCTCAGTTCATCTTCCTGGCTCCGCCCTCCTGGGAGGAGCTGGAGCGTCGACTCGTCGGCCGCGGCACCGAAGGCCAGGAGGAGCGCGAGCGCAGGCTTGCCACGGCCCGCGTCGAGATGGACGCCGCCTCCGAGTTCGATCACGTTGTGATCAACGACGATGTCGAGCGCGCGGTGCGTGAGCTGGCCGGGCTCATTGGCCTGGAGTAATATCTATCTGAATCTGCCACTGAGAGGAAGACACGCATGTCCGGAATTGTTGCCCAGCCCGTGGGTATCACCTCCCCGCCTATTGACGATCTGCTGGAGCACGTCGATTCCAAGTACGCGCTGGTTATTTTTGCCGCGAAGCGTGCTCGCCAGATTAACTCCTACAACCTGCAGCTTCAGCAGAACATGATCCAGTTCGTGGGTCCCGTCGTCGACGTTCAGCCCGACGAGAAGCCTCTGGCCGTGTCTCTGCGTGAGATCAACGAGGGCCTGCTCTCTCTCGAAGCAAACCCCGAGGCCTGACGTGGCGTCGATCGTCGTCGGAGTGACCGGCGGCGTCGCAGCCTTCAAAGCACCGATCGTGGTCCGCGAGTGTCAACGCGCGGGCCACGACGTGTATGTGGCGGCGACGCACGCTTCGTTAGAGTTCGTGGGCAGGTCGACCTGGGAGGGCATCACGTCTCGCCCCGTCGCAGTCGAGATCGCGGGGGAGGGGCGCGCCGAGCACGTCGAACTGGCCCGGGTCGCCGACCTGATCATCATCGTCCCTGCGACCGCAAACACCCTCGCCCGCCTGGCCGGGGGCTTTGCCGATGACATGGTGTCGCTCACCGTGCTCGCCTCTCGCGCTCCGGTGGTCGTGGCGCCCGCGATGCACTCGAACATGTGGCTGGCTCCCGCGACCCAAGCGAACGTCGCAACGCTGCGCCAACGCGGCGTCCACGTCATCGAACCCGAGTCGGGCGCACTCGGCTCCGGAGACAGCGGCGTCGGCCGGTTGCCGTCGCCGGAGGAGATCGCGCGCCGCGCCCTGGCGATTCTCGGCGGGAGCGATGAGGCCACTGTGGGCACCTCGCTCGCCGGAAAGACACTGGTCGTGACGGCCGGAGGCACGAGGGAGCCGATCGACCCGGTGCGTTTCCTTGGCAACAAATCTTCGGGTCGTCAGGGCCTGGCCATCGCCGCCGCCGCGCAGCGTGCGGGAGCACGTGTGCGCGTCATCGCAGCCAACATCGACGACTCCGTGATGGCGTGCCTTCCCTCCTCGGTTGAGGTGACTCGCGTGGGCAGCGCCCAACAGATGCGCGAAGCCACCCTCGCCCAGGTGCGGGGCGCCGACGCCCTGGTCATGACGGCCGCGGTCGCCGATTTTCGCCCCGAGGCGACCCACGCCTCGAAAATGAAAAAGGACCCGAGCACGTCGGACGCGCCGACCCTGCGCCTCGTTCGAAACCCCGACATTCTCTCCGAGGTGGGCCACAGCGTCACTCGCCCGCCCCTCGTCGTGGGCTTCGCGGCAGAGACGGGCACCGACGAGCAGATCCTGGCCTACGGCGCCGACAAGGCCGCGCGCAAGGGGGCGGACTACATCGCCTTGAACCGTGTGGGTGCGGGCGTCGGCTTCGGTGACGTCCCCAACGATATCCGACTTCTCGACGCCAGCGGCGCCATCGTGGGCCGTTACACCGGCTCAAAGGATGAGGTTGCCGCAGGTCTTATCGGCCAGATCGCCGCTTTCCTTGATAGCCTTGAGCGGTGAGTCAACAGCTTTTCTCTTCCGAGTCCGTCACCGAAGGTCACCCCGACAAGGTCTGTGACCGCATCTCCGATGCGATCCTCGACGCCCTGCTCGACGCCGATCCCCGCTCGCGCGTGGCCGTCGAGACGATGGCCGCCACCGGCCTCATCCACGTCGCAGGCGAGGTGACCACGGAGGCATACGTTGAAATCCCCGAGATCGTGCGCCGCGAGATCCTCTCTATCGGCTACGACTCCTCGCGCGTCGGCTTCGACGGCGCCTCGTGCGGCGTCTCCGTATCGCTCGACGGGCAGAGCCCCGACATCGCTGGCGGCGTCGACGAGGCGCTCGAGGTGCGCGGCACCCAGGGCGGCGATCGCCGTGACCGCCTGGGAGCGGGCGACCAGGGCATCATGTTCGGCTATGCATCCTCCGATACCCCCGATCTCATGCCGGCGCCCATCTGGCTGGCGCACCGCCTCGCCAAGCGCCTGACCGACGTGCGCAAGCAGGGCGTCGTGGAAGGGCTGCGCCCCGACGGCAAGACCCAGGTGACCCTCGCATACGAGGGCGGGCGCCCCGTGGGCATCGACACCATTGTCGTGTCGACCCAGCACGACGAGAAGCTCACCCAGGGGGCCATCGCCGACGCCGTGCGTACCCACGTCATCGACCCCGTCATCGAGGAGTCCGGCCTGGCTCTGGCAACCGGCGACATGTCTGCGCTGATCAACCCCTCGGGACGCTTCGTCCTGGGCGGCCCCGCGGCGGACGCGGGCCTGACGGGCCGAAAGATCATCGTCGACACCTACGGGGGTATGGCCCGTCATGGCGGCGGCGCCTTCTCGGGCAAGGATCCCTCCAAGGTTGACCGCTCCGCCACCTACGCTGCCCGCTGGGTCGCCAAGAACGTCGTGGCCGCCGGCATCGCCCAGCGCTGCGAGATTCAGCTTGCTTACGCCATCGGACGCGCCCGCCCGATCGGCCTGTACGTTGACACCTTCGGCACCGGCGTCGTACCCGAGGAACGCATCGCGGATGCTATCCGCGAGGTCTTCGACCTTCGTCCCCTCGGCATGATCGAAGACCTGGATCTGCTCCGCCCGATCTACCGCGAGACCGCCGCATACGGCCACTTCGGCCGCGAGGGCTTCCCCTGGGAGGCCACGAACCGCGTCGAACAGCTCAAGGCCGCCCTCGCATGACGAGGTCAGCGGAGCAGATCGAGGATTTCGTGCCCTCCTGGGATACCGAGGAGGCGCGCGGGGCGTGGCGTCGGCGCACGAGCCTGGAGATGATCGTCTCCGGGTTTATCGGCCTGGTCACTTCCTTCGTCCTGTCGATCGAGGCGTGGCAGCTGGCCGCCGATTCGTCGACGCGCTTCGGCTGCGACGTCTCCGCGGTTCTGTCGTGCTCGACGGTCGCCCAGACGTGGCAGGCCCGTATTCTGGGATTCCCCAACGCCTTCCTCGGCATTTTCTTCGAGGCGGTGGTCTTGGCTATCTCCGTCGCGATTGCCTCCGGCGTGCGATTCCCGCGCTGGTACATGGCCTGCACGAATCTCCTGTACACGGTCGCGCTGTTTTTCGCGTTCTGGCTCTTCAGCCAGTCCTACTTCGTCATTCAGGTTCTGTGCCCGTGGTGCCTCCTCATCACGCTCACGACGACGCTCGTGTTCGGCGGTATTACGCGCATCAATATTCGTGACGGCGTGATTCCGGCGCCGGAGTCTGTGCGTCGCATTGTTGGCCAGGGCCTGGATTGGGCGTTGTGGGGGCTCATCGTCTTTGGTGTGCTCGCGATGGTGGTCGCCAAGTATGGGCTTAAGCTCTTGGGCTGAGCGGTACCGCAGATGAGCCCGCGCCGTGTTTCACTAGGCTCATGATGTCCACGCAGGGTCTGCTCGACGGTTTCGACCCGCCTGCCACACGCAGCGCGGAGGTCGCCCGCGTGCTCGTCGACGTGGATCTGGCTCACATGGACCGGCCGCTCGACTACCTCGTCCCCGACGGACTCGTTGACCAGGCCACGGTCGGCTCTCTCGTTCGTGTGCGCTTCTCCGGCAACCGCGTTGACGGCTGGATTATCGAGCGCACCCGCCGCGAGGTGAGCGACGGCGTCGGCCGTCTCGAGGCCGTCGTGTCGGCAACGCCCGTGCTCACGCCCTCCCTGTACGAGGCCGCACGCCGCGTTGCGTCACGTTTCCTTGCCACCACCTCCCAGGTGCTCTCACTTGCGCTGCCGCCCCGGCACGCGCGCGCGGAGAAGGACGTGCTAGCCAGTGCGCCTGGCGCGTGGCCTCTCGTTGATAGCCCGGCTGCAGGGGAGGGATGGCGCGCATATTCGGCCGGTCAGGCCCTGCTGTCGCGACTGGCGGCGGGGGAGAGCCCCCGCGCCATCGTCACCTCCCTGCACCCTCACCTGCGTTCGTGTCTGTCGGAAGCTGTGGCCGCAACTGTGTCATCGGGGCGCAGCGTCATAGTGATCACGGCGACCGGCGAGCAGGCCACGCGCGTGGCCCACGACCTCGAGCAGGATCTCGCCGTTCCCGCGGTCGTCAGCGGAGGAGAGGTGAGTGCCGAGGAGCGTTACCGCGTTCACGTCGCCGCTTCCCTGGGCCGCGTTCCCGTCGTGGTGGGTACTCGCTCGGCCGCGTGGGTTCCCTGCGCGTCCCTCGGGCTCATCATCATCCTTGACGATGGGGACGATCGTCTGCGCGAGCGTCGTTTTCCTCGCTGCGATGCCCTCGACGTGGCCGTGCAACGCTGCGCGGTTGAGGGCGCCGGCCTACTCGTCCTGTCCGCGTCCCGTTCGGTCAAGGCTCAGGCTCTCGTCCGCTACGGTTGGGCGGTGAGTGTCGATCCCACCGTGCACGCGCTGCGCGAGGCTACGCCGCGCGTGCACCTGCACGGGCAGGTTGAGGCACAACGAGAGGGAGCCGGCGGACACATGCGCATCCCGCAGGCCGCCTTACGCATGATTCGCCAGGGCCTGCGCGACGGGCCGGTCCTTATCCAGGTGGCGTCCGCAGGCTACTGGCCGACCGTCGTGTGCCGCCGCTGCGAGGAGCATGCGCGCTGCCCGCGATGCTTCGGGCCTCTGACGATGAGCGCCGACGAGGCGCTTTCGTGTGCCTGGTGCGGGCGCGAACCTAGCTCTTGGCGGTGCCCCCACTGCTCTGGGCGAGAGCTGCGCGGTGCCCGCGTGGGTTCCTCGCGCACGGCTGAGGAGATCGCTCGAAACCTGCCTGAGGCCTCCGTGCTCGAGTCTTCGGCTGCCCATCGCATCAGTCGCACGCTTCCGTCTCGCCCCACCGTCATCGTTGCGACGGCGGGCGCCGAACCCCACGTCGACGGCGGCTACGCCTGCGGGATCGTTCTCGATGCCGCAGCCCTCGCCGGGCGGGCGGAGCTGTGGGCCCCCGAGGAGGCTGCGCGGCGCTGGCTTCGCGCCCTCTCGCTCGTGCGCCCGGGCCGCCCGGGCCTCGTCGTCGGGACGATTCCTGAGGCTTTGGGCCAGATGCTGGTTCGTTGGTCACCCACCGACTACGCGGAGCGACTTCTCGACGAGCGTGAGGCCCTCGGCTTTTTCCCCGCGTGCACGATGGTTGCCCTGGACGGCCCCGCTGCGCAGGTGCGCCAGGTCGCTGACCAGGCCGTGCGCGAGGGCGGTGCACAGCTCGTAGGTACGGTGGCTGTGCCAGCTACCCGTGAGGGTGAGGAGAACCAGGTGCGTACCCTCGTGCGTGCTCCGCTGCCGGACAGCGCGCACATGCTCGCCTCGCTTGCCGACATTCGGCGCTCGCGTAGCGCACGCAAGGCACCACTGGTGAAAATGAGCGTGAACCCACCGGAGCTCTTCTAAGTCCGAGGCCACGCGGTGCCGTAAACTGGCGCCCGTGCGCATTATTTTTGCTGGAACTCCCCACGCCGCAGTGCCCACACTGCGCGCCCTGCTTGCCTCCCCCCATGAGGTCGCCCTCGTGATCACCCGTCCGCCAGCGCGGCGCGGACGGGGTAAAACGCTGTATCCGTCTCCCGTGGCCGAGGTTGCCGCACAGGCTGGCATTGAGCTGGCGGAGACGACGACAGTGAAGACGCCGGAGATCGGCGAGCGCATCGCTGCCGTGGGAGCCGACCTCGGTGTCGTCGTGGCCTACGGGGGGCTCATCCCTCCCGCCGTCCTGGCGATGCCGACACACGGATGGGTGAACCTACACTTTTCTGACCTGCCCCGATGGCGCGGCGCAGCGCCTGTCCAGTGGGCGATACGCGAGGGTGACACTGAGACGGCCTCGTGCGTCTTCAACCTTGAAGAGGGGCTCGATACCGGCGACGTCTACTCGCGCGTCGCGGTGCCGATCGGGCGCGAGAGCGCCGGCGAGCTGCTGAGCGCGATGGCGCAGGCGGGTGCCGCCCAAGCCCTTGACGTCGTCGATAAGCTCCAGGCTGGGACCGCGGTCGCGCTCCCGCAGAGCGCGACGGGCATCACGCACGCACGCCGCCTGGAGCACGCCGACGGTTACGTCTCCTTCACGCGCAGCGCCGAGGAAGAGGATCGCATTATCCGCTCCGTCACGCCCAACCCGGGCGCCTACACGATCCTGCCCGGCGGCACGCGCATGAAGCTTGGCGTGGCGATGCCGGTGGAGCGCGATGACCTGGAGCCAGGCCAGCTGGACATCACGAAGAAGCAGGTGAGCGTCGGCTGCGCGGGCGGCGCGCTCATCCTCGGTCAGGTCGCACCCGCCGGTAAGTCCTGGATGGACGCCGCGGCGTGGGCTCGTGGCGCCAGGCCGGATGTCACGATGCGCATCGGTGGTGCGAGACGATGAGCGAACGCCGATACTCCGACGGCTACCGCAAGCTGCGTCGCGCCGACGAGCCCCGGCGCATCGCCTACGAGGTCCTCTACGAGGTCCAGGCCAAGGGCGCCTTCGCGAACATCCTGTTGCCCAAGGCGCTGCGTCAGGCGCGCCGGGACGGGCACTTCACCGACCGCGACGCGGCCTTCACCTCCGAGCTCGTCCACGGCACGCTGCGCGCGATTGGGCGCCTCGACTGGGTCATCGCGCGCCACGTGGATCGGCCGCTGGCCGACCTGGATCCGCGCGTTGTAGTGCTGGCGCGCATGGGCGCCCACCAGCTCCTCGACATGCGCGTTCCCGACCATGCGGCCGTCTCAGCGACGGTGGACGTCGCCCGCGAGCACCTGTCCGACGGCCCCGTTCGATTCGTCAACGCCGTCCTGCGCTCGATCACGCGCGAGAGTAGCGAGGAGCGCGAGGCCGCCATGGCCGCCATCTCGGACGTGGACGAGGCGCTGGGCGTGCGCTACTCGCATCCCGCGTGGATGGTGCGCGCGTTCCGCGAGGCGCTCGTCGCGCACGGCTACTCGCCGGACGAGCTTGAGGACGTCCTCGCAGCGGACAACGAGGTGCCCACCGTGACACTCGTCGCGCGCCCGGGCCTGATGAGCGTGGACGAACTCGCCGACGAGGCGGAGGATATCCTCGATACGCGCGTGGCCCTCGGTGCCATCTCCCCGCGCGCTGTGCTGCTCGAATCGGGTGATCCAGCGCGACTTCCCTCGATTCGCGACGGCCGCGCGGGCGCCCAGGATGAGGGTTCTCAGCTCGCCGCGCTCATCGCCGCGCACGCGCCCTTGGATGGGGGAGCGGATGAGCGCTGGCTTGACCTGTGCGCGGGTCCGGGCGGTAAGGCGGCGATGCTCGCGGGGCTGGCGCAGGAGCGCGGGGCTCGCGTGATCGCCAACGAGGTCCATCGCCATCGTGCCCGTCTCATCGAACGCACGACGCGGCTCTACGACTCCATCGAGGTGGTCAGCGGGGATGGGCGCAGCTTTGGCGGCGGGCGCAGCGCCTGGCCGCTCGCGTCCTTCGACCGCGTCGTCGTCGATGCTCCATGCTCGGGCATGGGGTCGCTGCGCAGGCGGCCCGAGTCGCGGTGG
This sequence comes from Schaalia sp. HMT-172, assembly GCF_030644365.1. Classification (NCBI taxonomy): domain Bacteria; kingdom Bacillati; phylum Actinomycetota; class Actinomycetes; order Actinomycetales; family Actinomycetaceae; genus Schaalia; species Schaalia sp. HMT-172. The sequence goes on from NZ_CP130058.1 coordinate 1,306,639, forward strand.
AATCGCACCCCCGCGGATGTGGAGGAGCTGACGGAGTTGCAGGCTGAGCTCCTGGACCGCGCCGTCGCACTGACGCGCCCCGGCGGCGTCCTAACCTACATCACATGCTCGCCGCACGCGGCCGAAACCCGCGACCAGGTCGCGCGTCTGCTCGAGGTCGGCGACGTCGACCTGTGTGACACTGTCGCACTCGCCGACGACTGTGCTCCATCGCCGCTTGGCGTGCCAGACGCGGCGGGCCGCCTATCCGGCGCGGCGGGCCGCACCCTGCAACTGTGGGATCACCGGTTTGGCACGGATCTTATGTTTGTGGCGTGCCTGCGCAGACGCTAGCATATGCGTTATGAACGCCACAATTAGCCCCTCGATCCTGAACTGCGACATCGCCGACCTGCGCGGCGAACTCGCGAAGATCGCCGGAGCCGACGTCGCCCACGTCGACGTCATGGATAACCATTTCGTGCCAAACCTGTCGTGGGGGCTCCCGGTCGCTGAGGCCGTCGTCAAGTCCGGGATCCTCCCGGTGGACGCCCATCTCATGATCGAGGATCCCGATCGCTGGGCGCCCGGCTACGCGGAGGTCGGATGCCACTCGGTGACCTTTCACGCCGAGGCTGCGGCCGCGCCGCTTCGCCTGGCGCGGGAGCTGCATCGTCTGGGGGCGCGCGCGGGGCTGGCGCTCAAGCCTGCGACTGACATCGCGCCCTTCGTGGATATCCTCAACGAGTTCGACATGATCCTGATCATGACTGTCGAGCCTGGATTTGGCGGCCAGTCTTTCATCGAGCAGATGATTCCCAAGATCGAACGCACCCGGGCGGCCATCAACGCCGCCGGCCTGGAGGTGTCGATTCAGGTGGACGGCGGGATCTCGCGCGCGACTATCGAGCGCGCGGCCATCGCTGGCGCCGATAACTTCGTCGCCGGCTCCGCTGTGTTCCGCGCTGAGGACGCCCACCGCGAGGTGGAGGCGCTGCGCGAGCTCGCGAACGCCCACACTCACTGATCGCGACTACGCCAATGAGCGGGACGGGGCTCGGGCCTCGTCCCGTTCGTGCACCGCGAACTCCTCTCGCAGCCACACGCCCCGCGTGGCACAATGGCAAGCGAGTACTCCGGGGTCGGTGAAAGTCCGAACCGGCGGTGATAGTCCGCGACCCGCCCTCACCGAACGAGGGCGGTTGAGCCGGTGAAATTCCGGCGCCGACGGTTACAGTCCGGATGGGAGGAGTGCATGAGGCGCATGCGTGCGTCTGCTGTGCTGCGCGTACCCCCGGTGTCGGAAAGTAAGTCGTGGCATCTCGGAACAAGCCTCGCGGTGTGCTCACCGTCGCGGCACCGATCATCTTCTTCGCCCTGTTGCTGGCGGGTTGGTGGCTGTCGACCACGCTGACCGGCATCGAAGCCTGGCGCCTGCCCGATCCGCTCACTGTCGCCCGCAAGGGGGCGGCGCTCTTGCAGCGCCCGACCACCTGGCGCCAGATCGCGGTCACGGGCGGCGAGGCGGTTGCTGGGTGCGCGCTCGGAACGGTCGTTGCGCTGCCGTTAGCGTATGCAATCTACCGTTGCCGCCTGTTGGCTGCGGCGGTGGAACCCTTCCTTGGGGCAACCCAGGCGTTGCCCGCCATCGCAATCGCCCCCATTCTCGTGCTGTGGGTCGGGTACGGCATCACGCCAATCGTCGTGCTGTGCGCGCTCATGGTGTTTTTCCCGATCCTGGTGTCCACGGTCGTCGGACTGCGTCATATCGACCGCGAGCTGCTTGAGGCGGCCGCGCTCGACGGGGCGAGGGGGTGGACGATGGCCCTGCACATGGAGATTCCGCTTGCGGCCCCCGCAATTCTCGGTGGTCTGCGCAACGGTTTCGCCCTGTCGGTCACGGGCGCAGTCGTGGGGGAGATGGTCATGGGAGGGTCCGGGCTCGGGCAGGTACTCACTCAAATGAGAAGCAACGTGGACACCGCCGGCATGTTCGTCATCATCGCGATCCTGTGCGTGATGGCGACGATCCTGTACGTCATCGTGTACCAGGTCGAGCGGTCGAAACGTTACGCCATCACGCAGTGAAGGAGACATCCCTTGAAGCTTTCCACTATTGGTCGCGGCCTCGCACTCGGTGTGTGCGCCTCGCTGGTGCTGTCCGCTTGTGTGGCTGGTTCGAACGCAGGCCAGTCGGGCTCGTCCGCAACCGGCGACGCCGACGTCACCATCGGTCTGACCTACATTCCGAACGTGCAGTTTGCGCCCGTGTACGTCGCCGACGCGCAGGGCCTGTATAACGACGCGGGAGTGACGGTGACGGTGCGCCACCACGGCTCCGATGAGGGGCTCTTTACGGCGCTGTTGGCCGGGCAGGAGGACGTCGTTATCGCCTCGGGCGACGAGGCTGTGGTGGCCGCCTCGCAGGGCCTGGACCTCGTCTCGATCGGGCAGTACTACGCGTCCTACCCCGGCACTGTCATCGTTCCCGCGGATTCTCCGATCGCGACCCTCGCAGACCTGAAGGGCAAGACGATTGGCATTCCCGGCGAGTATGGCTCGAGCTACTACGCGACCCTCGCGGCGATCAAGGCCGGCGGTCTGCAGACCTCCGACGTGACTATTTCGTCGATCGGCTACACGCAGCAGGCGGCCCTGGCGGCCGGCCAGGTGGACGCGGTCGTCGGTTTCACGAACAACGACGCGGTGCAGATGCGCCTGTCGGGTCTCGACATTCGCGAGATTCCACTCGATGACGGTTCCACCCCACTGGTCGCGGCCTCGATTGTGACGACGCGCGAATGGGCGCAGTCCCACCCGGATGCGGCGCGCGCGGTCGTCTCTGCAACCACCGAGGCGATGAATGCGATCGCCGCCGATCCCCAGGTCGCGCTCGATGCGACTGCGCAGTGGGATACGACGCTGACCGATGAGACGTCGCTCGGCGCGGCGAACGCGGTGCTCGCTGCGACCGTTCCACTGTGGCTCGGCGACGACGCGCGGGCGGATGGGGTTCAGGATCTCGCGACGTGGTCGTCGATGGTGTCGTTCCTGTCCTCCATCGGCGTCCTCGAAGGGGACGTGGATCCGTCCGCTATCGTGACAAACGAGTACGCCGACGCCGGTGCCCAGGCCTCGTCTCAATCCTGACGGTGCGCCGCACGCACGGGACGCGCACGCGTCGCGTAGGGTAGGTGGGTGAGCACCGCCCCTACCGCCAACGTGCGCGTCCTTGAGCTTTTCGTCGAGCTCCTGGGTGCGCGGCCGGGACGCACCAAGGCGCAGTTGCGTTCCCTTCCCGGCTATCGAGGCCTGGCCGACGACGCGTTCGAGACACAGTTTCAGCGCGACAAAGACGCCCTGCGCGACGCCGGGGCACACCTGAGCATTGGGCGCGGGGAGCGTTATTCGATTGCGCGTGATTCTTTCGCCCCCGACATTGAGGTCACGAGTGTGGACCGGGTGCTGCTCTCGCTTGCTGCCCGCGCCTGGGACCGCGCGGATATCGTGGCGGATTCGATCGACGCGAAGGCGGCGGCCGCGTCGGATGAGGACATCTCCGCGCCCGCGATTCGCTTGGGGCTGCGGGGGCTGGAGGCCGCGACGTCTTTCGCGCGCGCTATTCGCGAGCGCCGCGTCGTGAGCTTCGAGTACCCGGGGTCGGGGGATCTGACAGAGCGCGCGGTGGAGCCGTGGGCCCTGAGCGTTCAGGGGCGGGCGCTGTACCTGTGGGGCTGGGATCTGGATCGGGACGCGGAGCGCACGTTCCGCGTGTCTCGCGTGCGCTCCGCGGTTGAGTTCTTGGGGGAGGAGGGTGACGCCTCTCCGGCCCCCGCGCGCGTCGCCCCGCGCGTCTCCTCGCTGGTGTCCCCGCTTGTTCGCATCCGACGGGGCAGTACCGCGCGGAGTCTGCTCGCGGGGTACGAGGCCTTGGATGAGCGCGCAGCGAGCGTGCACACGCGTGAGGGCTGGGAGCCTGTGAGCCTGGAGGATGGTGAGATCGGCACGTGGATCGCCCGGCTCTTGCCGTTGGCAGCCGACGTGGTCGTCATCGGTCCCGACGCGCTGCGCGCAGCGATGCTCGACCGCCTACGATCGGCTGCGGCCTGGGGAGGAAACGATGCCTGAAACCGTGTCCTTGGCCATCGTGCGCCTGTCCTCGATGATCGCGTGGATCGCCGAGCATCCGGGGGTGCACGTGGATGAGTTGTGCGCGCACTTTGGCCGCACGCGCCGCCAGGTGCGGCGCGACATCGAGTACGTGGCCTCCGTTGGTGATTCGCTGCCCGGGCAGTCCTTCGAGGTCGACTGGGGACTGTTCGAGGAGGAGCAGCGCGTGTCGCTGCGCGCGACGCTGGGGGCGAGCGCGCCCCTGCGTTTGTCGGAGGTGGAGGCTCAGGCACTCCTGATCGGCCTGTCGGCCATCGGCCCTCTCCTGGCGCCGGATGTGGCTGCGCACCTGCCCCATGCGGCCCTCGTCGTGAGTGCCCTGGGCGGGCTAGAGGAGGCGTGCGCCCAGGGCCGCATTGACGCCTCGCCCGTCCCGGCCTCGTCCACCATCGCCGACGCTCTGCGCGAGGCCCTCGCGAAGGCTCAGCGCGTGTCTTTCGACTACGTGTCTGCCCAGGGACGCTTCTCACACCGCGTCGTCGACCCGTGGTCGTTGGAGGCGAGTTCGACCGGCTGGCTGCTGCGCGGATGGTGCACGCAGGCGCAGGGGCCTCGCACGTTTTCGCTCGCGTCGATGTCGAACGTCGGCATCGTCGGACCGCGCGTTCGCTCTCCGCGCCGGGTGCACGACGACGCACCGACCTGGACGCTCGACGTGGACCGCACCGCCCGCTGGATCGCCGACGAGTACGCGGGCAGCGTCGTCGATGAGCTCCCCGATGGGGGAGCGCGCATCCGCGTGCCCGTGTGGAACGAGGAGTGGGGGCTGAGCCTGCTCACCGACATCGCCGCGCACCTGCGCGCCGTGACGCCCGACCGTCGCGCCCTGGCAGGCACGCGTGCGCGTTCGATCATCACCGAGTGGAGTCGGGAGGAAGAATCGTGAGCCCGAAACGACGCAGGCACCGAGCGGCACACGCACGCTTAGTCGAGGTCGAGGAACGCACGAGCGTCGGAGAGGGCAGCGCCTCCCAGCGTTACGCGGCCTACAGGGAGTACGAGCGCGCCGCAGCGTCGCTGCGCGCTCGCTGGGTCGAGGGGTTGAGTTTTACCCCCGATCCCTTCCAGATCGATGCGCTCGACGCCGTCGAGGCGGGAAACTCCGTGCTCGTCGCGGCCCCGACGGGTGCGGGCAAGACGATCGTCGGCCAGTTCGGGGCATACGTGGCTGTGCAGCGCGGCATGCGGGCCTTCTACACGACGCCCATCAAGGCGCTGTCGAACCAGAAGTACCTGGAGCTGTGCAAGCTGTACGGGGCTGACAACGTCGGCCTGGCGACCGGCGACACGTCGATCAACTCCAAGGCTCCCATCGTCGTCATGACGACCGAGGTCTGCCGCAACATGATCTACGCGGGGGCGCCGTTGGAGGACCTGGGCGTCGTCGTCCTGGACGAGGTGCACTACCTGGCGGACAAGATGCGCGGCCCCGTGTGGGAGGAGGTCATCATTCACCTGCCCGCGCACGTCGCCATCATCGCTTTGTCGGCGACGGTCTCCAACGCGGAGGAGTTCGGCGCGTGGATCCGCGAGGTGCGTTCCTCCTGCGAGATCATCGTCTCCGAAAAGCGCCCGGTGCCGCTGTACCAGCACATGATCGTCGGCGAGGAGATTTTCGACCTGTACGCGCCGACCGGCAAGGGCAAGCTCAACCCTGAGCTGGTGGCTGCCACGGGCGACTCGGGGATGCGAGGCGGACGCGGGTCGCGCTCGTGGAACCGGTCGCCGCGCGTGCGCCGCGAGTCGCGGCCCTCGACCCTGATTTCGCTGGACCGGGCGCACCTGTTGCCCGCGATCACGTTCATTTTCTCGCGAGCGGGCTGTGAGGACGCGGTGCGTCAGGTTCTTCTGACCCGCATCACCCTGACGACTCGCTCCGAGGCGGCCGCCATCGAGCGCTACGTCGACGAGGTGATCGCGCTGATCGCCCCCGAGGACGCCGTCGTGCTCGGTGTCGACGCCTGGAAGCGCGGCCTGATGCGCGGCATCGCGGCCCACCACGCGGGGATGCTGCCGCTCATGAAGGAGACGGTTGAGCACCTCTTCTCGGAGGGCCTGGTCAAGATGGTGTACGCGACCGAGACACTGGCCTTGGGAATCAACATGCCCGCCCGTACCGTTGTCATCGAGTCCCTCACGAAGTGGAACGGCTCCGCCCACGTGTCCCTGTCGGCCGGTGAGTACACGCAGCTGTCCGGGCGCGCGGGGCGCCGCGGCATCGACACCGAGGGGCACGCGGTCGTTTCTCACCGCGGGGCAGTGGCGCCCGAGGAGGTCGCGGCCCTGGCGTCCAAGCGCACCTATCCGCTGATCTCCGCCTTCACTCCGACCTACAACATGGTCGTCAACCTGTTGGCCCGCTCGACCCGCGCCCAGACCCGCTCCGTCCTAGAGTCTTCCTTCGCCCAGTTCCAGGCAGACTCCGCGGTGGTCCAGCTGGCGACGCGCCTGAGCGAGCTTGAGGCCCTCAGGGACTCGGCGGCCGATGACCTGTCTTGCTCGCGCGGCGACGTCGGCGAGTATCTCATGATGCGCGAGCGCATCAGCCAGGCCGAGAAGGCGGGCGCGCGCGCCCGCAAGCGCGAGACTCGTGAGGAGTCGCGCCGCGTCCTTGCGGGGGTGCGCACGGGTGACGTGCTGGCCCTGTCCAGGGGCCGCAAGGTTCGTTTGTGCGTCGTCGGCGCGAAGGCGACCGCCGCCTCGGGCCGTGTCGAGGCCTCCGTCATCGGCGAGGATGCCACGTGGCGCGCGCTCGCCCCGGAGGATGTGCGCGGCGGCATCGCGATCGTGGGGCACATGTCGATCCCGGGCGGTTCGGCTCTGAGGCGCACGAAGGAACGCACGCGCATCGCCGCAGAGCTGCGCTCGGGCGCGGCCAAGGGACGATACCAGCTGCCCGCCGATGCGGCGGGGGAGGACACGATCGGCCAGATGCGCGCCGCCATGCGGGCCCACCCCGTGCACCGCTGCCCCCACCGTGAGGAGCATGCTCGCGCGGGCGCCCGGTGGGCGCGTATGGGGCGCGAGATCGAGCAACTGCGCCGCTCGATCGACTCTCAGACCGGTTCGGTGGCCGCCCAATTCGACCGCGTGTGCGCCGTCTTGGAGCGCCTCGGATTCCTCGACGGTGACCGCGTGACGGCCTCGGGGCAGCGCCTGCGCCGTATCTTCGGCGAGCGCGACCTCGTCGTCGCGATGTCCCTCAACGAGGGGGCGTGGAACGACCTGGACGAGGCGGAGCTGGCGTCGATCGTCTCGGCCCTTGTGTACGACTCGCGCAGCGACGACGAAGCGAACGAGCTGGCCCCCACGGGGGTCGGGATCCGCCTGCGCACGGCCTGGGAGGAGTGCGTGGGCACGCTCGCGCGCGTGCACCGCGTCGAGAAGCAGTGCGGCTGCGAGCCCACACCGTCCCTCGACGCTGGGCTGATGTCCTCGACGCTCGCGTGGGCGCACGGGTCGACGCTGGCGACCGCGATTGACGGGGCCGAGATTCAGGCCGGCGATTTTGTGCGGTGGATGCGCCAGGTGATGGATTGCCTCGGGCAGATCGCCTCCGCCGCGCCAACAAGCGATCTCTCGCGCACGGCCGAGGCCGCCAAGGACCGCATCGGTCGCGGTATTGTTGCGTGGTCCACCATCTAGCGTGCCGGGAGGGTAGCGTGAGGACTTCGCAGATACTGCGCCGCGCGTCGATTGCACAAACGTGCGCGGACGCCATGATCGGGGCGGTGGCCGGGCTGGCTCTGTACTCGTCTTTTCCGCCGCTGGGGTGGTGGTGGATGTCGATTCCGGCGCTCGCGCTGTTCATCTCCCGCATCGACGAGGCCCGGGCCCCCAGGGCGCTTGGCGTCACGCTTTCCTTCGGCATGAGCATGTGGCTGCCGCTCATCGACTGGATCCCCATGGCGGTGGGAACGCGGGCGGCGTGGTTCGTGCTCGCCTTCGTGCAGACGCTATTCCTGTGCGCCTGGGTCGTGTTCGTCCGGTGGACGAGCCTGTGGCGCGCGGCTCGCTCGCCGCTGGCGCAGGCGCTCCTGTATGCGATCAGCTGGGCGGGGGTCGATGCCGCGCGCTCGCGCTGGCCGTGGTCGGGCTTCCCGTGGGGTTCGGTGGCCCTACCTCAGGTGGATTCCCCGCTCGGGCATCTCGCGCCCGTCGGCGGGACGAGCCTCGTTGCGGCCGCCGTCGTTTTTATCGCCGTTCTCCTGCGCCGGTCGTGCGCCGGGCGAGATGGGGCGGTTGCCCCTGAGCACCGTTTCTCACGGCCACTCCTGGCGCTGAGCGCGTGCGTGCTTGTCGTTGCCCCGGCGGCGATTCCGCTGTCGAACGAGGCGGAGGCGGGCACCGTGCGCGTCGGCGTGGTTCAGGGGGACATCGCATTGCCGGGCGCGCAGGCCTACAGTCATCCGGGTGAGGTGACGGGAAACAACCTGCGAGCCTCACTCCAGCTCGCCGCAGACCCTGCCGTCCAGGAGCGGCCGATTGACGTCGCACTGTGGGGCGAAGGCTCGGTGGATCGAGACCCGGTGGCCTTTCCCGCGATCGGCGCGATGGTGGACGAGGCTGCACTGGCACTGGATGCGCCGATCATCATCGGCTACACCAACCTGAACGAGCGCGACCGCGTGAAGAACTGGCTCGCCGTGTGGGAGCCGGGGCGAGGCGTCGACGAGGAGGCTCGCTACTCCAAGCACGTGCCCGTACCCTTCGGGGAGTTCATCCCCTTCCGCGAGGTCATTTCATCTTTCGCCACCGAGGTCGCCCAGGCCAGCAAGGACATGGAGGCGGGGCAGGAGGCTCCCCTCATGACGCTTCGTCTGCGCGACGGGCGCGACGTGCCCGTGGCCGTCGGCATCTGCTTCGAGGCGGCCTACCCCTCGGTCATCGGGCAGGGCGTGGCGCTGGGCGGGCAGATGATTGTGACGCCGTCGAACAACTATCATTTCCGTTCTTCGGGGGAGTCCGCCCAGCAGGGCCAGCTGCTGCGCATGCGCGCGATGGAGTATTCGCGCGCCGCGATCCAGTCATCGACGACGGGCAGCTCCTACGTGATCCGGCCGGATGGAAGCGTGTTGGCCTCCACAGACACGCAGAGCGTCGCCACGCTGATCGCAGACGTTCCCCTACGTACCTCGACAACGCTCGCCACGCAGGCGGGGGAGCGGATCCCGAGTGCCTTCATGGGTGCGACGCTCCTCATCGCACTCGCAGGGCTCGTCGCGGCTCTTCGCGGGCGCGCCTCGATGCGCCCAGCAGGTGCGACCACTCGTTAAAACAGGCAGAATGTGACTCATGACTAACGCGCAGCGTCTTGCCCCAACTCCTCAGGGCGACCACACCCTCGTCGTCATCCCGACCTACAACGAGATGGAGACGCTGCCGAGGCTCCTCGACGAGGTCTGGGCTCAGCTTCCCGCGGCCCACATCCTCATCGTTGACGACTCTTCGCCCGATGGCACGGGGGAGTGGGTCGACGAGCGGCGTGCGCGCGAGGAGCGGCTCTTCGTCCTGCATCGCCCCGCGAAGTCCGGTCTGGCAACCGCCTACGTGGATGGCATGGGGTGGGCCATCGCTCACGACTATCCGTTTATCCTCCAGATGGACGCGGACGGATCGCATCGTCCGATCGATCTACCCAAACTGCTGGCGCGCATGGGAGGACCCGACCAGCCCGACCTCGTCATTGGCTCTCGTTGGGTCGCCGGCGGGCGTATCAACGGGTGGTCAACCAAGCGCGTCGCCCTGTCGAAGGCGGGCAATTATTATGTCCGTTTATGCCTCGGGACCCCCGTGCGGGACGCGACCGCGGGGCTGAGGGTTCATCGGTCCTCGTTCCTTGCGAGCCACGGCGTGTTGGAGCGCGTGGCGACCACCGGCTTCGGCTTCCAGGTCGAGATGACGGAGCTCGAACGTTCCCTCGGAGCCGTTATCGCCGAGGTGCCCATCACCTTCGATGAGCGAGTGGCGGGGGAATCGAAGCTCGACTCGTCGATCTTCGTCGAGGAACTCGCCATGGTGACAAAAGGCGGCCTGAGCCGTCTGGCCCAGGCCGCGCGTTCGCGGTTTCGCAGGGGTTAGCCCTTGCGGTAGGAGCCTTCGGGACGCAGGCGACCCTCGCGGTAGGCGGTGAGCTGCTCGCTCAGGACGACCTCGAGTTCCTCGATGGAGCGACGCTCGAGCAGCATGTCCCAGTGGGTGCGCTGCGGCTTGACGGGCTTGTTATCCTCGTCTTCCTCGGTTTCGCCGATGAGCTCGGCGGTCTGACCGCACTTGCATTCCCAGGTGGCGGGAGCCGTGGCCTCGCTGGAAAGGGTCACCTCGAACTCGTGTCCATTCGGGCACGCGTACCGGACGATGAAACGGTCGGCGAAAACGACACCATCCTCGGACTCGAGGGACTTGGCGCCGATCTGCATGCCACGCAGTGCGCGGTCAGCCATAACTGCCTCCTGGACGTAGTGAAGAAACGGGTCCATTCTATCGGACACGTCAAGCGGAGCGCCGTGTCACCCCTCGCGACCCCACCCCCTCGATCCGATAATGTACATTATGTCCGTTTTCCTCCCCCGGGCGCGCCCCTCCCACGCGCTAGAGTTACGACCATGACAACGGACCATCAATCACAGCAACACACCAGGCATCCCGTGCGAGAGGCGCTCACACTCGCCCTCGCCTGCCTGGCCTACTCGGTCCTCTCGTTCTTGGCGCGCGCCAGTGAGTCGCTCGCACTCAGCCACGCCCACAGCATCGTCGCCCTCGAGCGCCGCGTTGGCGTCTTTATTGAGCCGTCTGCAAACGCATGGCTGGGCGCACACTCAACCCTTGCCTCGCTCGCATCGACACAGTACGCGACCACATTCCTCCTCTTTACCGGGCTGACGCTCGTGGCGCTATGGATCAAGGCACCACAGTTTTACTCCCGGGCCAGATGGACGCTCGTCGTCATGACACTCGGCGCGCTCGCCACCTACTGGAGCTACCCGCTTGCTCCCCCGCGGCTCGTGCCAGGACTTGGCATCGCCGACTCCGTCGCCGAGCACACCTCCTCGTATTCCCACCTCTTTGGCACCCTCGCCAATCCCTACGGAGCCATGCCGTCGATGCACACAGGCTGGTCGGTGTGGGTGGCCGTCATGCTCGGAACCTACGTCTGGCGTTCATGGTGGGCGCGTCTCACACTCGCCCTCCATCCAACTCTGACCATCGTGACAATTGTCGCAACAGGCAACCACTATGTGATGGACGCCATTGCAGGAATCGCATATTTCCTGATCGCATGGCTCTGCGTCACACTCACCCGCCGAACCTTACTGAGAAACGTGCGAAGCACCGGCGAGACGTCCTAGGATGCACCGAAAATGCGCGCTACTGTTGAGGCTATGAGACTTGGAGTAGATTTTGGCACCACCACGACCGCGATCGCTATTGTTGATCGAGGAAACTATCCCATCGTCTCCTTCGTCAACAACCGAGAGGACACGGTCGACTTTATCCCCTCGGTGCTCGCACTCGACGGCGATCGCCTCGTGTTCGGCTTCGACGCCGAGGACGCCGCGCGCGAGGGCGCGCCTCACCTGCGCTCCTTCAAGCGCCTTCTGTCCGACCCCTCGGTGACCGACACCTCCACGCTGCGCCTGGGCAACCATTCCATCCCGATCCTTGATGCGCTCACCGGTTTCCTGAGCTACGTCGCCCGCCAGCTGCGCACGAACTCGTCCGTGTCCACCGTGCCCGCCGATGAGCCCCTCGAGGCCCTCGTCGGCATCCCCGCTCACGCGTGGTCCGCCCAACGCTTCCTCACCCTGGAGGCGTTCCGCCGCGCCGGATGGAACGTCCTGGCGATGGTCAACGAACCCTCCGCAGCGGGTTTCGAGTACACGCACCGCCACGCAGGCACCCTGAACTCGAAGCGCACCGCCATTCTCGTCTACGACCTGGGCGGCGGCACCTTCGACGCCTCCATCGTGTCGGCGACCGGCACGCTCCACGAGGTGCTCGGCTCTCGCGGCCTGAACCTGGTCGGCGGCGACGATTTCGACGTTATCCTGGCAACGCGCCTGGCCGCTGCCGCGGGCACGGATTCCGGCCTGCTCGGGGACGCCGCCTGGGAGCGCCTCATCGAGGACGCTCGCTCCGCCAAGGAGGCCCTCTCCCCCTCCACGAAGTTCATCACCGTTCCCGTTGACGGCGAGCCCACTACGATCACGGTCGCGGACTTCTACGAGGACGCGACCGCGCTGGTGGAGGCGACCGTCGAGGCCATGGAGCCCCTCCTGGTCCCCGACGCGTCGGGCGTCGGCCAGCTCGGTGGCGACATCGCCGGCCTCTACGTGGTCGGCGGCGGCTCCCAGCTGCCCCTCGTCGCGCGCATCCTGCGCTCGCGCTTCGGGCGCCGCGTGCACCGCTCGCCCCACACGGCGGCCTCGACCGCGATCGGCCTGGCCATCGGCGCCGACCCGGAGGCCGCCTACACGGTGCGCGAGCAGCTCTCGCGCGGCGTCGGGGTCTTCCGTGAGCGAGACGCTGGTTCCTTCATCTCCTTCGACACGCTGCTCGAACCCAACACCGAGCTGGCGCCGGGCGAGACCCTGACGATCAAGCGCCGTTACCGCGCGGCCCACAACATCGGCTACTTCCGTTTCGTCGAATACTCCTCGCTCGACGACTCCTGGGTGCCCCGCGGCGACCTCCAGCCCTACGGGGAGGTCATCTTCCCCTTCGATCATGCCCTGCGTCGCTCGAACGTCGACATCGCGTCGGTGCCCGTCGTGCGCACGGAGGACGGGCCCCTCATCGAGGAGTCGTACATGGTTGACGAGAACGGCATGGTGTCGGTGGAGATCACCGACGTCGAGTCCGCCTACACGGTGACCTGCCCCCTCGGACGCAAGTAGGGGTCCACTCCCCCGCGCACTGATAAGGCCGTGGGCCTGGCGAATGCCAGGCCCACGGCCTTATATCAATGTGTGTGTCAGGACGCGGATCGCTTCGCGCGGCGGCGCTCGGCCAGCTCGTCGACGAAGGTGCGTTCCGAGCGCTCGAGCGGCAGCTCCGCGAGCGACCCCTCGACTTCACGCCACACGCGCCCGACCGCGATACCGAAGACGCCCTGGCCGCCCTGCAGAAGATCAATCACCTCGTCGGTGGAGGTGCACTCGTAGACGGATGCGCCGTCGCTCATGAGCGTGATCGACGCCAGGTCATCCACTCCCCTGTTCTGCAGCGAGGCGACGGCGACGCGCACCTGCTGGAGGGACACGCCCGCGTCCAGGAGCTTCTTAACGACCTTGAGAACGAGGATGTCCCGGAAGGAGTAGAGGCGCTGCGAGCCCGAGCCGCGAGCCGCGCGTATCGAGGGCTGGAGCAGGCCGGTGCGAGCCCAGTAGTCCAGCTGACGGTAGGTGATGCCGGCGGCGTTGCACGCAATCGGCCCACGGTAGCCGACCTCGTCCGTTTCGAGGCCCTCGAGCGGGTCGCCAAAAAGCATGCCCTGCCGACTCACGGCGTTGGCTTCTGCGCTCACTGTGGGGCTCCTTGGGGGTCGTATGTGATGAGAACAGGACTACGGTAGAGCACCGGGCGGGGCGGGTCAATGACCGTATCGGCGAGTCTAACCTTCAGGTTAAACATGAAAGTTAGACGCCGTCGTCACTGAGCGATGACACGGCCACCGCCAGCATGTCTCGATGCAGCTCGGCGAACAAATCACCCAACTCGATCGCTCGCGCACGCGCCCGTTCGCGGTCCGCGCCACGGCCTCGTCCCCTCTGGGAAGACACCGTCTGATCAATGATATCCGCGCTGCGCTCCGCGCCCTGGCGCACCGCGCGCAACACCCGCACATCCACGCCCGAACCCTCTAGACGCGCGATCGTCGACACCGCCTGCACGCACCGTGCCGGGAAGTATCCCGCCAGATCCGGGGTGATCAGGCCGAGACGCGAATAGCGCTCCAGCGTGTCCATATCGACACCCGTCAGGTCCGACAGGTCAGCGGCGGGGATCGCTCGGCGGCCGCCCAGCGACACCGTCTGGCCCTCCGAGGACACCACCTGCGCAACGCGACGCCGCGTCGGCGTATGTCCGGCGTCGAGGGCATCGAGCTGGGTGCGAATCACGCTGAGCGGAGTGAAAGAATCGCGCTGTTCGGACAGGACGTATCGCAGACGCTCCACGTCGGCGGCAGAGTACTTGCGGTAACCGGCGCCCGTGCGCGCGGGGCTGACGAGGCCTTCGCCCTCCAGGTAGCGCACCTTCGACAGCGAGATCGCAGGAAACTCCGTCTTGAGCTCCTCGACCACCCGGCCGATGGAAAGCACGGGGGCGTGATCGGCATCGTGCGGCCACGAGGTCGCCCCGGGCTCGGGGTGCGAGTCGCGGATGCGTGCGACGGACGCCGACACGTCAGGCCTGCTTGGTCGACGGCTGGTAGGTCAGGCGGTACTTACCGATCTGGACCTCGTCGCCGGCGTGCAGCTCGATGGAGTCGACGCGCTCACGATTCACGTAGGTACCGTTCAGGGAGCCCGAATCGCGCACCACGTGACCGCCGTTGGAGGCGATGAACTGGCAGTGCTTACGCGAGACGGTCACGTCGTCGAGGAAGATGTCGGCCTTGGGCGAACGGCCCGCGTTCGTCACCTCGGGGTCGAGGAGGAAACGCGCGCCCGTGTTCGGACCGCGCTGGACGATCAGCAGGGCGGAGCCGGCGGGGAGCGCCTCGACGGCCTCGCGGTCGCGGGCGGACAGAGCAACCGGTGCCTCTTCGACGTCATCCGCCACGGGTGCCAGGCCGAAGATCGACGTTGCTGTGGGGTCAAAAGGCTGGTTGTCAGACATGGTGCGCTCCAAAAGGTCTCGTTACGGGAATGTGCTAAGTGTAAACGCTCACCATGCCTCAGGCGCGGGCACGGCGGCTTCCGACACCATTATAGGCCGGGGCCTCTACTCGTAGGTCGCGTACTGGGGCGGGCGAGGGCTGGCGAGGGAATCAATCGTGACGTGATCGGTCGGTGTGATCGTGACAGTGGCGCCCTTGGCGCGCATCTGAGAGGCGGAGCCGGCCTGAATCTCCAGGGCGGTCGCGATCGTCTGAGACTCTCCGATGACGGTCCACGTGTAGGGCGAGGCGATGGGTGTGCCGTCCACGACAATGGACCCCGCCTGCCCCGTGAAGGCGGAGCGTGTGGTGAGCCGCACGCCGTTGAGGTCGATGGCCTCGGCCCCCGCGTTGCGCAGCTCGCCCAGCGTCATGACGAACTGCGTGGGGCTCAGGTTGGCCCCCGGGTCGAGAACCGAGACGCTCACCCCCGGCCCCTGGACGGCCACGGTTCCCGCGGCGATCTGCGCCTGGAGCGCGGCCTTCGCGGAGGCCTGTTCGCGCGCTTGGGCCTCGTCGGCAGCGCTTTGCAGGTCCTCAAGCTCGCTGGTCAGCTCTGCGCGCCGCTCGCGCAGGTTCTGCTCCCGGGTACCCAGCTCATCGAGGACGGTCACCAGGTCCTGCTCCGAGAGCCCTTCGAGAGGATCGGAGCGCTGGGCACGGACCTGCGTGGCCAGGGCGAAGCCGAGGATCATGAAGATGATGAGCATGACCACGTGCAGGCCTCGCGGGAGTGCGAAGAATGCTCCCCTGGCGCGCGCCCAGAGGCGCGGCGCAGCGTGTTCCTCGCGGTGGGCGCTCCTCCTGCGGGCGCGATTGCTCCCCTCGGCGTGGCCCGCCTCGTCGGCGGTCGCGGTCTCGTCGATGATGTCGTCGCTCATATCAGGCCTTCAGCAGGAGTCGGCGGATGGATGCGGTGTTGGAGAAGATGCGGATGCCCAGGACCACGACGACGGCGGTCGTCATGGCCGAGCCGACGCCGAGCTGCGTGCCCAAGAAGACGAGCAGGCAGGCCACCACGACGTTCCAGAAGAAAGAGGTGACGAAGACGCGGTCCGCGAAGCGCCCCTCAAGCCACGCGCGCCCCGCGCCAAAGAGCGCGTCCAGGCCCGCGACGACGGCGACGGGCAGGAAGGGCGTGAGCCAGGCGGGTACGGTCGGGTCGAGCAGGACGCCCAGGACGATTCCGATGATGAGTCCGATGACGGCAATCATGAGGTGCCTCCGTGAGTGGGGTCGGAAACGGGCGAAGCATACTGGGGGACGGAGGGCGCGAGCGCGTCCATGGTCAGGGAGGAGACGACCTTGGTGGACACGGTCATGCCAGTGACGGACTGCGCGGCGGAGAGGTAGTCCCCCGTATTACCGCGCACGAGGGCGACGGACAGGGCGTTCGAGTCTCCGATGGCGCTAACCTCGTAGGGCGAGGAGATGGGGGTGACGTTCACCAGGATGGCAGAGCCGGCGGTGCGCACGAATGTGGCCGGCCCAATCCTCTGCCCGTTGATGGAAATCGCTTCGGCCCCCGCTCCCCACAGGGCGTTGACGACCATCGCCAGATCCTGGTCACGCACGGCACCGCTCCCCTTCCCGGGGGCCGCCCGATCCGTGAGCGTCACGATAATGCCGGGGCCCGAGGCAGGAGTCGTCGCGACCTGGAGGGCCAGCGTCCCATCGGTCCCGGCGGCGTTAGCGGGGTCGGAGTATTGCTCGATGGCGTGCCCCAGCGACTGTACCTCCGAGTCCAGGGCGGCCACGTTCTCGCTACGAGTCGAGGCCTGTTGCTTCAAATCCGCCTTCACGTCGCCCGCGGGAGCGCGCAGCGACGCGGTCGCCACGACCGCACCGAAGCCGAGCGCGACGGCCACCGCGAAGACGCCAACCCGCCCTATCAGGGAGGCGGGACGCGGCCCGTGCTCCGCACGGTAGTGCTCGTATCCGGCGTCGAGAGGGTTGGCCAGAAGCGAGGTGAGCAGCGACATCGAGGCCGCGGGGTCCACCGACGAGGCCTCGATGGCCTCGGGCGCCGCCCCCGCGGTCCCGCCGCGCTCCTCCGGCCTCGTCACTGATCGCCCTGCCAGCGACGCTGGACGCGCTCGCGGCGCTCAAAGTCGTCGAGGTGTTCGACGACGATGCGGCGCAGCTGCGCGGGAGCATCCTCGTTGGCGCCGAGCCAGGAGCCCAGCAGCGAGACGCTGGCCTCGACGCTTCCCTCGCGGTCGATGTCGACGCTGAGGTCAAGGACGCCGCTGACGTAGCGCAGGGACATGCCGATCGTGTGGGACTCCCAATAGCCGCGCATGCGTGCCACGGCCTCGCCGATGCCGCGCTCGCCCTCCCAGGTGGAGGACTGCAGGCCCCGCGAGAGTCGCGCTCAGGTAGTCGTTGGACAGCGTGTCCGACCAGGCGGATTCCCACGCCCGAGCGCGGGCTGCCTCGTCGGGGATGGAGGCCAGGGCCTCGACGCTCATGCGGGCGGCCTCACCCGAACCGTCGGCGTCACGCCACGCAAGAATCGTCTCCTCGTCGACGAGGCCTCGGGCTGCCAGCGCGCGGCGCGCGCGCCAGGCGATGTCGGGGTTGTCGCTGGCCGCGAAGGCGCGTACCGTCGCCTCGTATTCGTCGCCGCCGCGGGCCGCGAACTCGGCGATAAAGGCGCGCGTGTAGGCCCGCCATGCGTCGGCGTCGTCGGCCTCCTTCGCCAAGCGAATGGTGGTGGCCAGGACCTGGCCGTGGGCATCTGCGCGCGCCGCGCCGGGCAGGAAGGAGGAGAGCGCCTCCGACACGAACAGAAGCAGGCGGTCGCGAATAGCGGGCTCAGTCTCGGCGGGGACCGCGTTCAGGACGGCAACGACGAAACGCCTGGGATCGAGCAGGCCGTCGCGCACCGCGTTCCACAGCGACGCCCAGACGACCGCGCGGGTGATGGGCGCGCCGATCGTTCCCACGTAGGCCAGGGCGACGTCGGTGGAACGCTCGTCGAGGCGCGAAATCGCATACGTGAGGTCGTCGTCGTTGATGACGACCAGGTCGACGAAGGCTGCTCCGCCGGGGAGGGCAAGCACGCCGTCGGGATCGATGGGGGCGCTCTCACCGTCGATGCGAACATCGAAGACGTGCGTGCGCTCGAGCGCGCCGGAGGCGGCACGCCACGTGGAGACGGTGACGCGATGGGGACGCAGCACACCGCCGCACGCCTCCGCGCCCTGGTGAAGGGTGAAGTCCGAGATCGCTCCGACAGGATCGGTGCGCCAGGAGGCGGACAGCGTCGAGGGGCCGGACGTCTCGAGCCAGGCGCTCTTCCAGGAGCCGAGCTCCTGATGGGAGGCGGCCTCGAGGGCCTCAAGCAGGTCGGCGAGCGAGGTCGCAGCGAAGCGATGCTTGTCGAAGTAGCGGCGCGCTCCCTCATAGAAGGCGTCCTCGCCGACCCACGCGACGAGCTGCTTGAGGACGGCTGCTCCCTTGGCGTAGGTGATGCCGTCGAAGTTTGTCTTGGCGGCGGCCACGTCGGGGATGTCGGCGGCGATGGGGTGCGTCGTGGGCATCTGGTCCTGCGTGTAGGCCCAGATCTTGCGGTTCATCGCGAAGTTGGCCCACTCCCCTGTATATTGCGTCGACGTCGCGATCGCGCTGGCGCCCTGGTTCTCGGCGAAGGATTCCTTGAGCCACAGGTCGTCCCACCACGCGGGGGTCGCCAGGTCGCCGAACCACATGTGGCACATCTCGTGCAGGGTGGTGTTCGCGCGACGCTGACGTTCCGTGAACGTCGGGGTGGAACGGGAGATGTAGCTCTCGTTAAAGGTGATGCAGCCGGGATTCTCCATGGCGCCGAGGTTGTACTCGGGCACGTAGATCTGGTCGTAGGAGCCCCACGGGAAGGTCACGCCGTAACGCTCATGGAAGAAGTCGAGGCCCGCGCGAGTGACCTCACAGACGTCGTCCGCGTCAAGGTAGCGCGCGAGGGTACGCCGACACGCCAGGCGCAGGGGAAGCTCGACGTGTCCGCCGTCGCTCGCGCCGCCGCTCCATGTTCCCCCGTCGATGACGGCCCACGGTCCCGCCACGACCGCGGTGATGTAGCTGGACAGCGGGGGCGTGGCGGAAAAATCGTGACGCACGGCGTCGTCACCGGCTGGCGTTGCGCCGACCTCGACGCCGTTGGAGAAGACGACCCAGGACGGGGGCGCGATCACGTGGAAGGTCCACTCGGGCTTGACGTCGGGCTGGTCGATGCACGGCCAGGCGCGGTGCGCGTCGTTGGGCTCGAACTGGGTGTACAGGTACACCTCCCCGTCCTCGGGGTCGGTGTAGCGGTGGAGGCCCTCGCCGGAGCGCGAGTAGTGGGCGAGCGCGCGCACTTCAAGCGTGAAGCTCTCCCCCACAGGCAGGCCGGATACCCAGACGCGATCCTCATCGTCCTCGAAGGGGTGCTCCGCGCCGTTGAGCAAGACGGTGCGGACTTGCCCGACGATATCGATGAAGGTGCGCTCCTCGCGAGCGGTCAGGGTCAGGACCGACGTGACGGGGTAGGTTTCCTGGGAGGAGTCTGCGGCACCCGAAACGTCAACGGTGACGTCAATGGAGGACACCTCGAGCGTGGCAGCGCGATGGGTTGCTTCGTTGCGTGTCAAAATCTGCATGTCTCCATCCTACTGTGTCACTGTCCATGCGTGTGCGACACGGGCAGCCGATGACGAACTACAGTAGTGCCATGACATCAGTGATTGATATTCGCCCGTCCATCGACCCGACCCCGCTCGCGCGCGTCCTCGCGGGCATCGACATCGAGGGGTTTTATGGCGTTGACGGTGCTCCCGCCTCGATCGATGCCTCCGACGTGAGCGTCACGGGCGTCACCGTTTCCTCCGACGATTGCGAGCCCGGTTGGATCTTCGTGGCGATCCCCGGCCTGACACAGCACGGCATCCGCTTCGCCCACGCCGCCATCGAGGCGGGCGCCAGCGTTATTCTCACCGACGCGGAGGGACGGGTGCAGGCACATGAACGAGGCTTGGGCGCGCCGGTCGTGCAGGTGGCCGATCCGCGTGGCGTCGTCCCCGCCCTGTGCGCAAACGTGTACTCCTCTCCCGCCACGCGCTTGACGACGATGGCCGTGACCGGCACGAACGGCAAGACGACGACCTCGTACCTGATGCGCGCCGCCATCGCTTCGCGTTTCCCCCAGGCGTCCCTGTGCGGCACCGTCGAGACGCACGTCGGACCGATCTCGTTTGAGGCGGTGCGCACGACCGCGGAGGCGCCGGTCATCGCCCGTTTCCTGTCCGCCACCGACCAGTACGGCTGCGGCGCCGGGGTCATCGAGTTGTCCGCGCACGCCCTGTCCCTGCACCGGGTGGACGGCATCGTCTTCGACGTCGCCGCCTTCACGAATCTCCAGCACGATCACCTGGACTACTACGGCGACATGGAGCACTACTTCGCCGCCAAGGCGCTGCTCTTTACACCCGAGCACTCCCGCGCCGGCGTCGTGTGCGTGGACGACGAGTGGGGCCGCCGCCTGGCCGCGCAGGCGACCGTGCCGGTGACCACCGTGTCCGCCCTGACGAGCGAGAGCGCCGACTGGCAGGTCCGCGATATTGCCCCCGACAAGGTGATCGGCCGCACGGTGTTCACGCTCGTCGACCCTGACGGCGTCGGCCACCGCGTCGCGATGCCGATCCTGGGTGAGGTCAACGTGCAGAACACGGCCGTGGCGATCGTGTCCGCCGTGACGCTGGGCATCGACCTGCCTGACGTTATCGCCTCCATCGAGGACGCTCCCCAGATTCCGGGCCGCATGGAGAAGGTCAACCCCACCCCCGGCGCCCAGCCCCTCGTGATCGTCGACTACGCGCACACGCCGGAAGCCCTCGAATGGACTCTGCGTTCGACCCGCGAGCTCACCCCCGGCCGCGTCGTCGTTGTTTTCGGCACGGACGGTGACCGCGACGCGACCAAGCGTGAGGACCTGGCGGCAATCGCGGCGCGCGAGGCCGACGTCCTGTGGGTGACCGACGAGAACCCGCGCACCGAAGATCCCCAGTCGATCCGCGACTATCTGCTGCGCGGCATCGCCTCCGTGCGCCCCGACATGGAGGACGTCACCGAGGTCACGACGTGCCGACGCGACGCCGTGCGCCGCGCCATCTTGGCGGCCGACCCCGGCGACACCGTCATCATCACGGGCAAGGGCGCGGAGTGGTACCAGGAGATCCAGGGTATCCACCACCGCTACAACGACGTGCCCGTCGCCGCCGAGGTCCTCGCTGGCGACGTGCGCTCCCACGAGTAAGCGCAACGAACCTGTGAACTGGCGCGCCACGGGGGTCCCCATACGACCCGCGTGGCGCGCCACACCGTAGACTGGGCGGGTGAACGACTTCGATACCCAGCACGGCGCGACCCCCACTCCCGGGGACGACGCGGCCGACGCCTACACCGCGGACCTGGCCCCGGCCTCGTCTGAGATGATCGACCTGACCGACGATGACGCCGCGGCCCGCGCCCGCGTCATGCGCGCCAACCTCGACCAGTTCGACCTGGACGAGGAGGATTTGGCGCTGCTCTCCGGCGACGTCGAGCTCGACGATTCCGGCGACGTCGCGGCGGGCCTGCCGGTTCTCGCCGTCGTCGGCCGACCCAACGTCGGCAAGTCCACGCTGGTCAACCGAATCCTGGGACGCCGCGAGGCCGTCGTCCAGGACACGCCGGGTGTCACGCGCGACCGCGTCTCCTACCCCGCGGAGTGGGCTGGACGCGACTTCACGCTCGTGGACACCGGCGGCTGGGAGATCGACGTCAAGGGACTGGATCGTTCCGTCGCCGAGCAAGCGGAGATCGCCGTCGACCTGGCCGACGCCGTCGTCCTCGTCCTGGACGCAACGGTCGGCGTGACGGCATCCGACGAGCGCATCGTGGAGATGCTGCGCTCGAAGAAGAAGCCGATCATCCTGGCGGCCAACAAGGTGGATTCGCCCCTGCAAGAGGCCGACGCCGCCTACCTGTGGAGCCTCGGCCTGGGCGAGCCTCACCCGATTTCCGCCCTCCACGGGCGAGGCACGGGTGATCTCCTCGACGTCGTCATGGATGTTCTGCCGACCGAGTCCGCGGTAGCCTCCGCGCTCCCGTCGGGCGGCCCGCGCCGCGTGGCCCTCGTCGGGCGTCCCAACGTCGGTAAGTCCTCCCTCCTGAACGCCCTGGCCGGCGGCGAGCGCGTCGTCGTCAATGAGCTGGCGGGCACGACCCGCGACCCCGTCGACGAGCTCATCGAGTTGGACGGACGTTCCTGGTGGTTCGTCGACACTGCCGGCATCCGCCGCAAGATGCACCGCACGACAGGCGCCGACTACTACGCTTCGATCCGCACGCAGGCAGCCATCGAGAAGGCCGAAGTCGCCCTGGTCCTCATCGACGGTTCCGCCCCCCTGACCGAGCAGGACGTGCGCGTCGTCCAGCAGGTCATCGACGCGGGCCGGGCCCTCGTCGTCGTGACGAACAAGTGGGACCTGGTCGATGAGGAGCGCCAAAAGGAGATCAAGAACGAGCTCGAACGCGAGCTCGTCCAGGTTCAGTGGGCACCGCGCATCAACCTGGCGGCCAAGACCGGTTGGCACACGAACCGCATTGTGCGCGCGCTCGACACCGCCTTGGAGGGGTGGGAGACCCGCATCCCGACGGGCCAGCTCAACGCCTTCCTCGGCCAGCTCGTGGCCGCTCACCCACACCCGCTGCGCGGCGGCAAGCAGCCCCGCATCCTCTTCGGCACGCAGGTCTCCAGCAAGCCCCCGCGCTTCGTGCTCTTCACGACGGGCTTCCTCGATCCGGGCTACCGTCGTTTCATCGAACGCCGCCTGCGCGAGACCTTCGGCTTCGCCGGCACGCCGATTCAGATTTCGGTGCGCGTGCGCGAGAAGCGCCGCAGGTAAGAACGCTTTGACACGTGGCCCGCTTCCCCCGGAGGCGGGCCACACCCGTGCCTGCACTCCCCTGGCGTGTATCCACAGGCTCGTTCCAACCGGCGTCGTTATCCACAAGCGTCACGGCGCCCCTTGACCGGTGACCACCACGCGCGCAGGATCGACACATGAACACTCCACTCACCCAATCTGCTGATCTCCCCCTAGCCTCCGGACTCACCCTGTGCGATGACGGGCTCATCCGGCCCACGTGGGCCTCCCATGACGAGCTGTTACGCAGTTACTACGACACCGAATGGGGGCTACCCGTCCACGACGAGGCGGGCGTCTTCGAGCGCCTCGTCCTCGAGGGATTCCAGGCGGGCCTGTCCTGGCGCACCGTGCTGGCCAAACGCGAGGCCTTCCGCGCGGCGTTCGAGGGCTTCTCACCGGACGCGGTCGCCGCATTCAGCACGGTCGACGTCGAGCGCCTCACTCGTGATCCCGGGATCATTCATAACCGCCGCAAGATCGAGGCGGCGATCAGCAACGCTCACGCGACGCTAGCTATGAGGAACACTTCGGAAGCGACGGACGGCCCCTCCCACCTCGGTGAGTTCGTCTGGTCGTATCGGCCGACGCGTGATCCCCGTCCGCGCTCTCACAACGAGGTGCCCACACAGCTGCCGGAGTCGGTGGCTCTCGCGGCCGACCTCAAGAGTCGCGGTTTTAAATACGTGGGTCCCACGACGATGCTCGCGCTGATGGCGGCGATAGGCATCGTGAACACAGACATTGTGGGAACGCACCGCAGGCCCCGCTGAGGCGCACTGCCACCGTCTTAGGCGTCCTCACGCACTCGCGAAATCTGGCATGATGGTGTCATGGCATTGTCACAGAAGCTCCTCAGCCAGGACGAGATCGTCGTCCGCCACATGCACACCCACATCAAGAAGCTGCTCCCCGCGATCATCGTGGAGTCGATCCTCGTGATCGCAGCGGCTGTCGGTTCTTTCTACGTTCCGGAGAACGCGCGTTACTGGGCGCTTCCGACCATTTGGATCGCCGTCCTCCTCCTGTCGATTCCGCTCATCCTTGTTCCCTGGATCAAGTGGATAACGACGACCTACACGGTGACGACGAAGCGAGTCATCACCCGCACGGGCATCATGAAGCGCACCGGTCACGATCTGCCGCTCACCCGCATCTCCGACATCCAGATCGAAAAGGACTTCGATGACCGGATCTTCGGTTGCGGCACGCTCGCCCTCCAGACATCCGCTGACGATCCGTTGCTGCTGCGCGACGTGCCGAAGGTTGAGACGGTGCAGGTCGAGATTTCCAATCTGCTCTTCAACGACATCCAGGGAGCTATCGACGCGGATCCGACGAGTTAATCACACCACGCCAAACCGCGTCCCCACATGCGAATAGACTGCTCTCATGTTCGATATTCATGGTTTCGAAATGACGGTCTTTAAGCTCCTGATCGGTGTCACCCTGATCGTCCTCCACCTGCGCCTCACGGGCAAGCAGCGGACGGTCCAGCTGACACCGATCGACTTTATCGGGAACTTTATCCTCGGTGGCGTTATCGGCGGCGTCATCTACAACCACGCAATCTCGTTCGCGGAGTACATCAGCTTCCTGCTCGTCACCTTTGGAATCATCTCCGGCCTGAACTACCTGATGTCGAAGTTCATGTCGACCCGCTCTCTCGTGATGGGAAAGGCGTACACGATCATCGAGGGCGGGCGATTTACTCAGGACGCGCTCGACAACACGGATCACAAGCTCGACCCAGTCGAGTTTCTCGCAGAGCTACGCGGCATGGGCATCTTTTCACTGAGCGACATCAGCCTCGTACAACGCGAAGCCAACGGCTCCCTGACGGTACGGCGCAAGGGCGAGGGCGGCATCAACTACGTCCTGGTGTCCAGTGGCCAGGTCGTGACCGACAACCTCGAGTTGGTACATCGCGACGAGGAGTGGCTACGCGGAGAGCTTTCGTCGGCGGGCGCTGGAGAACTGGAAGACCTCTTCGTTGTCGAACTCGACGCCGACAACCGGCTCAACATCGTCGATCAGACGGGAAACACAACTGCGATGACCGTGTCTGATCCGGCCATCAACGAGGTGACGATGGTAACCGAGTTCCAGGCCCCGCACGAGCAGTCGGCGACGCTGGAGGATGTCATCCCCGAGGATGCGCGCGAGGGCGCGGCGAAGTCTGACGGCTGACCGTTCTCGCTCCTCATTCGCGTCTCCGGCTCCCCCGGCCTCGTCTCCGTTGACGAGGCCGGGGCCGTTTTGTGTCGGTCCGTGCACTTCGCGCTCCATCTTGGATGGCGGCGGCCGGTACCGGCTAGGTAGGTCGAAATCATCCCCGTTGACGACTTCGACCTGTGCCACAGTTTACCCCACTGAGGGGGCACCCATTGTCACGCCTCACAACGCATCACATGCGCTGCGACCTGCACGAACCCGCGGAAGATTGGTCGAAAACTAGCGTTTACCGGGGGAAATAGACCACCACAGATGAGCATTACGTTTCGGTTACAAAGATTGACCGACAATTGATGCGGGGACGGAGGTCCCTCCAACGACTCCAGGCAACGAAGGCCCATGGAATACAAAAAGCGCGAGGACACAAACCTGTCCTCGCGACTCTTTTGTCGGGCTGGCGGGATTTGAACCCACGACCCCTTGACCCCCAGTCAAGTGCGCTACCAAGCTGCGCCACAGCCCGTATTCAGTTCGTCGCCGTGGCGACCTGTAGAACTATAGCGCACCCCTCGATCAGGAAGCAACCCGACGGGCGTGCGCCATGACACATTCCCCCTGTTGATCTGACAGCAGCATCCGCCGCCCTCGTGCGTTGCCTCCATATCGGCACGCAGAACAGCGGGTCGGGCGACAGATCCCAGGCTAGACTGATGCTATCTCGTCACCAACACACCGTAGGAGCACACCACATGACCATCCGCCGCCTCCTGACATCTGCCGCGACCCTTGCCCTAGCGGTCACGGGTGTTGCACTGCCGTCTGCCAGCGCGTGGGAGGCGTCGACAGTGCAGGCGAGCGCGGTCGTTGTGAGCACGGAAAACTCCCCTGCCAGCACCGCAACCACCGGACGTGCGACGCGTGCAAGCGTGTCCGTCCCCGCACCGACACGCCGTCGTTTCCGTTCACGAAGGACGTCTCACGACCCGGTTGCCGTCGTCATCTCCTTGG
This sequence comes from Schaalia sp. HMT-172, assembly GCF_030644365.1. Classification (NCBI taxonomy): domain Bacteria; kingdom Bacillati; phylum Actinomycetota; class Actinomycetes; order Actinomycetales; family Actinomycetaceae; genus Schaalia; species Schaalia sp. HMT-172. The sequence goes on from NZ_CP130058.1 coordinate 1,332,799, forward strand.
TGCTTTTCGCTCTGATCGCAGGTGGCTACTACCTGTTCCGTTACCTGGCTAACCAGGGGTCGCGCCGCCAGATGCAGACCGTTAATTACAACGGCCCCAGTGGGCCTCAATACGGAGTCACGGGCAACGTCTATGGCGGTGCTCAGTACCCACAGGCGGGTGCACCCATGAATCCGCCGATGCAGCAGGGAAACGGCTACGGCACGGCAGATTACGGCAACTCCTACGGCAGCCAGCAGGGCGACTATCCGTCGTCGGGCATGAACGGTGGCTACGGTTCCTACGGCAGCGGATACTGAGCTTTCGCTGCGCCTGCGGGCACTGCACCACGACCGCGTGTCACGAACACACACATTCGCTGGAATTCCGTCATTGTCTCTTCGATACGAACGTTCGGCGGTCACATGAGCAGGTCTCCCCTCACCTTTACTCGCTCTCGAAGGAAACACCACATGCTCTCTCATCGGCTTCTCGCCTGCGCAGCCACCCTCGCATGCGCGACACTGCCTCTCGTGGTTCCCGCGGCGCAGGCATACACGCTGATGAACACGCCGAGGGTGACCACCTCGAGCTCCGCAGCACTGCCTGCCTCCAGCGACACGCCTGAGCTGAACGCCGCGACGGCCGCGCAAGCACATCACGAAGCCTTCGCAAGCAGCTCTCTCACGCGCACACGCAGCAACACCGCTACCTCATCAGGTTCGACGATCACGACGTTTGAGGCCCTCGTTCTTATCGCAATTATCACGATCATTTTTTTGCCCGCGTCCATCATCTACGTCATCTTTTATCGGCAGGCGCGCAAGGACGTCCGCGATATGCCTAACTACACCAGCGTCAACGGCCCGCAGTACGGAGTGACAGGCTACCCTCAGGGCACCGTTCCCCCGAAGCAATCGCGCTACACCGGCTTCAACCCTCTCTGGTCGAGAAATACCTCCTACAGCGGTGGCCCGGCGATGCCAGGAACACCTGGCGCCCACGGCTACGGCACGCCGACGGGTCAGGGACCGGTGTATGGCACGCAGCCCTCTCAGGGACCCGCCTACGGTTACGGAACCCAACCCGGCCAGGCATCCGCGTACGGGTTTGGCGGCCAGCCGCCCGCCTACGGATACGGAGCTCAGGGTACCCAGGGGCCCGCCTATGGCACGCAAGGCGGTGTCCAGGGATATGGAACAGCGCGCTCCCCGCAGGACCAGAACCCACCGTTCGACCAGGCTCCCGGGCAAAACCATCCCAGCTACTAGCCACCGTATGTGTGTGCCCCGCAGCGAGGCGCTGCGGGGCACACACATCTACCTGCCAGGAGCTATCCCTCGCGGGCGGACAGGTCCTCGTCCACGTATGCCAGGATCGCCTCGCACACGCCGGCGATATCCAGCCCTGTCGAATCCACTGTCTCCACGCCGGGGGCCGCGGTCATAAACTCCGAGACGGTCGAGTCGGCCTTGTCGCGGCCCTCCACCTGGGCGCGCACGATCTCCATGTGCTCCTCGGTCGCGTCCCCATACAGCTCCAGGGTCCGCCGACGCAGGCGCGCCTCCTGGTCCGCCAGCAGCAGGATGCGCACGTCGGCGTCCGGGCACACGACCGTCGTGATGTCACGCCCCTCGGCGATCATGCCGGAGCCCTGCGCGCGCGCCTCCATCATGCGGCGACGCTGCTCGGCCGCCATCCACGCGCGCACCGTCAGGTTCGTCGAAATATGCTTGATCGCCAGGGCGATGCGAGGCTCGCGAATCGCCTGGGTGACCTCGGTATCCCCCACCCACACGTGCGGGTCCGCGGGATCGGAGTGCAGCCGCAGGACCATCTCGTCGGCCGCGGCTGCGACCGCCTCCGCGTCCTCCAGGTCAATGCCACGGTCGAGGGCGTACCACGTCAGCGCGCGGTACATCGCGCCCGTGTCGAGGTATCCGATGCCCAGACGCGAGGCCAGCTCCTTGGACACCGTGGACTTACCAGAACCCGCAGGACCATCGATCGCAATGGTGATGCCCACGCGCGAAATCGCATCCTGACGCATCGAGTCGTTCATCCGGTGATTCTCCTCATCGAGGTTGTTCTAGTGGGTAATGAGCCGCCAGCCCCGCTCCTGCAGGTCCGCGGCGCAGCGGTCAGCGACCGCCGGGTCAATCATGACGCGAGCGACGCCAGCCTGCGCGCCCGCCGAGTGCTCGAGAACCAGGTCCTCGATGTTGATGGAGGCCTCACCGAGCTCACTGAAGAGGCGCCCGAGCGCACCGGGCTCATCGGGGATCAGCACCTCGACCTCGCGGTACCGAGAAGGCGCTCCACCGTGCTTGCCGGGGATGCGCGCGACGCCCTGATTGCCAGCCGTCATCACGCGGTTGATCGCACCGACGCTGCCGCCCCGAAGCGGGCCCAGCTCGGCGGCCGCATCCAAGTGGGTCAGCAGGTCATCCAGGTCGCCCCTCAACTCGCGCAGGATGTCGGCGACAGGCCCAGCGTTGCCGGCCAGGATCGCCGTCCACAAGCGAGGATCGGAGGCCGCGATACGCGCCGTGTCACGCAGCCCCTGCCCCGCCAAACCGAGTGCCTGCGCGGGAGCATCAACGAGGCGCGCTGCCAGCATCGACGACACGAGCTGCGGCACGTGGGACACCAGGGCCACCGCATGATCGTGCGTGCCCGCGTTCATCTCCAGGGGCACCGCGCCCACGTCCGTGGCAAGCGCACGCGCGGCCAACACCGCACGAGGCCACGTGGACTCGTGGGCCACGATCACCCACGGCCGACCGTAGAACAGGTCGGCGTCGGCCGCGCCGGCGCCGGAGCGCTCGCGTCCAGCCATCGGGTGTGAGCCCACGTAGCGGCACGCCTCGTCCTGGAAGCCGCGCTGCGCGAGCGTGGCAAGCACGTCGGCGACGACCGCGTCCTTGACCGAGGCGACGTCCGTGACGATAGCGTTGGGGAATCGCACAAGAGAATCGACGATAACCCGGTCGGCGACGTCGGGAGGGGTCGCGACCACAACGATGCGCGGTGCCTCGTATCCGTGCCCATCCGCGCCCACGTCCTCGTAGCCGACCCCGGCCTCGGCGATAACGTCACTGAAAGGGACGCCGGCGCCCACGTCGGAGGCCAGGCGCAGGGAGGTGGGCGAGGCATCCTCGAGGTAGACTCCCACTCCCCCGGCGCGCAGGGCGAGCCCGAGGGACGCGCCCAGCAGGCCCGACCCGATGATGAGGACAGGACCCACCGTGGACACGACGCGCGTGGGTGCGCCACCGCCCTGGGCGCTCACAGGCCGACGGCCCCGTACAGCGCCGTCAGAGCGTTGCCCTTGACGCGGCGGGTCGTGCCCTGCTTGAGGTGGTCGAGAGAGATCGGCCCAAAGCCGGTACGCACGAGCTCGCGGACCGGGTAGCCGACGGCCTCCATCATGCGTCGCACGAGTCGATTGCGGCCCTCATGGACGACGATCTCAACGGTGGTGATGTCGCCGTAGGTGTCGACAACGCGGAAGGCATCCACCTTGATCGGGCCGTCCTCCAGCTCGATTCCGTTCATGAGAGTGCGCTTGACTCCCGGCTTGACCTCGCCGTGCAGGCGTGCAACGTATGTCTTGCGAATCTCGTAGGACGGGTGGGTCAGGCGGTTCGCCAGCTCGCCGTCGTTGGTCAGCAACAGCAGGCCCGAGGTGTCGATGTCGAGTCGACCCACGTGGTAGAGGCGCTCGGGGTAGTCAGCGATCAGGTCGGCGATGGTCGGGCGTCCCTCCGGGTCACTCATCGTGGACACGGTGCCGATCGGCTTGTTGACGGCCAGCACGATGTGCTTGGTCTCGTCCAGGATCAGGCGCTCGCCGTCGACGTGAATGACCTGGGTTGCGGGATCCACCCGCACGCCCTGGGTGCGCACGACTGTTCCGTCCACGCTCACGCGGCCATCCGCGATCATCTGCTCGGACGCGCGCCGAGAAGCGACGCCGGCCTGGGCGAGCACCTTCTGCAGTCGCACGCCACCCTCGGTGTAAGGGTTAGCCCTCATAGTTCTTCCTCCAATTCGTCCAGCGCATCGGCGTCTGGCAAGTAGGGTGCCAAGGGTACCAGCTCCGACAGGCTCGTCATCCCCATTTTCTCAAGAAACTCCCCGGTCGTGCCGTATAGGCGCGCCCCGGATGGTGTCGCCCCCGTCTCTTCCACGAGGCCTCGAGCGAGCAGGGTGCGCACCACGCCGTCGACGTTCACCCCGCGGATGCGAGCGATGCGGGCGCGTGAAATAGGCTGGCGGTAGGCGATGACCGCCAGGGTTTCGAGGGCGGCCTGGGACAGGCGCGCATGGGAGGAGCCCACGACGAAGCGACCGACGACGTCGGCGTAGGCGCGCGCGGAGTAGATGCGCCAGCCTCCCGCGACCTCGCGCAGCTCGAAGCCGCGCGCCGGCCCTTCCCCCTGGCCGAGGTACTCGCTCGCCAGGGAGCGCAGCGTCTCCGCCACGTCGAGCGGATCCGCCTCAAGGGCGCCCGCGAGCTCGTCGACGGACACCGGTTCGGAGGCGACCATCAGGATCGCCTCGATCGGCCCTCGCAGCTGCTCGTCAGTCATCGCCGCTGTCTCCTTCCATCGTCCGTGCATTCTTCCCCGTCGACGAGGCCGTGGCGCCCACGGCGGCGGGCGTGTCCTCGGGGCGCGTGCCGCGTGGCGCCTCGTCAATGTCGATGTCGCTCGCGTCCACCTCGGCTCTCCACTGGATCGAAAGTGTCCCCAGCGCCCCCTCCTGGATGAACTCGACGGCCCCTCGCCGGAAGAGTTCGAGGAGCGCCAAGAAACGCGACACGATGACGGCGCGCGTGGCGGCATCGGCGATGAGCTGCCGGAAGGTCATCTCCCCTGCCGACGCGAGCTTGTCGGCGACGACGATGGCCTGCTCGCGCACAGGCACGACCGGGTCGTGCAGGTGGGTGACCTGGACGGTGGGCGCCGACTGGGAGAGGGCGTCGGCGGCGAGGCGGGCCAGGTCCTCGGGGCTGGTGAGCCAGGTGAGCTCGGGCAGGAGCGTGGCGAAGTGGGGCTCGAGGGCGACGTCGCGGGCCACGTAGGAGGCGCACGCAACCATGCGCGCGTCGATCTCCTTCGCCGCTTCTTTGAAGGCGCGGTATTGCAGGAGTCGGGAGAACAGGAGGTCCCGGGCCTCCAGGTCCGCCTCGCTCACGTCTTCCTCCTCGTCGAGGCGGGGCAAGAGGTGGGCGGCTTTCATGTCGAGAAGCGTTGCGGCGACGACCAGGAATTCGGTCGTGCGTGACAGGTCGGGCGAGGCCTTCATGAAGGCGATGAACTCGTCCGTCACCTGGGCGAGTGCCACCTCGGTAATGTCGAGCTTTTTGCGCGCGATCAGGGACAGGAGCAGGTCGAAGGGCCCCTCGAAGACGGGCAGCCTCACGGCGAAGAGCTCGAACTCCCCCTGAATCTCGATCGGTTCAGGCGGCGTCGCCACGGGCGATGACTTCCCGCGCCAGTCGGCGATACGCGTGCGCCCCCGCGTGGTTGGGAGCGTAGGACGTGATCGGCTCGGTGGCCACCGAGGCGTCCGGGAACTTAATCGTGCGCCCGATACGAGTGTCGAAGACCAGATCCCCGAAGGCCTCCTTCAGGCGCTGGAGGACTTCGCGCGAGTGCAGGGTGCGTGAGTCGACCATCGTCGCCACGATGCCGTCGATCTTCAGGCGCGGGTTGATGCGATCGCGCACCGTCTCGATGGTCTCGACCAGCAGGGCGACGCCACGCAGGGCGAAGAACTCGGCCTCCACGGGCACGATGACGCCGTGCGCGGCGGTCAGCGCATTCACCGCAAGCAGGCCGAGCGAGGGCTGACAGTCGATCAGGATGACGTCGTAGTCGGCCTCGACGTGGCGCAGCACGCGCGCCAGGGCGCTCTCGCGCGCGACCTCGTTGACCAGTTGAACCTCCGCGGCCGACAGGTCGATGTTTGCCGGGATGATGTCCAGGTTCTCCGTGGCCGTGTGGCACACGGTCGCACGCACGTCGGCCTTGGGGTTCATCAGCAGCGTGTAGATCGTCTGTTCCATGTCGAGGGCGTTGATCCCCAACCCGACAGACGCCGCCCCCTGCGGATCGAAGTCAACGATCAGGACGCGGCGACCGTACTCGGCCAGGGCGGCGCCCAGGTTGATCGTGGTCGTCGTCTTGCCGACGCCTCCCTTTTGATTACACATCGCGATCACGCGTGCGGGTCCGTGGCCCTTCAGGGGCGCGGGCACGGGGAAGTCGACCTGCTCAGTGGGCAGGTCGGGCGTCAGCGTCGGATGCGAATTCATGGTCACTCCTCCATCCTAGGTCATTGCCGTGCAATCTCGTCGGTGCCACGCGCCCGGGGGTGCGAGAGCGTAAAGACCTCGCGCAGGGCCGCGGCGCTCACCGCCGTGTAGATCTGGGTCGTGGCCACCGAGGCGTGTCCGAGCAGCTCCTGCACCTCGCGCACGCTCGCCCCACCCTCGAGCAGGTGAGTCGCGAAGGAGTGGCGCAGCGTGTGGGGCGACACCCTCGACCCCAGCTGCGCGGCTTCGGCGGCCCTGCGGATCGCGGTCCACGCGCTCTGGCGAGAGAGGGGGGCGCCCCGAGAGTTCAGAAAGAACGCGGTCGCGCCACGGCCTCGTGCCGCAAGGGCCGGACGCGCACGAACCCGGTACGCCCCCAGCGCCTCGACCGCGAAGGAACCGACGGGGACGATGCGTTCCTTGCGCCCCTTCCCGAACAGGCGGACCACCGGGACGTCGCCGTCAAGGTCAAGGTCATCGGCGCTCAGGCTCACTGCCTCGGACACGCGCGCGCCCGTCGCGTACAACAGCTCCAGGAGCGCACAGTCACGCAAACCGATGGGCGAATCGTCCGCGTGGGCGACGTCGAGCAGGCGCCCCACCTCCTCGACCGTCAGGGCCTTGGGCAGATGGCGTCCCGCACGGGGGGCGCACAACTGGGCGGAGGGGTCGACCCCGACAAGCCCTTCCGTGAGCGCGTACTTGTGCAGGCCACGAATGGCAGCGGATGCGCGGGCGACCGACGAGGCCGCGGCAGGGTGGCCCGTCACCTCGCCAGAGGCGAGGCGCATCGTGTAGTCCTCGATGTCGCGCACACTCACCTCGGCGAGGCTCGCGACGCCGCGGTCGGCGAGGTCACGGACGTATCGCAGGGCATCACGCCGATAGTTGGAGACGGTGTGCGCCGATGCGCCCTTCTCGACGCGCAGATAGTCCACCCACTCATGCACGAGGGCTTCCAAGGACGTCATGGTGTCAGAGTAAGCGAGATTTCAACAAATGTGCGCGATACCTATGCGCGTGCGCACATTTTCGCTAATATGTGACCCGGTAACCATTTCCCTACCCCGACGCTGGGGTCCAACAACGGCTGGAGGCCGACGTGACACTTCAATGGGACCATATCGATGACGACGCGGTCAAGACCGCCAAGCTCCTCGCGGCGGACGCCGTCGAGCAGGCGGGATCAGGACACCCCGGAGCCGCCATTTCCCTCGCCCCCGCAGCATACCTGCTCTACAACAAGGTCATGAACGTCGATCCGGCCGATCCTCGTTGGATCGGCCGTGACCGTTTCATCCTGTCGGCGGGGCACTCCTCGCTGACCCAGTACGTCCAGCTCTACCTCACCGGCTTCGGCCTCGAGCTCGACGACGTCAAGAAGCTGCGCACCGCCGGCTCCCTGACCCCCGGCCACCCCGAATACGGGCACACCAAGGGCGTTGAGATCACCACCGGGCCCCTGGGCACCGGCATCGCATCGGCCGTCGGCTTCGCCATGAACGCCCGCCGCGTCCACGGCCTGCTCGATCCGGGGACCCCGCTGGGCGAGTCCGTCTTCGACCACAACGTCTACGTCATCGCCGGCGACGGCTGCTTCCAAGAGGGCGTTTCCGCCGAGGCTTCCTCCCTGGCCGGCACCCAGGAGCTCGGCAACATCACCGTCATCTGGGACGACAACCACATCTCCATCGAGGACAACACCTCGATCGCCTTCACCGAGGACGTCTTGGCCCGCTACGAGGCCTACGGCTGGCACGTCCAGCGCGTCGACTGGCTCGGCGAGGATGGCTCCTACGAGGAGAACACCGCCGCCCTGAACGACGCCCTCGAGGCTGCGAAGGCCGAAACCACCAAGCCCTCGCTGATCGCGCTGCGCACCATCATCGGCTGGCCGACCCCTGGCAAGCAGAACACCGGCGGCATCCACGGCGCCAAGCTCGGCTCCGACGCCCTCAAGGGACTCAAGGTCGCCCTGGGCGCCGACCCCGAGAAGATGTTCGACGTCGACGCCGCCCTCGTGGACGAGGTCCGCGCCCGCGCCGCCGCCCGCGCAGCCGAGTACCGCAAGGACTGGGACGCACGCTTCGAGGCGTGGAAGGCCGCCAACCCCGAGCGCGCCGCTCTGCTCGAGCGACTGTCCGCCGGCCGCCTGCCCGACGGCTGGGAGGCCGCGCTGCCCACCTTCGAAGAGGGCAAGGCGCTGGCGACCCGCGCCGCCTCCGGCCAGGTCCTCAACGCGATTGCCCCCGTCCTGCCCGAACTGTGGGGCGGCTCGGCCGACCTGGCAGGCTCGAACAACACGTTCGTGAAGGGAGAGCCTTCCTTCCTACCCGAGCACCGTTCCTCTGCGTCGTTCAGCGGCGACGAGTTCGGCCGCAACCTGCACTTCGGCGTGCGCGAATTCGCGATGGGTGCCGCGCTCAACGGTATCGCAGCCGACGGCTTCACCCGCGCCTACGGCGGCACGTTCTTCGTGTTCTCCGACTTCATGCGCGGCGCCGTGCGCCTGGCGGCCCTCATGGACCTGCCGGTGACCTACGTGTGGACCCACGACTCCATTGGCGTCGGCGAAGACGGCCCGACCCACCAGCCGATCGAGCACCTGGCCTCCTACCGCGCGATCCCGAACCTCGCGGTCGTGCGCCCCGCCGACGCCGCCGAAACGGCCGCCTCCTGGAAGGCCATCCTCGAGCAGTCGCACCCGGCCGCGATCATCCTGTCGCGCCAGAACCTGCCCAACCCCGCTCGCGGCGAAGGCACCGGGCTGGCTACGACCGACAACCTCAGCCGCGGCGCCTACGTCCTGGCCGACACCGAGGGAACGCCCGACGTGATCCTCATGGCCTCAGGCTCCGAGGTCTCCGTCGCCCTCGAGGCGCGCGAGGCCCTCGCCGCCGACGGCATCGCCGCCCGCGTCGTGTCCGTCCCCTGCCTCGACTGGTTCGAGGCCCAGGACCGCGCCTACCGCGACGAGGTTCTGCCCCCGTCCGTGCGCGCCCGCGTCTCCGTCGAGGCCGGCCTGGCCCTGCCCTGGTTCCGCTGGATCGGCGACGCCGGCCGCGCGGTCTCCATCGAGCACTTCGGCGCCTCCGCGCCGGGCGATGCGCTCTTCAAGGAGTACGGCATCGACGCCGAGCACGTCGCCGCCGCCGCGAAGGAGTCCATCGCGGAAGCACGCGCGTGACTTTGTAGTCACCTAAACTAACGGAAGGGCTGCTGACGCGCATGTGCGCGTCAGCAGCCCTATTCTCATAGTCATGTGTGGGTCCTCGGTCCCGTCCCTCTCCCTCGCGGGCGAAGTGTTCGGGCCACGGCCTCGTCCCCCTCCCCGAGTGAACGGAGCGTTACCTCGTGACCAACGCGATTCCCACCCTGCGCGATCCGCAAGACCGCAGGCTTCCGCGCATCTCGCCGCCCTGCGGCCTCGTCATCTTCGGCATCACTGGTGACCTCGCGCGCAAGAAGCTCCTGCCCGCCATCTACGACCTGGCCAACCGCGGTCTGCTGCACCCCGCGTTCTCCCTGACCGGCTTCGCGCGCCGAGACTGGAGCCCCCAGGACTTCGAGGAGTACGTGCGCGCGTCCATCGAGGCGCACACCCGCACCGGCTTCAACGAGGGGACGTGGAATCAGCTCCGATCGGGCCTGCGCTTCGTCTCCGGCACCTTCGATGACCCGGAAGCATACCGTCGCCTCGCCGACACCGTCGCCGAGCTTGACCGGGTGCGCGGCACCGGCGGCAACCATGCCTTCTACCTGTCGATTCCGCCGTCGTACTTCCCCGTCGTGGCCAAGCACCTGTCCGACACGGGCCTGAACAAGCGACAGGGCCGCGAGTGGCGCCGCGTCATCATCGAGAAGCCCTTTGGCCACAACCTTGAGTCGGCGCGCGAGCTGTCCGACGTGATCTCGCAGATCTTCGATGAGCAGGATGTCTTCCGCATTGACCACTACCTGGGCAAGGAGACGGTCCAGAACATCATGGCCATGCGCTTTGCGAACGCCATGTTCGAGCCCCTGTGGAAGGCCAACTACGTCGACTCCGTGCAGATCACGATGGCCGAGGACATCGGCATCGGCACGCGCGCGGGCTACTACGACGGCATCGGCGCGGCGCGCGACATCATTCAGAACCACCTCCTCCAGCTCATGGCACTGACCGCCATGGAGGAGCCCGTTCACTTCACGCCCGAGGAGATCCAGGCCGAGAAGGAAAAGGTACTGTCCGCCGTGAGCCTGCCCGAGGACCTGGCCGCCGACACGGCCCGCGGACAGTACGCGAGCGGCTGGCAGGGCGGCGACAAGGTGCGCGGCTACCTCGAGGAGGACGGCATTCCCTCCGACTCGACGACCGAGACCTTCGCCGCGATCAAGCTCTTCGTGGATACGCGACGCTGGGCTGGCGTGCCTTTCTACCTGCGTGCCGGCAAGCGCCTGGGCAAGCGCGTCACCGAAATCGCGGTGATCTTCAAGCGCTCCGCGCACGTGCCTTTCGGCAATTCTGCCCTCAGCGAGTCCGCCCAGAACGCGCTTGTCATCCGCGTGCAGCCTGACGAGGGCCTGACCCTCAAACTCGGCGCGAAGGTACCGGGCACATCGATGCAGGTGCGCGACGTGACCATGGACTTCGCCTACGGCCATGCCTTCACCGAAGATTCGCCAGAGGCCTACGAGCGCCTCATCCTCGACGCACTTGTCGGCTCCGCGCCCCTCTTCCCGCACCAGCGCGAGGTCGAGGCCTCGTGGAAGATTCTCGACCCGATCCTGTCCTTCTGGGAGACCCAGGGCCAGCCCGAGCCCTACACGCCGGGCACGTGGGGTCCCCAATCCGCGCACGACATGCTGGCCCGCGACGGCCGCTTCTGGAGGCTCCCGTGATCATCACCCTGAAGAACACCACGTCCGCCGAGGTTGCTTCCCGCATCGTGGAGCTGCGCGACGAGCGCGGTTCCGCCGCCCTGAGCCGCGTCCTGACGCTGCTGATCTGCGTTCCCGACATGATTGACGTCGACAAGGCGATCGAGGTGTCCGACGCTGTCTCGCGCGAGCACCCGTGCCGCGTCATCGTCATCGTCGAGCCCGAGTCGACCGCGGGTAATGCTCTGCTTAACGCGCAGATCCGCGTGGGCGACGCGGCGGGCCTGTCGGACATCATCATTCTGGAGCCTCGTGGCGAGGCGGCGTCGAATATTGACTCGCTCGTCATGCCGCTCCTGCAGTCGGACACGCCGGTCGTCACCTACTGGCCGGTCACCCCGCCCGAGAATCCGGGCGCGCACCCACTGGGCCGCCTCGCGGTCAAACGCATTACCGATTCGCGCGCCACGGAGTGCCCGATGGAGACCCTGTCGGCCCTGTCGCTCGTCTACACGCCGGGCGACATCGATCTGGCGTGGGCGGGAGTCACCCTGTGGCGCGCGCTGCTCGCAGCCGTCGCCGAGGACTTCGACCGCCTGCCCACTTCTATCCGCGTCGCGGGTAACGCCACGCATCCCTCGCCGTTCCTCGTGGCCGCGTGGCTGCACCACCAGCTGGGTGTGCCCGTCGATCGGATCGTCGATCCCGAGGCACACACGATCACCGACATCACGTTCTCCTTCGACGATGACACGACCGTGTCGCTGTCGCGCAGCGCCACCTCCTCGGTCGCACGGCTCTCGCGCCCGGGCCTGGAGGATCGCAGCGTGAACCTGGCCCGTCGCTCCGTGCAGGATTCCCTCATGGAGGACCTGCGTCGCCTCGACCCGGACGTGTACTACGGCGAGCTCCTCACGAAGGAACTCCCGCGACTGGCTGCAAGCTCTGAGGGAGAGTAACGATGGTGGCCGTGCACACGCTTGAGGTCCTGCCGACAGTCGAGGAACTCAACCAGGCCGTGGGCCGAGCGTTCCTCGCTCGTCTGCGCACGCTCATCAACGAGGCCGAAGCCGGTTCTCGCGTCGACCTGGCCATCTCCGGTGGCGCGATCACGACGAGCCTGTTGCCCTCGTTGCTTCCATTTGTTGGCGAGGTCGATTGGTCACGCGTGCGCGTGTGGCTGGTTGACGAGCGTTATGTGCCAGCGGGCGACGAGGATCGCAACGACGATCAGGCGTGGGAGGGGTTCTTCCGCGCGGCGTCCGGCGTCGAGTTGGTCCGCATGCCGACCTCGGATGCGTCCGCGCCAGGTGCCGGTTCTCTCGACGCAGCGACCACGGCATTCGCCAACACGTGGCGCGAGCTTATGGGTGATCGCTCCTTCGACATTGCTTTGATCGGTATGGGGCCCGACGGGCACATCTGTTCCCTGTTCCCCGGGCGTGTTGACCTGGAGGAGCCCTCCCCCATCCTGGCGATCCGCAACTCCCCCAAGCCGCCGCCCGAGCGCATCACGGTGTCGATGCCCATCATGCGTGCGTGCGGTGAGGTGTGGCTGACGACTGCGGGTTCCGCGAAGGCGGATGCCCTCGGACGAGCCTTCGCAGGTGCGTCGCCGTTTGACCTTCCCGTCGCGGGTATCCTCTCCCCCTCGACTCGCGTTTACCTCGACGAGACTGCAGCCGCGCGGATTGCGTAGGACTGACGTTGATGTCTACGGCATGAATCGGGGGCGGCAGTTGCCGCCCCCGATTGTTCTGTCTTCGGTGGTTGTCACCAGCCTCGCTCAGGTCACGTGGTGTACACGCCACTCAGCGAAGAACCGCTAGAGCGTAGATGGCGACCGTCGCCAGCGCCCATAGCCCCATAATGACCGCATAGGGCCACCAGTACTTGCGGGAGATAGCGATGAATTCCCGGATAAAAGCCGTCGAGAAATAGTAGAAGGCGGTCTTGGACCCTAAGCCATCCGCGTTGAAGCCGACTGCTCGAGCGTACATCGCAGGACGGAATACGTGGTAGTCGCTCGTGACCAGTACCGACCGGGGACTATCCTCCTCGGTAAGGCCTGCGATCAGGTCACGCGAATTGATCAGGTTCTCCCACGTGGTCGTCGACGCGTCTTCCAAAACGATCTGCGAATCCGGGACCCCGAGCGAACGCAGGTAGCGGGCCATGGCCTCGGCCTCAGAAATCACCTCGTCGGCGCCCTGACCGCCCGATGGCACGAGGGTGGCCTGTCTGCCCTGCGCAACCCATAGGTCGTAGGCCCGATCAACGCGGGCGCGTAGAAGAGGGGTCAGCTCCTCTCCCATAAGCCCCGCACCGTGGATGACAATGAAGTCATAGCGGCTCTTCCTGGGCAACGCACGATAGAACCAGGAGTACAACAGGAGTGCTGTGCATGAGAGGAAAACCAAACGCCGCACACCGTTAGCGCGGCCACCAAGCCCGGTACCACTGCGGGTAAGCCGGCGAGCAGCGCTGCGGGAAGCGCGACAAACCAGGCGACGATAGTGCACGCAAACAGGAGCGGAAGCGCGAGTGACAGAGAGAAGCCCTCGCGGCGAACCAACGAGATCTCATTGATAAACAAGAAGACGATCGTGATGAATGGACTCAGCATCAACACGAGAGCAATCGGCAGGGACATCCACCACTGATCCAGCTGAAGCAATGCCGCTGCGAGCGCCGACGCGCACAGGAAGAACAAGAAATAGGCATGACGAAAACGACGTGGCTCGATGCACTACGACCACAAGAAAATGGCTCCCCACACGAGGGTGGGGAGCCCTAGGACGACGTCGATCCTGACGGATCAGGAGCCGAACTTAACCAGAAGCGCGTAGCAGATGATGCAGATGACCCAGACCAGCAGGGTGCCCAGCGTGATGCGGTTCAGGTTACGCTCAGCGACGCCCGAAGAGCCCGCGGAAGAAGAGATGCCGCCACCGAACATGTCCGACAGGCCACCGCCCTGTCCCTTGTGCATCAGAATGGTCAGGGTCAGCAGGATGCTGGTCAGGTAGATCAGCACGGTCAGCACGTTGTTCAGAATCGTCACAGTCGGTCCAGTCTCTATCACGTTCACGCCCAATGCCGGGCACATACATGCTAAGTGTAACGGAGAATGACGGTGGGGCCAACCGGCACACCGGTTGGCCCCACCTCGCATCCGCTCCGACCCGGCCTAAGTGGCTGGGCGGGGCTGGCGCGTGATGTCTACTCAGGCGTAGAACGTCGCCATGGCGGCGAAGGAATCGGCCTTGAGGGAGGCGCCGCCGACGAGACCGCCGTCGACGTCGGGCTGGGCCATGAGCTCCTTGATGTTGCCGGGCTTAGCGGATCCACCGTAGAGGATGCGGGTGGCCTCGGCGGTCTCGGCGCCGAAGTCCTCGGCCAGGGCGGCGCGGATGGCGCCACACACTTCCTGGGCGTCCTCAGCGGATGCGGTCTCGCCGGTGCCAATGGCCCAGATGGGCTCGTAGGCGATGACGATCTTGGCGACCTCTTCGGCCTTCCAGCCGGCCAGGGCGGCGCGGATCTGGCCAAGGACGAACTCGACGTAGGTTCCGGCCTTGCGGACCTCAAGGGCCTCACCGCAGCACAGAATCGGGGTCATGCCAGCGTCGAAGACCTTGCGGGCCTTGGCGCCGACGAGCTCGTCGGACTCGCCGTGGTACTCGCGGCGCTCGGAGTGGCCCATGACCACGTAGGTGACGCCGAGCTTGGTGAGCATCTCGGTGGAGATTTCACCGGTGTAGGCGCCGTTGTCGTGGATGGAGACGTCCTGGGCACCGTACTTGATGCGCAGGTCGTCGGCGTCAACGATGGTCTGGACGGTGCGGATGTCGGTGAACGGCGGGATAACCAGGACCTCGCACTTGGAGTAGTCGTGTCCCGCGTCGGACAGCGCCATCGCCAGGCCCTGGACGAGGTGGTTGGCCTCGAGGTGATCGAGGTTCATCTTCCAGTTGCCGGCCATGAGGGGGGTACGTGCCATGAGTCAGTCCTCCAGAACTGCGATACCGGGCAGAACCTTGCCCTCGAGGAGCTCGAGGGAGGCGCCGCCGCCAGTGGAAATGTGGGAGAAGGTGTTCTCGTCGAAGCCGAGCAGGCGCACGGCCGCGGCGGAGTCGCCACCGCCGATAACGGAGAACATGGAGCCCGTGGACAGGGCTTCGGCGACGGCGCGAGTGCCGCCGGCGAACGCGTCGAACTCGAAGACGCCCATGGGACCGTTCCAGGCCACGGTCTTGGCGGTGGCCAGCTTGTCGGCGAAGAGCTTCTGCGACTCAGGGCCGATGTCGAGGCCCATCTGGTCCTCGGGGATGGCGTCGACCGTGACGACGGTCGCGGGCGCGTCGGCCGCGAACTCGGGGGCGACGATGACGTCAACGGGCAGGACCAGGTCGACGCCGCGCTCGGCGGCCTCAGCGATGTAGCCCTTAACGGTGTCGATCTGATCGACCTCGAGCAGGGACTTGCCCACGGAGTAGCCCTGAGCGGCCAGGAAAGTGAAGACCATGCCGCCGCCGATGAACAGCATGTCGGCCTTCTTCAGCAGGTTGGCGATGACGCCGAGCTTGTCGGAGACCTTGGAGCCGCCGAGGACGACGCCGTAGGGACGCTCGGGGTCGCCGGTGACCTTGGACAGGGACTCGATCTCCTTGAGCACGAGCAGGCCGGCGGCCGAGGGCAGCACCTTGGCGATGTCGTAGACGGAGGCCTGCTTGCGGTGGACCACGCCGAAGCCGTCGGAGACGAAGGCGTCGCCGAGCTTGGCGTACTCGCGGGCGAGCTCTTCGCGCTCCTCGTCAACCTTAGAGGTCTCGCGGGGGTCGAAGCGAACGTTCTCGAGCAGGGCGATCTCGCCCTCGCCCAGGTCGGCAACGGTCTGGGCGGCGGAGGGGCCAACGACGTCGGAGGCCAGGGTGACCTTCACGCCGGAGAGTTCAGCAAGGCGCTTGGCGACGGGGGCCAGCGAGAAGGCGGGATCGACCTTGCCCTTGGGGCGGCCGAGGTGGGCCATGATGACAACCTTGGCACCGGCGTCGGTGAGGGTCTTGAGGGTCGGCAGCGCCGCGCGGATACGGCCGTCGTCGGTGATGACGCCGTCCTTGAGCGGAACGTTGAAGTCGGAGCGGACGAGGACGCGCTTGCCGCGCAGGTCGCCCAGGGTGGAGATGGTCCTCACGAGGAGTCCTTTCGGTCTGAAGGCGGTGATGATGTACGAGATGCCCGTGCACGCGCGTGCACGGGCATCTCGCTGATCAGCTCATGGCTGGTGTTTCAGCTGTGTGCTCAGGCGAGCTTGGAGCCGACGAGGGCGGTGAGGCGAACGAGAGCGTTCGAGTAGCCCCACTCGTTGTCGTACCAGGACAGGACCTTGACGAGGTTGCCGATGACCTTGGTCTCGGTGGCGTCGAAGATCGAGGTGTGCGGGTCGCCCACGATGTCGGAGGAAACGATCGGATCCTCGGTGTACTCGAGAACACCCTTGAGCTCACCCTCAGCGGCGGCCTTCACGGCAGCCTTGACGGCCTCGACGGAGACCTCCTTCTTCGCGATGAAGGTGAGGTCGGTCAGGGAGCCGGTCGGGGTGGGGACGCGGACGGCGAGGCCGTCGAACTTGCCCTCGAGCTCGGGCAGGACCAGGGCGACAGCCTGGGCAGCACCGGTCTTGGTGGGGATCATGTTCAGGGCCGCGGCGCGGGCGCGACGCAGATCCTTGTGGGGGGCGTCGAGGACGCGCTGATCGCCCGTGTAGGAGTGGATGGTGGTCATGATGCCGCGCTCGATGCCGAAGTTCTCCTCGAGAACCTTGGCCAGGGGGGCGAGGCAGTTGGTCGTGCAGGAAGCGTTCGACACGATGTTCATCGTGGCGCCGTCGTACTTGTCCTCGTTCACGCCCATGACGAAGGTGCCGTCGACGTTCTTCGCGGGAGCGGAGATGACGACCTTCTTGGCACCGCCGTCCAGGTGAGCCTTGGCCTTCTCGCCATCGGTGAAGAAGCCCGTGGACTCGACGACAACCTCAACGCCGAGCTCGCCCCAGGGCAGATCGGCGGGGTTACGCTGTGCGAGCACCTTGATGTGCTTGCCGTTGACGATGATGCCCTCGTCATCGTAGGACACCTCACCCTGGAAGCGACCCGTGATCGAGTCGTACTTCAGCAGGTGAGCAAGGGTCTTGTTGTCGGTCAGGTCGTTAACGGCGACGACCTCAATGTCCGCGCCCTGCTCGAGAGCTGCGCGGAAGAAGTTACGGCCGATGCGGCCGAAGCCGTTGATGCCAACGCGGGTGGTCACTATGGTTCCTCCTGCTCGTGCCCTCACAGGGCACGGTTTTCGATGCAACCGGGCGTGCGGGTTGCCAGCCCGGCCCGCAGATTTCTGCGGTTCCAGCAGTTCCTAATCTACACCCGAAAGCGGACTCTGTCACAATCCAATTTCGAAATTTGCACGTGGGGTAATTCTCGTTTGGACCGGGACGAACGTAACAGGGGAGGAAGTCAGTCCTCTTCGAGCATGTCGAGAGTGAGGGCGGATTCGGTGTCCGGTATGCCGCGTTCGTGCGCGACCTTGTCCGCCAGGGCCAGGAGTCGGCGGATGCGTCCGGCGACGGCGTCCTTCGTGAGCGGCGGATTCGTGTGTTTGCCGAGCTCTTCCAGAGATGCCTGCTTGTATTGCAGACGGAGCGTGCCGGCCTCAAGCAGGTGTGCGGGCACGTCGTCACCGAGGATCTCGAAGGCGCGTTCGACGCGGGCACCCGCGGCGACGGCGGCGCGCGCGGAGCGCCGCAGGTTGGCATCGTCAAAGTTGGCCAACCGGTTTGCGCTGCCGCGGGCCTCGCGGCGTTCGCGGCGCTCCTGCCACGCCTCGAAGGTCTGGGGCGCGCCCATGGCGGCGATGAGGGTGCCGATGGCGTCGGAGTCACGCACGGACACGCGGTCGGCGCCTCGCACTTCCTTGGAGCGGGCCGCCGCTCCAAGCTTGCGTGCGCAGCCGACCATGGCCAGGGCGACCTCGGGGCCGGGGCAGGTGATCTCGAGAGAGGAGGAGCGACCGGGTTCCATGAGGGAGCCGCGTGCTAAGAAGGCTCCACGCCAGATAGCGGCGGCTTCGGCGCTTCCCGACGCGACGAGCACGGGGGGAAGCCCGCGCACGGGGCGGCGCATCGAGTCGACGAGACCGGTCAGTCGCGCGAGCTCGTCAGCCTTGTGGACGACGCGCACGACGTAGCGCTTGCCCCGGCGCAGGGAGGAGCCGGAGACGACGACCACGGAAGATTCGGCGTTGTACAGAGCCTGAAGGTAGGTGCGCAGCCTGCGCGCGGCGACGGGCGAGTCGAGCTCGGCCTCAACGAGGATGCGCCCACCGACGAGGTGGAGTCCGCCCGCGAAGCGCAGCGTCGCGCTTACCTCGGCGGCCACCTCGGAGGGGGTGGTGATGACGGCGCGCGCGAGCTCGTCCTTCATGTCTGATGTCAGCGACACGGATTCTCCCTATGGTGTCTGTTGTTTGTCAGCGGGCAACAGGTTCTAAGGTAACCACGTTTCGGCCTGGCCGACCTCCCCGAGGAAGCCGTCGAATGCGTCACGTAGGGCTGCGGCGAGGCGCAGCGGGTCGTGGTGGGGCGCCCCGTCGCCGGTGCGCACCTGGCGCAGCAGGACGCGAGCGCCCAGCTCCTCGGCGGCGACGATCAGGTCGTCGATGTCGTCGCAGGCGGTGGGGTCGGCGACGACGACGTCGAGTTTGAGCGCGGGCGCGTACTCGCGCAGCACCCGCACGTGATCGGCCGTCGACATCGTGTCGGTTTCGCCGCGCTGGCGGGCGAGGTTGAGCACGAGAGCACGGTGGGCGTCGGTCGTGGCCAGCGCTCGGTTGATCTCGGGAACCAGCAGGTGCGGGATAACGGAGGTGTACCAGGAGCCGGGGCCCAGGACGACCCAGTCGGCCTCAGAGATGGCCTCGATGACGGCGCCGGGCACCGCGGGAGCCTCGGGGGTGATGCGCACGTGCTCGACGGTGCCGGGCGCGACCGCGACTTTGGACTGGCCGGCGACGACGTAGCGGCGCCCGCCGTCGTTCATGTCGGCTTCGATGTCGATCGGGGTGGTCGACATGGGCAGGACGCGTCCCTGAGCCCCGAGGAGTCGGCCGACCCAGTCGAGGCCCTCGACGGGATCGTCGAGGAGCTGCCAGAGGCCGGAGATCAACAGGTTACCGAGGGCGTGCCCGTTGAGCGGGCCGGTCGTGTCCAGGCGCAGCTGCATGACGTCGCGCCATGTCAGGCCCCATTCGGATTCCTCACACAGGGACGCCAGCGCCATGCGCAGGTCGCCGGGCGGCAGGATCGGCATTTCCTGGCGGAGGCGGCCGGAGCTGCCGCCGTCGTCGGCGACTGTGACGACGGCGGTCAGGGCGCGGGTGATGTGGCGAAGGGCCCGCAGGGTCGCGGACAGGCCGTGTCCGCCTCCGAGGGCGACGATGGACTGGCCGGATTCTCCTCGTTGGACCCAGCCAGCTGCATCAAGGTAGGGCATTACTCTCTCCCAATGTCGCGGTGCATGACGCGCACCGAATGTCCGTGCTCGCGCAAGCGAGCGGCGATGGCCTCGGAGCATGCGACGGAGCGGTGCTTTCCGCCCGTGCAGCCGACGGCGATCGTGACGAATGGCTTCAATTCTGCCAGATAGCCGGCGAGCATGGGGGCCAACAAGTCGGCATAGCCGAGAGCGAATTCGCGGGCACCGGGCTGGGAGAGGACGTAGTCGGCGACGGCCTGGTCTTTTCCGGTGAGGTGACGCAGTTCGTCGACCCAGTAGGGGTTCTTCAGGAAGCGGACGTCGACGACGTGATCGGCGTCGAGGGGCAGCCCGTGCTTGAAACCGAAGGACTCGACGGTGACCTGCAGGGGGCGCTTCTCCCCCGCCACGATGTCTCGGATGCGTCGGGTGAGGTCGTGCACGCTCATGGCGGAGGTGTCGATGACCTCGTCGGCGGCGCGGCGCAGCGGGGCAAGCAGACGAATCTCTGCCTTGATGCCGTCCATGAGGGTGCCCGCCCCCTGGAGGGGGTGGGGGCGCCGGTTGGACTCGTAGCGTCGCACAAGGGCCTGGGGGCTTGCCTCCAGGAAGATGATGCGGTAGGCGATGCCGGCTCCCTTGAGTTGTTCGAGGGTCGCGTCCAGCGTGCGGAAGAAGGTGCGAGAACGCACGTCGACGCCGACGGCCAGGCGGTGTACGCCGGCAGCGGGGTCGTTGGACATCATGCCGACCAGGGCGGGCAGCATCGACGGGGGCAGGTTGTCCACGACGTACCAGTCGAGGTCTTCGAGGGCTCGCGCGGCGCCCGTGCGGCCCGCTCCCGAGTAGCCGGTGATGATGAGGACTTCGTTAGAGGCGCGGGGCTCGTACTTGACACGCATCATGTCGCGCACGGGGATGCCCTCGGGGAAGGTGCGCGGGTTTTCCTCCCTCGCGGACGAGGCCGGGGCGTCCGCGGCGCGTGGCGCTTCCTGGGGTGCGTGATCGGTCATGGTGTCCTCCTTGGGGGCGGGGTAGGCGTGTGCGGGGGCGTGCTATGCGCTGGGGCGCGCAGCGTCGTCGATCATGATGGCGGCTGCTGCGCGTCGGGCGATGACGCGCGATTCCTTGGGGGTGGTGGCGGTGGCGGCGACCACGCCGACGCGGCGCCCAGCGCGGCTGATCGGCTTGCCGAAGAGGCGCACGATGTCGGCGGTGGCCAACGCGGTGGCGACGCCACGGTAGGCCGGGGATGCGATGGCGCGCGCGGACTTGATGACGGCGGAGGCGCCGGGGCTGGCCAGGGCTGTGGAGGTGGGCAGGCCGAGGATGGCGCGCGCGTGGAGCTCAAACTCGGACTGGGGCTGGGTCACCATGGTGACCATGCCGGTGTCGTGGGGGCGAGGCGAGAGCTCGGAGAACCACACCTGGTCGCCACGCACGAAGAACTCGACGCCGAAGATGCCCAGGCACGGGCCGTTTCCGTGCTCGGCGAGGGCGTCGGTGACCTCCTTGGCCATGTGCCGGGCGGAGGCGAGCGCCTCCTCGCTCATCGCCATCGGCTGCCAGGACTCGACGTAGTCGCCGTCTTCCTGGCGGTGGCCGATGGGCTCGCAGAAGGAGGTGTGGACGCTGGAGCTTGCTGCGTCCCATGAGCGCACGGTGAGCAGGGTGATCTCGTAGTCGAAGTCGATGCCCTCCTCGACGATGACCACGCCGGTTGTCGCGCGCGCATCCTCCTCGGCGTGGGTCCACGCCGCCCGGGCCTGCTCGGGTCTGCTCACGCGAGACTGACCGTGGCCGGAGGAGGACATCGTGGGCTTGACGAAGGCCGGGTAGCCGACCTCGTCGAGGGCCTCCTCCAGCTCGGCCTCACTGCGCGCGAAGCGGAAGGCGGAGGTGCGCACGCCGGGCAGGGCGGCCGCCAGGGTGCGGATGCGCTGGCGGTCCATCGTGGCCTGGACGGCGAAGGCGTTAGGGACCACGCGCACGCCGCGCTCCTCCGCAGCGGACAGCTCGTCCGTGGCGATGGCCTCGACCTCGGGAACGATCAGGTCGACGTCGACGCCGTCAAGAACCTCACGCAAGGCGTTTGGGTCGCTCATGTCGAACACCAGGGAGGAATCGGCGACCTGCATCGCGGGAGCGCCCTCGTAGGAGTCTGCGGCAATCACCGTGCAGCCGTAACGCTTCAGGGCGATCGTCACCTCCTTGCCGAGCTCGCCGGAGCCCAGGAGCAGCACCCGCGCAGGAAGCGGCATCGGAAGCATCGTGGTCATGGTGTGTCCTCCCTTGACGATGCTGCAAGCCTATCGCGGATCGAAGCAGCGAGGGCGGGTCCCACGCCCTTAACCTCGGCAATCTGCTCGAGACTCGCCTCCCGAATCCGCTTCACGGAGCCGAAATGCTTGAGCAACGCCGCCTGGCGCGCGGGTCCAAGCCCCGGGATGGAGTCCAGCACCGAACGCCGCTGAGCCTTCGAGCGCCTCTTGCGATGCTTCGTGATCGCGAAGCGGTGGGACTCGTCGCGCAGATACTGGAGCAGATACAAAGCCTCCGAGGTGCGCGGCAGGATGAGGGGGAACTCGTCGCCGGGAATCCACACCTCCTCCAGGCGCTTGGCCAGGCCAACGACGGGCACGTCCGCGCCCACCGCGTCCAGGGCGGCGCGAGCGGCGTTGACCTGGGGCAGGCCGCCGTCCACAACGACCAGGTCGGGCCTGTACGAGAAACGCTTGGGACGCCCGGTCGTCTCGTCGATCGGGCCGGAGGCGAAGGCGACGCCATCCTCGTCCTCGCCCTTGACGCCGGCCTCCTCGGCGAGGAGCCGCGAGAAGCGACGGGTGAGGACCTCGTTCATCGCGCTCGTGTCGTCGGGCGTGCCGTTTCCGTCCTCGCCGCGGATGTTGTAGGTGCGGTACGCGTCCTTACGCGGCATACCGTCCTCGAAGACCACCATTGAGGCAACCTGGTTCTCCCCGCCCGTGTGCGAGACGTCGTAGCACTCGATGCGCAGGGGCGCGCCCGGCAAATCCAGGTTTTCCGCAAGCTGCTCGAGCGCCTTCGAGCGCGCCGTAATATCTCCCGCGCGCTTCGTGCGGTGCAGGGCGAGCCCCTGACGGGCGTTCTCCGTGACTGTCTCCATGAGCTGGGCCTTCGGGCCGCGCTTGGGCACGTGGATCGACACGGACGCGCCGCGGATCTGTGCCAGCCACCGCGCGATGGTCTCCTTTTCCTCGGGTTCAACGGAGACGAGCACTTCGCGCGGGATCGCCGAGGTCGGGGTGTGCGCGACGTCGTCCACGCTCACCGCCGCCACCTTCGTCGCACTCCCCGCCCCGGCCTCGTCCATCGACGCCGAGGAATACACCTGCTCGAGGAGGCGGGACATGAGCGCCTCATCCCCCGCCCCATCCACGCGCTCAATCACCCAGCCGCGCGTACCGCGGATGCGCCCGCCGCGCACGTGGAAGACGTAAACGGCGGCATCCAGGTCGTCGCTGACGAGAGAGAACACGTCCGCGTCCGACCCGTCGTCGAGCACGACCGCGTTGCGCTCGAGCACCGTGCGCAGCGCCTTGACGTCGTCGCGCAGCTTCGCGGCGCGCTCGAAGTTCAGCTCCGCCGACGCCTGGCGCATCTGCTCCTCGAGGTCCCGGATCACCGGGCCCGTGCGCCCCTCCATGAACTGGCACAGCTCCTCAGCGAGCTCGCGATGCTCCTCCATGGAGATGCGCCCCACGCACGGCGCCGCGCACTTGTCGATGTAGCCGAGCAGGCACGGACGCCCCTGAGCCTTCGCACGCTGGAATACGCCCGCCGAGCACGAGCGCATTGGGAAGACACGAAGGAGCTGATCGATCGTGTCGCGAATCGCCCACACCTGCGTGTACGGACCGAAGTAGCGTGACCCGGCCCTCTTGCGCTCGCGCGTGACCTGCACGCGAGGGAAGCGCTCCCCCATCGACACCGCCAGGTAGGGGTAGGACTTGTCGTCCTTAAACATGACGTTGAAGCGCGGATTGAACTCCTTAATCCACGTGAACTCCAGCGTGAGGGCCTCCACCTCGGAGCGCACGACGGTCCACTGAACGGCGCTCGCGGTCGTCACCATCTGCTGGGTGCGCGGGTGCAGGTTCGCCAGGTCTTGGAAGTAGTTGGTGAGGCGATTGCGCAGGTTCTTGGCCTTGCCGACGTAGATGACGCGCCCGTGAGGGTCGGAGAATCGGTAGACGCCCGGCGAGGTCGGAATGTCTCCCGTGCGGGGCCTGTACGTCGAAGGATCTGCCACGGTCCCAGCGTACGAGGCCGTGGCTGGGAGCGCCCGTCACCCTCTGTGGGCGTGCTCTATGTCATGAAACCTTTGAATAATGAAACCAATACGCGCGGGCGCCACCTGTAGGCATATACTGGACTTGGTTACGAATTGACCGATTCTTGACCATTGAGTACAGCTCTCCCACAAAGAAGGACGTTCATGTTCACCTCCACCCAAGAGGTCGCAGACTTTATCTCCGAGCAGAACATTGAACTCGTCGACGTCCGCTTCTGCGACGTCCCCGGGGTTCAGCAGCACTTTACGATCCCCGTGAGCGAATTCCTGGACGCCGCTTTGTCGGACGGTCTCATGTTCGACGGCTCCTCGGTGCGCGGATTCACCGCCATCCACGAGTCCGACATGAAGCTCATCCCGGATATCTCCTCCGCCTTCGTCGATCCGTTCCGCGACCGCAAGACCCTGGTCGTCAACTTCTCAATCGTCGACCCCTTTACCGACGAACCCTTCTCGCGCGACCCGCGCCAGGTGGCCGCCAAGGCCGAGGCCTACCTGCGCTCCACCGGCATCGCGGACCAGTGCTTTATCGGCGCCGAAGCCGAGTTCTATCTCTTCGACGACGTGCGCTACCAGGTCAGCCCCCACAACACCTTCTTCTCCGTCGACTCCCCCGAGGCGTACTGGAACACCGGCCGCGTCGAAGAGGGCGGCAACATGGGCTACAAGGTGGCCGTGAAGGGCGGCTACTTCCCCGTCTCCCCCGCCGACAAGTACGCGGACGTGCGTGACGAGATGAGCCGCCTCCTCGAGGAGGTCGGCCTGACGATCGAGCGCGCACACCACGAGGTCGGCTCAGGCGGCCAGCAGGAGATCAACTACCGCTTCGCGACGCTGCAGACCGCGGCCGACGACATGATGAAGTTCAAGTACGTCATCAAGAACTCCGCCCTCGAGTTCGGTCATTCCGCGACCTTCATGCCCAAGCCCCTGTTTGGGGACAACGGCTCGGGCATGCACACGCACATGTCGCTGTGGAAGAACGGCGAGCCCCTCTTCTACGACGAGCGCGGCTACGGCTCCCTGTCCGACACGGCGCGCTGGTTCATCGGCGGCCTGCTCGAGCACGCGCCCGCGCTGTTGGCCTTCACGAACCCGTCGGTGAACTCCTTCCGACGCCTGGTCCCCGGCTTCGAGGCTCCAATCAACCTCGTGTACTCGGCGCGCAACCGCTCCGCCTGTATCCGCATCCCCGTGACGGGCACGTCGCCCAAGGCCAAGCGCGTGGAATACCGCGTGCCGGATCCGAGCGCGAACCCCTACCTGGCGTTCTCCGCGTGCCTCATGGCGGGCATCGACGGCATCAAGCGCCGCATCGAGCCGGCAGCGCCGATCGACAAGGATCTCTACGAACTGCCCCCGACCGAGTACCAGGACATCGCGAAGCTACCGAGCTCCCTCGAGGCCGCCCTGGACGCGCTGCGTGAGGATCACGAGTTCCTCACCGAGGGCGACGTCTTCACGCAGGACCTCATCGACACGTGGCTGGAGTACAAGGAGACCAACGAGGTCGCCCCGATGCGCGCCTACATACACCCCTACGAATACCAGATGTACTACGACCTGTGATCTAACCGTCACTTGAGCGGCCCCCACCCCGATTGAGGGGCGGGGGCCGCGCCACAACCAGTAGACTCACATCGAACCTGTTGTTCAGTCTTTGAACCGACATCCCGGAGGACACGATGAAACGCATGCGTGACGGCTCCTACACGATCAAGCCGGCCTACAAGGTCGGGGAGCACGACATCATCCCCGACATGCTCGCCAAGCGGGCCGCCACGTTCCCCAAGCAGGTCGCCCTCGAGCAGCGCTCCTCCGTTGGCTCCACGCGCTCCCTGACCGCCGGCGAACTCCAGCGCCAGGTCGACTACACCGCCTGTGGCCTCATCGGCCTCGGAGTCGAGCAGGGGCACGCGGTCGCGATCCTCGCCTCCACCTCGTACGAGTGGCTCCTCCTGGACCTCGCACTCCTGTCCGTCGGCGCGATCACCGTCCCGATCTACGAGTCCGATTCCGCCTCCCAGATCCAGCACATCCTCACCGACGCGCACGTCACCCGCGTCTTCACGGCCACAACCCAGCAGGCCGAGCTCGTGCGCTCGGCCGCGCCGTCCTTCACGCTCTCGGTCGACTCCTTCGACCAGGGCGCCCTGCGCAAGGTCGCGCGCGCCGCCACGAACGTCACCATCGAGGACGTCGAACGCCGACGCGCCGCCGTATCCTCATCCGACATCGCGACCATCATCTACACCTCCGGCACGACCGGCAGCCCCAAGGGCGTGGCCCTCACGCACGCGAACTTCGTCGCAACCGCGCAGGGTGCGCGCCAAGTGCTCGGCGAGGTCATCGACTCCCCCGAGACCCGCCTCCTGCTCTTCCTGCCCGTCGCCCACGTGCTCGCCCGACTCGTCATGCACGTCATCCTCTCCGGCCAGGGCGTCCTCGGCTTCTCCCCCTCCATCAAGAATCTGCTGCCCGACATCCAGGCCTTCAAGCCTTCCGTGCTCCTCGTCGTGCCCCGCGTCCTCGAGAAGGTCTACAACGCCGCCTCCTCCAAGGCGGGCGGTGGCATCAAGGGTCGCATGTTCGCGTGGAGTGCCAAGCAGGCCCGCACCTACTCCCTCGCGTCCGAGAAGACTTTCGGTCCCGGCCCCTTCAAGAAGATCCGCCACGGCATCGCCGACGCCCTCGTTTTGAAGAAGATCCGCACGGTGCTCGGCCCCAACCTGCGCTACATCGTCTCCGGCGGCGCTCCCCTGGCCACCGACCTCGCCCACTTCTACGCGGGCATGGGCATTACCCTCATCCAGGGCTACGGCCTGTCCGAGACGACCGGCCCGATCGCCGTCCAGCACATCGGCAAGAACCCGATCGGCGGCGTCGGCCTGCCCCTGCCCGGCAACTTCATCAAGATCGCCAAGGACGGCGAGATCCTCGTGCGCGGCCAGTCCGTCATGCCCGGCTACTACCACCTGCCCGAGCAGACCGCCGAGGTCATGCCCGACGGCACCTGGTTCCACACGGGCGACCTGGGCTCAATCGACCGCAAGGGCCAGCTCACCATCACCGGGCGCAAGAAGGAACTGATCGTCACCGCGGGCGGCAAGAACGTCTCCCCCGAGGTCCTCGAGGACTCCCTGGCCACGCACCCGCTCATCGCCAACGTCATCGTGGTGGGCGACCAGCGCCCCTACGTCGGCGCGCTCTTCACTCTCGACGCCGACATGCTGCCGGATTGGCTCTCCAAGCACGGCCTGGCGCAGTGCTCGCCCACCGAGGCGGCCGAGCTGCCCGCCGTGCGCGAGTCCCTCGAAAAGGCAGTCGAACGCGCCAACAAGGCCGTCTCCCGCGCCGAGTCGATCCGTAAGTTCCGCATCATCGACGCCACCTTCACCGTCGAAAACGGCTACGTGACGCCGTCGATGAAGCTGCGCCGCCGCAAGGTCCTGACCGACTACGCCTACGAGGTCGACGCCCTGTACGGCGGCCCCGTCTCCGCGGAGCCGGCAAAGAAGCACGGCTTCTTCCGCCGCGCCAAGAAGAACTGATCTCACCACGCACGGCGCACAGCGCCCACCCCACGAAAGGACCGCAATGACGGTACGCAGGCTCGCCGACGGCTCATGGGAGTCGATCGCCACGCGCGAGGCCACCGAGGACATGAACCTACCCAAGATGCTCCATCAGCGCGTCGAGCGCCACCCCGGGCAGGTCGCGATCGAGCGCCGATCCAACGTCGGCGCATGGCGCCGCGTGACCATGGAGACGTTCCTCGGCGAAGCCGACTCTATCGCGCGTGGCCTCATCGGCATCGGCCTCGAGGCGGGCGACCACCTGGCGATCCTGGCCCCGACCTCGTATGAGTGGGCCCTCATCGACGTGGCCGCCCTGTCCTGCGGCGCGATCACCGTGCCCATCTACGAGACGGATTCCGCGCAGCAGATCGCCCATATCCTCGCAGACGCCGACGTGCGCATCGTCATCACGGCCACCACGCAGCAGGCCGAGTTGGTCGAGTCCGTGCGCACCGACGGCGTGCGCCATATCCTCTCCCTCGACCGCGGCGCCGAGCGCGTCCTGACCGGCGCCGCCCAGGGGGTCACGGTCGAGCAGGTTCGCGAGCGCACCGACGCCGTGACGCTTCACGACGAGGCGACGGTCATCTACACTTCCGGCACGACCGGTATGCCCAAGGGCGTCGTACTCACGCACGGCAACTTCATCTCGCCGATGCTGCAGGCCTACGACTTCCTGCCCGTCCTCATCAACGACCCGAAGTCGCGCTCGTTGCTCTTCCTGCCGGTCGCCCACGTCCTGGCGCGCTTCGTCATGTACTGCCTGCTCGCCGGTCAGGGAGTCACCGCTTTCTCCCCGGACACCCGTAACCTCGTCAACGACATCGCGACCTTTAAGCCGACGATGCTCCTCGTGGTTCCGCGCGTCATGGAGAAGGTCTACAACGCTGCCGCCGCGAAGGCCGGTGGAGGCGTGAAGGGGCGCATGTTCTCCTGGGCCGCCAAGCAGGCGCGCGCCCTGTCCAAGGCCACCGCCTACGTGGACTCTCCCCTGCCCGAGTCCGCGGTCGCTGGTCCCGGCCCCGACACGACGCCCGTCCCCGATGCCTCGGCGATGCCCTCCCCTGGCCCGTCGTCCGCGCTGAAGCTGCGCGCCCGCGTCGCCGACGCGCTCGTCCTGTCGAAGGTCCGCGCGATCCTGGGCCCGAACCTGCACACGATCATCTCTGGTGGAGCTCCCCTGGCCCTCGACCTGGCAAACTTCTATCGGGGCTTGGGCATCACGCTCCTCCAGGGCTACGGCCTGTCCGAGACGACCGGCCCTATCTCCGTGGAGACGCCGCAGGACTTCCCCCCGGACTCGGTGGGCTTCCCCTGGCCAGGCAACCGGATGACGATCGCCCCCGACGGCGAGCTGCTCGTGCGCGGTATCTCCGTGTCGAAGGGCTACCACAACCTGCCCGAGGCCACGGCCGAGGCCTACGTCGACGGCTGGTTCAAGACGGGTGACCTCGCCTCGATTGACGATCGCGGGCACCTGCGTATCACGGGCCGTAAGAAGGAACTTATCGTCACCGCGGGCGGCAAGAACGTGTCCCCCGAGATCCTCGAAGAATCCCTGTCGACGCACCCGCTCATCGCGAACATCATCGTGGTCGGCGACAACCGCCCCTACATTGGCGCGCTCATCGCCCTGGACACGGAGATGCTGCCCGAGTGGCTCTCGACCCACGGCCTGCCCGTCGTGGATGCGGCGCAGGCCGCGAACCTGCCCGAGGTGCGCGAGTCTCTCGAGAAGGCGATCGCCCGCGCCAACAAGGCCGTCTCGCGCGCCGAGTCGATCCGCCGCTACCGCATCGTGAACGCGGCCTTCACCGTGGAGAACGGCTACATGACGCCCTCCCTCAAGCTGAAGCGCCGCCGCGTCCTGGCCGACTACGCCGACGAGGTCGACGCCCTGTACGCGTCGGGCGAGGCCGCGAAGAAGCAGGAGTAACCCGGCAAGGCACGCGGACCCTCCGTCAACACGAAGCGGCCCCGGCCTCGTTCATCGACGAGGTCGGGGCCGAGTCGTATGCGCAGGCGCGGTTAGTCGGCGGTGTTGCGCCCGACGACGAAAGCGGCGAAGAGCGCGAGGAGGACTGCCACGCCGATGACCGGAAGCGGAATCCACATCAGCGTGCGCCGGGTAATCTCCAGCGCAGCCGAGGCGACGACGCCGACAAGAAGGAATGTATGGAAGGCGCGGGACCACAAGAAGCCGTCACTGTCGCTGCTCCACAACATAAAGAGCGACATGATCACAAGCACAGCGACGACCGCGTAGATCGCGATAACCGTGCCCAGGTGCCACACGTGGCGAGCCTCCGCTTGGGCCGTCACGCTCAGGCACAGGTTGCCCAGCCCGGCGACGAAACCGCAGCCCAGCCCGTAGACGCGGCTGCGCCCGGCCGAGCGGGCCGCGAGGGCCTTGAGCGTGAGTGCGCCGGACACCACCATGAGCGCCACCACGATGAGGTGGACCCATGCGGGCCAGAAATAGGAGAAGCCGTAGAGGCCGTATGCGGGGTTCATGAGCTCCATACTAACCATTACTTCCGCGAAGCAGCGGAGTCGCGCGCGGCCTCCTTCGCGAGGACCTCGGCGAGGTACTGCCCGGTGAATGATTCCTTCACCGTCGCGACCTCCTCGGGTGTCCCCTGCGCGACGAGAGTGCCACCGCCGGCGCCGCCCTCGGGACCCATGTCGATGATCCAGTCGGCGCTCTTGATGACGTCCAGGTTGTGCTCGATGACGATGACCGTATTGCCCTTGTCCGCCAGGGACTGCAGGACCAGCAACAGCTTGCGGATGTCCTCGGAGTGCAGGCCGGTCGTGGGCTCGTCGAGCACGTACACCGTGCGGCCGGTCGACCGCCGCTGCAGCTCAGAGGCCAGCTTCACACGCTGCGCCTCGCCGCCCGACAGGGTCGTCGCGCTCTGGCCGAGGCGCACATAGCCCAGGCCCACCTCCACGAGCGTGTTGAGGTGGCGGGCGATGCGCGAGATCGGGGCAAAGAACTCCGCGGCCTCCGAAATGGGCATGTTGAGCACGTCCGCGACCGTCTTGCCCTTGTACTCGACCTCGAGAGTCTCGCGGTTGTAGCGCGCGCCATGGCAGACCTCGCAGGGCACGTACACGTCGGGCAGGAAGTTCATCTCGATCTTCAGGGTGCCGTCTCCCTTGCAGGACTCGCAGCGACCACCCTTGACATTGAAGGAGAAGCGTCCCGGGCCGTAGCCGCGCACCTTCGCCTCCTGCGTCTCGGCGAAGAGCTTGCGGATCTGGTCCCACACGCCCGTGTAGGTCGCCGGGTTCGAGCGCGGCGTGCGACCGATCGGGCTCTGATCCACGTGCACGACCTTGTCGAGCTGCTCGATGCCCGTGATCGTGCGGTGGCGGCCGGGAACCATGCGCGCGCCGTTGAGGCGCGAGGCCAGGGTGCGGTACAGGATGGCGTTGACGAGCGTCGACTTACCGGAGCCGGACACGCCTGTGACGGCTGTAAAAACACCGAGCGGGAAGGACACGTCGATATTCTTCAGGTTGTTTTCCCGCGCGCCCTTGACGGTCACGACGCGCTTCTTGTCGATCGGGCGACGCGTCGGCGGCACGATGATGCGGCGCTTGCCCGACAGGTACTGTCCGGTCAGCGACTTGCGGTTCTCAAGCAGCTCGGCCAGCGGACCCGAGTGGACGACCCACCCGCCGGTTTCGCCAGCACCGGGGCCGATATCGACGATCCAGTCGGCCTCTTCCATCGTCTCCTCGTCGTGCTCGACGACGATGAGCGTGTTGCCCAGATCCCGCAGGCGCTCCAGGGTCGCGATGAGCTTGCGGTTGTCGCGCTGGTGCAGGCCGATCGAGGGTTCGTCGAGGACGTACAGGACGCCGACGAGGCCGGAGCCGATCTGTGTGGCCAGCCGGATACGCTGTGCCTCGCCGCCCGACAGCGTTCCAGCGCCGCGCGAGAGCGTCAGGTAGGTGAGCCCGACGTCCACGAGGAAGGCCAGGCGGGCCTCGATCTCGGTGAGGATCGGCTCGGCGATCGAACGTGCGCGCTGCTCGAGCTCCACTGTCGCGAGGAATTCGCGCGCCTCCGAGATCGACATGTTGGAAAGCTCGGCGATCGACTTGTCCCCGATGTGCACGGCGAGAACCTCAGGCTTGAGGCGCGCACCGTGGCACGTCGGGCACGGAATCTCGCGCATGTAGGAGTCGAGCTTCTCGGACACGGCGGCCGACTCGGTCTCCTCACGCTTGCGCTCGATGTAGTTGACCGCACCCTCAAATCCCGTCGTGTAGGAGCGCTCGCGCCCCCAGCGGTTGCGGAACTTGACGGTGACCTCGTAATCCTTGCCGTACAGGACGGCGTCCTTGACCTTCTTCGGCAGGTTCTTCCACGGCGTGCCCATCGCGAAGCCCAGCTCCTTGGACAGGGATTCGAGGAGCTTCTTGTGGTACTTGAAGTTCGAGTTCCAGGGGATCACCGCTCCGTCGGCGAGGGAGAGTTCCTCGTCGGGGACGACCAGCTCGGGATCGACCTCGAGGCGGAAGCCCAGGCCCGAGCAGTCCGGACAGGCACCGTAGGGGGCGTTGAAGGAGAAAGTGCGCGGCTCGATCTCGTCGAGCAGCAGCGGGTGATCGTTGGGGCATGCGCGCTTCTCGGAGAAGCGGCGGCGGCGCTCAGGATCGTCCTCGTCCAGATCCACGCAGTCGATGACGACCAGGCCGTCGGAGAGACGCAGCGCGGTCTCGACGGAGTCGGTCAGGCGCTGGCGCATCCCGTCGCGCACGACGAGGCGGTCGACAACGACCTCGATGGTGTGCTTGAGCTTTTTCTCCAGCTTGGGGGCATTTTCAAGGCGCACCATCTCACCGTCGATGATCGCGCGGGTGTAGCCCTCCGAACGAAGCTCGTCGATGAGGTCCTGGTACTCGCCCTTGCGTCCGCGCACGACCGGGGAGAGGACCTGGAAGCGCGTGCCCTCGTCCATCGTGCGCACGCGATCGACGATCTGCTGGGGCGTCTGCGCCTGGATGCGGGCCCCGCACTCGGGGCAGTGCGCGACGCCGGCGCGGGCGTAGAGCAGACGCAGGTAGTCGTGGATCTCCGTGATCGTGCCGACGGTCGAGCGCGGGTTGCGCGAGGTGGACTTCTGGTCGATGGAAACAGCGGGTGACAGGCCTTCGATAAAGTCCACGTCGGGCTTGTCCATCTGGCCGAGGAACTGGCGCGCGTAGGAGGAGAGCGATTCCACGTAACGGCGCTGTCCCTCGGCGAAAATCGTGTCGAAAGCGAGGGATGATTTACCGGATCCGGACAGGCCGGTGAAGACGATCATGGAGTCGCGGGGCAGCTCGAGGTTCACGTCCTTAAGGTTGTGTTCGCGGGCGCCCTGGATGATTAGCTTGTCATGCACCCTTCGATCCTATCCGCCCCCTAGGCAAAAGCGCGGATCAGGGCTAGTGTTATGCGTATGGCTTACTATGCAGTTGAATACGTGTACAACCCCTCGATGACGCAGACCATGGACGAGGTTCGCCCGACGCACCGCGCGTTCCTGTCCGGCCTGCTCGAGCAGGGAATCAACATTGCGTCCGGGCCACTCGTTGGCGAGATCCCCGGCGCTCTCATCCTCATCAACGCCGAAACCCAGGCTGACGTCGAGCGCATCCTCAACGAGGATCCTTTCTACGTCGCCGAGGTTATCCAGGCGCGCCTCATCCGCGAGTGGAACCCCGTCATTCGGGCGTTCTGATCGCACGTCGCGAACGAGGCCGGGGCCGGGTTGATACCCGACACTGGCCTCGCCTCGTATCCGCCCCCCTACTCCTGGATCGAGCGGGCGAATTGGCGCGCGTAGAAGATGCGCTGAGCGATCTCGATGAGGGCGGCGGCGCACGCGCCGACACACGCGATCACGAGCCACTCGTATCCGGTGGGCGCGACCATCGAGAAGAAACCGCGCACCGGCGGCAACAGAACGCCGCCGACCGTCGCGGAGATAACGCTCACCAGTAGGACCCACTTCCACAGCGACAGGGGTCGCGAGGTGATCACGAGCAGCCAGATGGCGCCCAGCATGAGGGACAGGATCGCGGCGGTGGACTCGCGCGCGATCGGTGGGCCATCGACGATGCCGAACGCGGTCAGCGCAGCCGCCGCCAGGATGAAGCCCGTGGGCATCGCGAGCGACAGGGTACGCCTCAGGAATCCGGGCACGTAGCGGCGCGGGTTGGGCCACAGCGCCAGGAAAAACGCGGGGATACCGATCGTCAGCGAGTCGATGTAGCTGAACTGGCGCGGCAGGAACGGATAGCGCCAACCGACCAGGGCGGTGACGATCACCAGCACCGCCGCGTAGGTGGTCTTCGCGAGGAACAGCGAAGACACGCGCTCCATGTTCGCGATGATGCGTCGCCCCTCCGACAAGACCCCGGGCAGGACAGAAAACTTCGAGTCAACGAGCACGATCTGCGCGACCGCCTTCGTGGCCTGCGTACCGTTGCCCATCGCGATACCGAGGTCGGCGTCCTTGAGCGCCAGGGCGTCGTTCACGCCGTCGCCCGTCATGGCCACGCAGTGATCGCGCGCCTGCAGGGCACCCACCATGGCCCGCTTCTGTTCGGGCGTCACGCGCCCGAACACGTCGTGACTCTCGATCGCGTTGTTGAACGCCTCCGAGGTCAGGTCCTCGGGAAGGTCGCGCGCGTCCATGAGGCGAGCGGGCGAACCGTCGGGCGCCGTCAAGCCCGCCTGGGCTGCCAGCGCGCCGACCGTCGTCGGGTTGTCGCCCGAAAT
This sequence comes from Schaalia sp. HMT-172, assembly GCF_030644365.1. Classification (NCBI taxonomy): domain Bacteria; kingdom Bacillati; phylum Actinomycetota; class Actinomycetes; order Actinomycetales; family Actinomycetaceae; genus Schaalia; species Schaalia sp. HMT-172. The sequence continues at coordinate 1,367,189 of NZ_CP130058.1, forward strand.
GACGCGCACGTGCACGCCCTGCGAGCGGAAGTAGTCAAGAGTCTCGGCCGCGTCCTCGCGCAGGTCCTCCTCCAACGTCACGAGGGCGGCCACCGTCCGACGCGCGGGCAGCTCGTCGTCGATCACGGCCTCGTCCGCACGAACCAGCGCCACGACGCGGGACCCCTGAGTGGCAATGGCGCGCACCCGCTCCAGGAGAACCGCGTTCGTCGCCACGGCCTCGTCGATAACGAACTCGGGCGCACCCAGGATCCAAGACTCGCGTCCGGTCCCCCACGCGCTCCACTTGCGGGCCGAGGAGAAGGGAACGGACCACTCGATACGCTCGACAGCCCCGGCCTGCTCGGCTCCATCCAGGTGCTGCCAGATCGCCTCGGCAGTGGCATTGGTACGGTCGCACGAGGCGCTCGCGAGGGCACGCATCACCTCCTCCGCGTCCCCCGAAACCACGTCGACCTCGCGCACCCGGATGCCACCCGTCGTCAGCGTGCCCGTCTTATCCAAGCACAGGCAATCGACGCGGGCCAGCACCTCGACGGCCGGAAGCTCCTGAACGAGGACGCCCCGGCGTGCCAGCGTCGCCGATCCGATCGCGAAATTCATCGACGTGAGCAACACCAGGCCCTGGGGGATCATGCCGATGACGGAGGCGACCGACAAGACGAGAGCCTCGCGCCAATCCCCGCCCGAGCCGCCGGCGATACGGTTCTGCGAGTAAAAGGTCAGCGCAACGACCGGGAGCAGCATGACGGAGACGACCTGCAGCACGCGGTTGATCGACACCTGAATCTCGGACACGGTACGGGTGAAGGCGCGCGCCTGCTCAGACAGGCCTTGCGCGTACACGCGCTCACCGACCGCCGTCGCCACCATGCGCCCCGAGCCGGCCACGACGCTCGTGCCCGCAAGCAGCTGATCGCCCTCTTTCTTCTTGACGGGACGCGATTCGCCGGTGAGCAGCGACTCGTCGATCTCGAGGCCCGCGGAGGCCAGGACCGTCCCGTCCACGCTCACCTGATCGCCGAGCGTCAGCTCGATAACGTCGTCGAGCACGACGTCGCGAGCCGGAATGACCGACAGGGTCCCATCGCGCAGGACACTCGCCTGCGGGGCATCCACGATCGCCAGCGAATCCAAGGTGCGCTTTGCGCGCAGCTCGGAGACGATACCAATCACGGCATTGATAATCATCACGCCGCCGAAGATGCCATCGCGCAGGTCACCGAACAGCAGCACGATGATCGACGCGCCCACGATGATCGCGTTAAAGAGCGTCAGCACGTTCTCTCGAACGATCGATGCCACGGAACGCGACGTGCGGTCCTTCACGCGGTTAACCGCGCCGCGGGCGACGCGCTCCGCGACCTCTGCCGCACTCAGGCCGCGCTCGCCGAGGCTCGTCACGTCAGCGCTCACGGGCATCCCCCTCATCCATCGCGGTACGTATCAACGACGCGACAACAGTTACCGCCAGCGTCACGACGATGACGCCCAGCGATACCGACACGGAAATGTTGGGCGCCCACTCCACACCCCGACCGCCATTGATAAACGGGAGGGTGTTGGCGTGCAGCGCCTCAAGAATCAGCTTAATACCGATAAAGCTCAGGATGACGCCGAGGCCGTAGCCCAGGTAGACGAGCTTGCCCAGCAGCGCGTCCACGAGGAAAAACAGCTGGCGCAGACCCATCAGGGCAAACACGTTGCAGGCGAAGACCAGGAACGCCTGCTGGGTCACGCCGAAAATCGCAGGAATCGAATCAAACGCAAACATCAGGTCCGCGGAGCCCAGGGCCAGCACGACGACAAACAGGGGCGTCAGGTAGGTGTGCCCGCCGTGACGGTAGAGCATCCGGTTGCCGATGAAACCGTCGGTGATCGGCAGGACGCGCCGCACGAGGCGAATGAAGCCATTCTCGTGGTACTCGTCGTCCGCCTCTTCGCCCCTGGCAGTCTCCCGAACTTGAGACACGGCGGTCCACAGCAGCCACGCGCCAAAAATGAAGAACACCCACGAGAATCGAGAGACCAGCGCGGCGCCGAGCAGGATGAAGACGAGGCGCAGCACCAGCGCGATGACGATGCCGAAGAGCAGCGCCTTCTGCTGGTTCTCTCGGGGCACCCGGAACGCTTTGAGGATGAGAATGAAGACGAAGAGGTTGTCGACCGACAGCGACCACTCCATCGCCCAGCCGGCGTAGAACTCCTGGGCGTACAGCCATCCGTTCGTCAGCCAGATGCCGACGCCGAAGAGGGCGGCGAGCCCCACGTAAAAGAGAGTCCATCGGGCCGCCTCAGCGGCCGTGGGTGGATGCGGGTTGCGTGCGTGCCCGAGGAAGTCGATCACAACGAGTCCGACGGCGACGAGCGCCAGGATCCCCCACGCCCACGGGTGAATAACCATGAATACCTCTTAACTATTCGACCGGCGAATTTTACCGCTCTCAGGCGGCACTGTCGTCGCTTCCGCGCCGAACGCGAGATGCCACGAGCGAAGCTGCGACCGTGATCACGATCGTGACCACGATGAATCCGAGCGAGAAAGCGATGGACGGCTCGGGGACCGTCGCGACCTCGTGGCCGCCGTTGATGAAGGGCAGCTCGTTGGTGTGCAACGCGTGGTTGATGAGCTTGAAGCCAATGAACCCGAGGATCGCGGCGAGGCCATAGTGCAGGAACACGATGCGGTCGAGCAGGCCGTCGATGAGGAAGTAGAGCTGGCGCAGCCCCAGCAGCGAGAACGCGTTGGCGGCGAACACGAGGTAGGCCTCGGAGGTCAGCGAGTAGATCGCGGGGATCGAATCGACGGCAAACATGACGTCGGCCGTACCGATCGCGATGACGCACAGCAGCATCGGCGTAATGTAGGTGCGTCCGCCGTGGCGGTACAGCATGCGCGAGCCGATGAAACCATCGGTGACGGGCACGACCTTCGACACCCAACGCACGAGCGACGGCGGGCGGTAGTCCTCGTCCTCCTCGTCGCCACCGATGCCCTCACGAACCTGACTGATCGCGGTCCACATGAGCCACGCGCCAAAGAGGTAGAACACCCACGAGAAGTTCTCGATGAGCGCGGCGCCCGCGAGAATGAAGATAAGGCGCAGCACCAGCGCGATGACGATACCCGCTAGCAGGACCTCCTGCTGGTTCTTGCGGGGCACGCGGAAGGCCGACAGGATGATGACAAAGACGAAGAGATTGTCGATGCTGAGGGCTTTTTCGGTGATGTAGCCGCCCAGGTATTCCTGTCCGTATTGTGGCCCCCAGACTGCCCAGACGATGGCGCCGAAAATGAGGGCGATCGCAATGTAGGCGATGGACCACCAGGTCGCTTCCTTAAGCGTGGGTTCGTGGGGTGTGCGGACGTGGCCGACGATGTCGACGACGATCATGGTCAGAATAATGCCAGCCAGGATGATCCAGGCAAGGGCGTGCACGTGCATACGTGGGGCCTCCGGTACGAGTCGGGTACCGGAGGTCTCCTCCCGCCAGGAATCCTGGCCGGTGACGCCGGAGGCCGCGCCGCGTTGGCGGGCCGTCGTGATGACGACGCCACTGTTGGTGGGAGTACTCCCCTCCGCTTACACCTCTATCCTAGTCGGAAGTAGCCGATCCCAGGCGATTCATAACAAGTGGCGTCTGTCGCCTTCACGGTGTCGACCGCTCCCGATGGACGAGGCCGCAGCCGCATCCGGCGTCCGGCCGCCCCGGGCAACATGCACGATCAATGGGCGCGCTTCATGGCGCGCAGTTCCTTCTTGAGATCCTCGATTTCGTCGCGTAGGCGCGCCGCGACCTCGAACTGGAGGTGCTGGGCGGCGGTCATCATCTGGGCAGACAGCTCCTCGATGAGTTCGGCGAGCTCGGCCTCCGCGCGCTGACCAGGATTCGAGACGGCAGGCGTCGCGGCCGCACCTCGGTCGCGTGCGCTCTTCTCCTTGCGATACCCGCCCTCGAGGAGGGTCTGCGTGTCGACCTGCTCGCGGGCGAGCATGTCGGTCACGTCGGAGATCTTCTTGCGCAGGGGCTGCGGGTCGATGCCGTGTTCCTTGTTGTAGGCGATCTGAATCTCGCGACGGCGCATCGTCTCGGAGATGGCCTCGTTCATCGAATCGGTCATGTTGTCCGCGTACATGTGGACCTCGCCGGACACGTTTCGTGCGGCGCGACCGATCGTCTGGATGAGCGAGCGGGTCGAGCGCAGGAAGCCTTCCTTGTCGGCGTCGAGGATGGACACGAGGGAGACCTCGGGCAGGTCCAGGCCCTCACGCAAGAGGTTGATGCCCACGAGCACGTCGAAGGTACCCAGGCGCAGTTCGCGCAGCAGCTCGACGCGGCGCAACGTGTCGACGTCGGAGTGCAGGTATTCGACCTTGACGCCGCGCTCGGCCAGGTAGGTGGTCAGTTCCTCGGCCATCTTCTTCGTGAGGGTGGTGACAAGGACGCGCTCGTCGCGTTCGACGCGCAGGCGTACCTGTTCGAGGAGGTCGTCGATCTGTCCCTCGGTGGGCTTGACGACGACGAGCGGATCGACCAGGCCCGTCGGGCGAATAATCTGCTCGACCACCCCGTCGGAGCGTTCGAGCTCGTAGGGGCCGGGCGTCGCGGACAGGTAGACGGTTTGGCCGATGCGCGCCGTGAACTCATCCCATTTGAGCGGGCGGTTGTCCATCGCGGAGGGCAGGCGGAAGCCGTAGTCGACGAGGGTGCGCTTGCGCGACATGTCGCCCTCGAACATCGCGCCGATCTGGGGGACGGTCACGTGCGACTCGTCGATGATCAGCAGGAAGTCGTCCGGGAAGTAGTCCAGGAGGGTGTGCGGCGGCGTGCCGGGTCCGCGCCCATCGATGTGACGCGAGTAGTTTTCCACGCCCGAGCACGACCCGATTTCCTTGAGCATCTCCAGGTCGAAGGTGGTGCGCATGCGCAGGCGCTGCTCCTCGAGGAGCTTGTTCTGGCCGCGGAACCACGCGAGGCGATCGTCGAGCTCGTCCTCAATCGAAGCGATCGCCTTCTTCATGCGCTCCTCGCCGGCGACGTAGTGCGAGGCGGGGAACAGGTAGGTGTGGTCGACTTCGGAGATGACGTCGCCCGTGAGCGGGTGCAGAACCGCGAGGGAATCAATCTCGTCGCCGAACATCTCGATGCGGATCGCGAGTTCCTCATACACGGGGATGATCTCGATCGTGTCACCGCGCACGCGGAAGGTACCGCGCGTAAACGCCATGTCGTTGCGCACGTACTGCATGGCGACGAAGCGTCGCAGCAACGCATCGCGATCGATGATCATGCCGCGGCTCAGCTCGATCATGCGCGCCACGTACTCCTCGGGGGTGCCGAGGCCGTAGATGCAGGACACCGAGGAGACGACGACCGTGTCACGGCGGGTGAGCAGGGAGTTCGTAGCGCTGTGACGCAGGCGCTCGACTTCGTCGTTGATCGAGGAATCCTTCTCGATGAACGTGTCCGTCTGAGGGACGTAGGCCTCGGGCTGGTAGTAGTCGTAGTAGGACACGAAGTACTCGACCGCGTTGCCCGGCAGGAGCTCGCGGAACTCGGCGGCGAGCTGCGCGGCGAGGGTCTTGTTCGGCTCGAGGACCAGCGCGGGTCGTTGCAGCTCCTCGATGAGCCAGGCGGTGGTCGCGCTCTTACCCGTACCCGTCGCACCCATGAGGACGACGTCCTGCTCGCCGTCGCGAATGCGCGCGGCCAGCTCTCGGATCGCCTTAGGCTGGTCGCCCGACGGCGTGTACGGGGAGATAACCTCGAAGGGCTTGTTCTGGCGGATGACGGGGGTTTCGCTCACTCCCCTACGCTACCGCCCACGCCCTGACATCGCGCGGAGGACCCGCCCGGGTGCGCGGCGAGCGACAGTGTGCCCCGGCCTCGTCGTTTGCCCCCTAGAGATCGGCGATCAGCCAGCGCCGCCACACCCGGGACGCGACCTGCCGCAGGTCCTCGGCGCTGCCGCAGTTGTCGATCCACACGTGCGCGATAGCGCGGCGCTGGCGTGACGAGGCCTGGGCACGGATGCGAGCGCGCGCATCCTCGGGCGACACTCCCCTGCCCTCCAAGCGCGCGATCCGCGCCTCGATGGGGGCGTCGACGATGACGACGGCATCAAAACGCTCCGCCCCTGCCCCCTCGACGAGAAGCGGGACGTCATAGACCGCGAGCGAACCGGCGGGGGCGGCGCTCAGGATCTGCCAGGCGCGACGCTCGATGGCGGGGTGCGTGATGGCATTGAGGGCTGCGACGCACTCGTCGGCATTCTCACCGGCGAAGACACGACGCGCGAGGCCCGCGCGATCGAGGGTCCCGTCAGGCCGAATCAGGTCCACCCCGAAGCGCGCGGCGACCTCAGTGAGGGTGCTGTGCCCAGGCTCCATGATCTCGCGCGCGATGGCGTCGGCGTCCGCGACGATGGCACCCAACGAGGCGAAGGCGGCGGTCACCGTGGATTTGCCGGAGCCGATCCCACCGCTGACCGCGACCACGCGGGAGGGGCCCTCTGTGCGCGCCGGGCCCAGTGGGCGCAGGAGCGTGGCGGAGCATTCTCCGTAAGAAAGCGACGTCGTCATGGCGCCAGCGTATCCCCCCTGCGGTTGCGCATACGTACCCTCATGCAAGAATTGGTCCTGTTAAAGCCCCCACAACACAGCGAGTAGCAGTGACGCACACAATCAACGACGATACCACCCAGCGCTCAGGTACCGCGGTCCTCATCGCGACCTCACTGACCCTCTTCTCCATGTTCTTTGGGGCCGGTAACCTTATTTTCCCGCCGATTATGGGCGCGTCCGCCGGCTCGAACTTTACCCCCGCGATCATCGGCTTCCTCATCGCCGGCGTCGCCCTGCCCGTCGTCTCCATCATCACGATCGCCCTGTCGGGCACCGACATGCGCGACCTCGTCAGCCGCGCGGGCACGTACTTCGGCCTCGTTTTCTCGGTGCTGGTCTACCTCTCCATCGGAGCCTTCTACGCGCTCCCACGCACGGGGGCCGTCTCCTTTTCCACGGCCGTCGCACCCATTATCGGCACACAGTCCACCGTTGCATCGATCATCTTCAACCTGATCTTCTTCGCCATCGCCTTTTACCTGTGTTGGAACCCGACCAACATCATCGACAGCCTCGGCAAGGTGCTCACCCCGATCCTGCTGGGCCTGCTCGTCCTCCTCGTCTTCCTCTGCCTGGCGTCCCTGCCGGCTTCACACGACGCTCCCACGGGCGAATACGTCCGCAACCCTCTGGCCGCCGGCCTGCTGGAAGGCTACATGACGATGGATTCCATCGCGGCTCTGGCCTTCGGCATCATCGTCGTGACGTCGCTGGGGCACACGGGCGGCGGTATCGGAGCCAAGGTCGTTCGGCGTACCTCCACCGCGGCAGTGATCGCTGGGGCGCTCCTGGGCGTGGTCTACGTCGGCCTGGGCCTGATCGGGCACGTCATCCCCAACGCACAGAGCTACACGGACGGTGCGAGCCTCCTGGCCGATGCGGCGCGCTCGACGATGGGCTGGCCCGGTCAGATAGTCTTCGGTCTCATCGTGCTCACCGCATGCATGACGACCGCCGTAGGCCTCATCGCCGCCACGTCGGAGTTCTTTAACCGCTTGCTGCCCTCGATCTCCTACCGGGCGTGGATGATCCTCTTCACGCTTATCTCCTTCGTACTGGCATCCACGGGCCTGTCCTCAGTGCTGGCGATCGCGGTGCCGATCATCACCTTCCTCTATCCGATCGCCATCACGGTCGTCTTCATGACGATCGTGAGCCACCCCTTCCGCCTCGCCACGCCCGCGATGTGGACCTTCCGCCTGGGCACGTGGACGGCCGCCGCCTGGTCGGGGGCGACGACGCTGGCGCAGGTCGGCGTCGCCACCGACCGAATCAACTCCCTGCTCATGTGGAGTCCCCTCCAGGCCAACCAGCTCGGCTGGATCCTCCCCACCGTCGTCGCGGCATTGATCGGCGCGTGCGTTGACGTGGCGCTGTTGAAGCGCTCGGCGGCCTGACCTGCGTCGACCACAGACCCCGCACGACATCGGCGAGCGGGATCTCGTTATCTGTACGACGAGGAACGATGTAACCCCGAGCAAAAGTCGCACGTAATTTACATCGGTCAGTTTTCAAGATGTGCTCAAAACGTTGCAATTCGAACGACGCGATTTCAGTGTTTGAAATACTCGCACGGGAATTACGTGCGAGATCGCTGAGCAACTAGGCCGGCCGATTGGAAGTCACCGCGAGGCCTCGGGGCCTGGCAGGGCTTCGGGACGAGGCACCGAGCGAAGCTCGCGGCGCGGACGGCGAGCGGGCCTCACGGCGGTCGGACATCTAACGGCACGTCAAGCAAAAAGTGGTGGCCCCCAGGAAAACCTGGGGACCACCACTCATGCGTTCACTGGCGTGAACCGACGAGTTGAAGCTCAGTCTAAGCGACCGATTCAGTTGTTCGTCAGCTTCTCACGCAGCGCGGCCAGCGCCTCGTCGGACGCAAGGGTACCCTCGTTGTCGACCGGGGTCGAGTAGGAGGCCTGCTCCTCGATGGAGGGAGCCGCTTCGGCGTCCTCTTCGAGGGCCTTGCGGACCTGAGCCTTGTGGGCCTCCCAGCGGGCCTGAGCCTCGGCGTACTGGGCTTCCCACGCCTCGCGCTGAGCGTCGAAGCCTTCCATCCACTCCTGGGTCTCCGGATCGAAGCCCTCGGGGTACTTGTAGTTGCCGTTCTCGTCGTACTCGGCGGCCATACCGTAGAGCGAAGGATCGAACTCTTCGGAGTTCGGGTCCACGCCCTCGTTGGCCTGCTTGAGGGACAGGGAGATGCGGCGACGCTCGAGGTCGATGTCGATGACCTTGACGAAGACCTCTTCGCCGACCTTGACGACCTGGTCCGGCAGCTCGACGTGACGCTGAGCCAGCTCGGAGATGTGGACGAGACCCTCGATGCCGTCCTCGACGCGCACGAACGCGCCGAAGGGAACCAGCTTGGTGACCTTGCCGGGCACAACCTGGCCGATGGCGTGGGTGCGAGCAAAGGCCTGCCACGGATCTTCCTGGGTGGCCTTGAGGGACAGGGAGACGCGCTCGCGATCCATGTCGACGTCGAGAACCTCGACGGTGACTTCCTGGCCAACCTCGACGACCTCGGACGGGTGGTCGATGTGCTTCCAAGACAGTTCGGAGACGTGCACCAGGCCGTCGACACCGCCGAGATCGACGAACGCGCCGAAGTTGACGATGGAGGACACGACACCCGAGCGCACCTGGCCCTTCTGGAGGGTGTGCAGGAAGTTCGTGCGGACCTCGGACTGGGTCTGCTCGAGCCATGCGCGGCGGGACAGGACCACGTTGTTGCGGTTCTTGTCGAGCTCGATGATCTTCGCTTCGATCTCGCGACCGATGTAGGGGGCGAGGTCGCGGACGCGACGCATCTCGACGAGGGAGGCGGGCAGGAAGCCACGCAGACCGATGTCGAGGATCAGGCCGCCCTTGACGACCTCGATGACGGTGCCGGTGACGACGCCGTCCTCTTCCTTGACCTTTTCGATCTTGCCCCACGCACGCTCGTACTGAGCGCGCTTCTTCGACAGGAGGAGACGGCCTTCCTTGTCTTCCTTCTGGAGGACGAGCGCCTCGATCTGGTCGCCCACGGCGACGACGTCTTCGGGGTTGACGTCGTGCTTGATGGACAGCTCGCGAGAGAGGATGACACCCTCGGTCTTGTAGCCGATGTCAAGGAGGACCTCGTCGTGGTCGACCTTGACGACAGTGCCCTCGACGATGTCGCCATCGTTGAAGTACTTGATGGTCTCGTCGATGGCTGCGATCAGGTCTGCTTCCGAACCAATGTCGTTGATAGCGACCTGCGGCGTATTCGTGGTCATGTAGTAGTTTCTCCGAAACGGACTGGATAGTAGATGGACAGTTCCAGCGCCTGCGGACGAATGCGGATGCACCTGTCCCTAGGCACCGTGGTTCAGTTTAGCAGCCTTTGACGCGTAAATGTGACGAATTTGGCGACAGTTTGCGTGGCGTGCGTCGCGTCGTCACACCGATCAGTGCGCCGCGAGCTGCCACGACGCGCCGACGCCGACGGCGACGTCCAGCGGGACGGACAGCGTGACGGGCGACGCCATCTGTGCCCGGACGAGCTCTTCGACGGCGGCCTCCTCGCCGGGGGCGACCTCGAGGAGAAGCTCGTCGTGGATTTGCACGAGGAGGCGCGAGGCCAGGCCGGCCTCGCTCAGGGCGGCGGCGACGTCCATCATGGCGATCTTGACGATGTCGGCGGCGCTGCCCTGAATGGGGGCGTTGAGCGCGGCGCGCTCGGCCATTTCTCGGCGCTGACGGTTCGTCGAGCGCAGGTCGGGCAGGTAGCGGCGACGTCCGAACATGGTCTGCGTGTAGCCGTCGGCGCGGGCCTGGGCGACGAGGCCTTCGAGGTAGTCGCGGACCTTGCCGAAGCGCTCGAAGTAGCGTTCTCGCAGGGCTGCGGCCTCGGGGACGGGGATGCCGAGCTGGGCGGCCAGGCCGTAGGAGGACAGGCCGTAGGCGAGGCCATAGGAGGTGGCCTTGATGCGTGAACGCTCCTCGCCGGTGACCTCGGCGACGGGAGTGCCAAAGACCATGGATGCCATGGTGCGGTGCAGGTCCTCGCCGGAGTTGAAGGCCTCGATGAGCGCCTCGTCGCCGGACAGGTGCGCCATGAGACGCATTTCGATCTGCGAGTAGTCAGCGCTCATGAGGGACTCGTAGCCCTGGCCCGCGACGAACGCGCCGCGGATGCGCATGCCGTCGGCGCTGCGCGCGGGGATGTTCTGCAGGTTGGGGTCGGAGGAGGCCAGGCGTCCCGTGGCCGCGGCGACCTGGGAGAAGGTCGTGTGGATGCGGGAGTCGGATGCGACGGTGGCGGACAGGGAGTCGACCATCTGCTTGAGCTTGATGCGGTCGCGGTGGGTGAGAAGGAAACCGAGGAAGTCGTGCCCCGCTCCCCCGCTCTCCTCGGTCTTGGCCCACAGGTCTACCAGCGCGTCGGCGTTCGTCGTGTAGCCGGTCTTGGTCTTCTTGGTCTTGGGCAGCCCGAAGTGGTCGAAGAGGATTTCTTGGAGCTGCTTGGGGCTGGAGAGGTTGACCTCGCGTCCGGCGGCGGCCCACGCGCCGTCGCGGGCGGCCTCGACGTCGGCGCCGAGCTCAGCCGAGAGGTCGTCGAGGACGCGGGCGTCCGCGGCGATGCCGACGGTCTCCATCTGGGTCAGGAGGCGCGAGAGCGGCATCTCCATGTCTGTCAGGAGCGCCGTTTCGCCGCTCTCGTCGAGCGCCCGGCGCAGCTTGTCGGCCAGCGGGTGGAGCGTGGCTGTGAGGCGGCCCGCGCGCACCTGGGCGGCGGTAGGCCCCTCGCCGATCTCGCCGAGGTCGAAGAGGGCGTCTGAGTCGGCGTTTCCCTCCTCGATGGTCATGCCGAGCAGGCGCGAAGCCACGTCCTCAAGCTTGTGGGATCGCTGGTCGGGGTGGGCCAGGTACGCGGCGAGCATCGTGTCGAAGGAAGGCGCTCCGAGGGCCCATCCCCTCGATGCGAGGGCGTGACGCGTTCCCTTCTCGTCGTGCACGATGAGGGACGAGGCCTGGGCGAGGACGGCGGTGAGCGCGCCCTCTTGCGCGGGGCTGAGCTCGGCTGGATCAATGACCAGGGCCTCGTCGGCGGTCGCGAGGACGATCCGGGAGACATCTCCTCGGGTTGGGCGCATGTCGCCTTGGACGAGGAGGGCGACAGTGGGGTGCGCGAATGTCCACGCGGCGATGTCGCAGTCGGCGTCGGCTAGGCGCACCTCAACCTGCGTCTCGGGCACGGCCTCCTCGGCGGGCTCGGCCGCGGGGGTCTGTCCCATGCCAATGCCGGCGACCTCGCGGACCTTGACGCGCAGGCGCCCGAACTCCAGGGAATCGAAGAGCCTGTCGATGGCCGCCACGTTGGTCGCGCGGCGGGCCAGGTCGGCGGGGGTGACCTCGAGATCCATGTCGGTCAGGAGGCGATTGAGGCGGCGGTTGCGCACGACGTCGTCCATGTGCTCGCGCAGGGCGGCGCCGCGCTTTCCACCGATCTCATCGGCGCGCGCCAGCAGGTTGTCCAAGCCGTCGTACTTGTTGATCCACTGTGCAGCCGTCTTGGGTCCCACACCGGGCACTCCCGGCAGATTATCCGACGTCTCGCCGACGATCGCAGCAATCTCCGGGTAGCGATGCGGCGGCACCCCGTACTTGGCCTCGATGGCCTCGGGCGTCATACGACGCAGGTCGCCCGGGCCCGTGCCCGGGTACAGGACGGTGACGCTGTCGGTCACCGTCTGGAAGGAGTCGCGGTCACCCGACACGACGAGGACGGTCGCTCCTTGCTGGCTGGCACGGTGAGCGAGCGTCGCCAAAATATCGTCTGCCTCGAAACCTTCGCGCGACAGCGAGACAATACCCATCGCGTCCAGGACCTCGCGGATGAGCTCCACCTGGCCCTTGAACTCCTCGGGGGTCGCCTCGCGCGTGCCCTTGTACTCCGGGTACTCCTCGGAACGAAATGAGTGCCTCGACACATCGAAGGCGACGGCCACGTGCGTCGGACGCTCCGTCTCGAGCAGGCGCGTGAGCATTGACACGAAGCCGTAAACAGCGTTCGTGTGCTGCCCCGTCGCCGTCACGAAATTGTCCGGCGGGAGCGCATAGAACGCACGAAATGCCATCGAATGGCCGTCAATAATCAGCACAGTGTCACTCACACATGCCACCCTAGATGCCATGACACACGATCACCAGACGAAACACACCCGCACCTCCAGGCCCGACCCCCTCGCGACAGGCGGCTGGGTGGGCGCCCACTGGCCGGGAACACTCATGGAGGCCACCGGCATGGAGGTGCTCGAACACTCGGCGGCGCGCACCGTGATCTCGCTGCCCATTGACGGCAACCGTCAAAGCGCCGGGATCCTGCACGGCGGCGCCTCCGCTGCTCTCGCCGAGACAGCGGCCTCTTTCGCCGCTCAGATCCACGCGCGCGAAACGCACCCCGGCAAGCAGGCCTACGCGGTCGGCACCGAGCTCAACGCCTCCCACATCAGCGCGGGGCGGGAGGGTACGATCACGGCGACGGCGACCGCCGTGCACCTGGGTCGTTCCTCGACCGTGCACACCGTCGACATTCGAGACGACGCGGGACGACTCATCTCCGTCGCCCGTGTGACCAACCGCATCCTCGTGCGTTCCGCGCACGAGTGAGCGCGTCGTCAGACGAGGCAGGCGGGGAGAGTCGTTGACTCTCCCCGCCTGCGCCGTAAGGTCTGTGATCAGTCGTCGACCTGGTTGATGACCGCGTCGGCAACCTCACGCATGGAGAGGCGACGATCCATCGACGTCTTCTGAATCCAGCGGAAGGCCTCGGGTTCGCTCATGCCCATGTTCTTCATGAGCAGGCCCTTGGCGCGATCCACGCGCTTACGAGTCTCGAAACGGTCAGTCAGATCCGCGATCTGATCCTCCAGGGACTCAATTTCCGCGTGACGCGACAGCGCGATCTCAACCGCGGGAATCAGGTCGGAGGGACTGAAGGGCTTGACCACGTAGGCCATGGCGCCCGCGTCGCGGGCGCGCTCGACCAGCTCGGTCTGGGAGAAGGCGGTCAGCATAACCACCGCGCAGGACAGCTCCTGCAGGATCTTCTCGGCCGCCGTGATGCCATCCATCTTCGGCATTTTGACGTCCATCACACACAGGTCGGGCTCCAGCTCCAGCGCCAGCTCGACTGCTTCTTCACCGTCGGCAGCTTCGCCGACGACCTCGAACCCCGCCTGGGTCAGAGTCTCAACGATATCGAGACGAATCAGCCCCTCATCCTCGGCGACGAGGACGCGACGCGGTTCAGCCTGCTCTTCACTCATTGTCATATTCCTCAGTTTGATCGGTGTGCTCAGCTGTTCTATTGTGGTTCTCGCACACGCGAAAGCCCCGATAGCCCAACTGGCAGAGGCGGTCGGCTCAAACCCGGCTTGTTGTGGGTTCGAATCCCACTCGGGGTACCGCCACTGGAGTACGTGCTCCATGGTACCGGCAAACAGGTACTGGCGCGACGCTGGAACCGTTATTGATACGAGTTGTCGCATCGCAGAAAAGGGGCCGACAAGCAACGCTTGTCGGCCCCTCACCGTATCTGTTAGGCAACCACGCTCAGCTCGAGGCCGAGAAACTCGGCTGCCTCTCCCCTGCGGGTCGGCTCGTCGAGATCGGCGATCGCCTGCTTGACCCTCCTGTCATGGAAGTCGGCAAACCACGGCTCGACGGCTCGCGAGAGCTGGGCGACCTCCAGGTTGTTGGCCACGCGGCCAAACAGAGTGTCATGGACCGACACGGTCCGGATGTTCGTATTCATTTCTTCCTCCATCTTCCGTTGTGGGCGCGCGGAAACGTGCTTTGTTCGCACTGGCATTCCGTGATGTGCCCGCAGCAACCTGCTGCCTCGCCGCGCCGTCGTTGGAGCGGCGTTACACGTCTCAACGTGTATTTGGAATACTTTATTCCAGCGTTGTCATTGTGTCCACGCGAAGGGACTCACATCGCAGAAAACGACGGTGGGGTGCTGGCCATGCCAGCACCCCACCGTTTGCGCCTCTACGGTTTAGCGTGCGCCGCCGATCGCGTAATCGGCTTCGTCACCCACCTCGTGGATACGCAGCATGTTCGAGGAACCGGGGATGCCCGGCGGCATGCCGGCGACGATGACGAGCTGCTCGCCGATCTCCGCCAGGTGCGAGGACTGCACGACCTGATCGAGCTGCCAGACCATGTCATCCGTGTGCTGCACCTCGGGGACGCGGTATGTCTGGATGCCCCACGACAGGGCCAGGCGACGGCGCGTCGACTCCAGCGGCGTGAAGGCCAGCATCGGGATCGGGCGGCGCATGCGCGACAGCAGGCGCGCAGAGGTACCCGACTGGGTGAAGGTCACCAGGTAGCGGGCGTCCATGTGTTCTGCGATGCGGGCGGCCGCTTCGCAGATGACGCCTGCGCGGTCGGCGAAGAAGCTGGGAATGGACGCGATACGCTCGCCACCGTTCTCTTCGGTGGACTCGATGATCGCTGCCATCGTGCGCACCGTCTCGATGGGGAAGGCACCCACCGAGGTCTCGCCGGAGAGCATGACCGCGTCGGCACCATCGAGGATGGCGTTCGCACAGTCGGAGGCCTCGGCGCGGGTCGGGCGCGGGTTCTTGATCATGGAGTCCATGACCTGGGTCGCCACGATGACGGGCTTAGCGGCAAGACGAGCCAGCTCGATCGCACGCTTCTGAACAAGCGGCACGGCCTCGAGGGGCATCTCGACGCCGAGGTCGCCGCGGGCAACCATGATGCCGTCAAAGGCCTCGACAATCTCCTCCAGGGCCTCGACGGCCTGGGGCTTCTCGATCTTGGCGATGACGGGAATGCGCTTACCCATCTCGTCCATGATCTCGTGGACGTCCTTAATGTCGTGGGCCGAGCGCACGAAGGACAGGGCGATGAAGTCGGCATCCTGCTCGATCGCCCAGCGCAGGTCCTCCTTGTCCTTCTCGGACAGCGCAGGAACGGACACGGCGACGCCGGGCAGGTTCAGGCCCTTGTGGTCCGAGACCACGCCGGGGACCTCGACGCGGGTCACGACGTCCGTATCGCTCACCTCGACGACGCGGACCGCGACGTTGCCGTCGTCAATCAGCAGGCGGTCGCCGGGCGCGCAGTCACCGGGCAGGCCCTTGAAGGTGGTACCGACAAGCTCCTTCGTGCCGGGAACATCGCGGGTGGTGATGGTGAAGGTGTCACCAATCTTCAGCTCCTGGGGGCCGTCCTGGAAGGTCTCCAGACGGATCTTGGGGCCCTGGAGGTCGACGAGAACCGCGATCGCACGGCCGGACGTCGCAGACGCCTTTCGCACGCGCGCAATAACGGCCTCGTGTTCCTCAGCCTTTCCATGCGACCGGTTGATACGCGCGACATCCATGCCGGCGTCCACCAGCGCCTGGAGCTGCTCAGGGGTTTCAGTGGCAGGTCCAATAGTGCAGACAATTTTAGCTCGACGCATAAAGCTTAGTCTACCGTCCAGTCACAAAGTAATCACTAAGGAGCTCGGCCCGGCCGACGTGATCATTCCCATGAATGAGCCCATGATGGGACCTTCTACTCCACTAGCGTGCCCGCCGCTGGTTTAAAACTCCTCGAGAGAGCTCTCCTGCGCGGACTCGTCCTCGCTCACGCGCGTGTCGATGACGTCCTCAGCATCGGAGTCGCTTCCCTCAGGGCTCGCCCCCGCACGCTCATCGTCATCCGTCACCGCCCCGTCGCCGACGACCTCGCGCGGCCGACCCAGGCGACCCGCGAGGACAAACAGTGCGACGCCAAGGAGGAACACCGCCAGGGACGTCCACACATTCAGGCGTAGACCGGCAATCGTGTGTGCGTCGTCGATACGCAGCATTTCGATCCACGCGCGTCCCGCGGTGTACACCATCAGGTACATGCCGAACAGCTGGCCGGCCGCGAAGCGGCGGCGGCGCTCAAGCGCCACGATGAGCGCAGCGCCGGCCAGGTTCCACAGGCACTCGTACAGGAACGTGGGATGGAACAGGGTGCCCACCGGGTAGCCCGCGGGCAGGTGCGCGGCGTCAATCTGAAGCCCCCACGGCAGAGTCGTCGGGGCGCCGAACAACTCCTGGTTAAACCAGTTTCCCCACCTGCCGATCGCCTGGGCAACCAGCAGGGCAGGCGCCAGAGAGTCCGCGATTGGCCCGAAACGCACGCCGGCCCTCTTGACGGCGAGGAAGGCACCCAGCGCGCCGAAGGCGACGCCTCCCCAGATCCCCAGGCCGCCGCGCCAGATCTGCAGGGCGAGCCAGGGATCGCCGCCCGGCCCGAAGTAGGCCTCGGGCGAGGTGACGACGTGGTAGAGGCGCGCACCGACGACGCCCAGCGGGATCGCCCACAGAGCGACGTCGAAGATGGTGTCGGGGTTGCCCCCGCGCGCCGCGTAGCGCCGGGAGGTCCACCACACGCCGACGATCATGCCGACGGCGATGATGATGCCGTAGGCGCGCAGCGGGAGCGATCCGAGGTACCACACGCCCTGGGAGGGCGAGGGAATGCCAGCAGCGAGGAGACTCACGCGCGCGCTCCGCTCACACCGGCCTTGAGCTCACGGGCGAGCTCGCTGAGCGCCCGCAGGCCGCGGTCGACGTCGTCTTCGAAGAGGGTCTTGACCAGAGCCGAACCGACGATGACGCCGTCTGCGTAGGCACCGATCTGCCGCGCCTGGGCACCGTTTGACACGCCCAGGCCCACGCACACGCGCTGGGCACCGGCCGCACGCGTGCGTGCAACGACGTCCGCCACGTGCGCGCCGACAGCCGCGCGGGCGCCCGTGACACCCATCGAGGAGGCCGCGTACACCCAGCCGCGCGAATGCGCGGCGATCAGCTTCAGGCGATGCTCCGGGGACGAGGGGGCCGTCAGGTAGATGCGCTCCAGGTCGTACTTATCCGAAGCTTCCTCCCACTGCGCGCCCTCCTCGGGCGGCAGGTCGGGGGTGATGAGGCCCGAGCCGCCGACGGCGGCGAAGTCCTTCGCGAAGCGCTCGACACCCCACCACTCAACGGGGTTCCAGTAGGTCATCGAGGTCGTGGAAATCCCATACGAGGTCAGCTCGTCCACCGCGTGGAAGAGATCCTCCAGGTGCGTGCCACGCTCAAGCGCAGCGACGGTTGCGCGCTGAATCGTGGGGCCGTCCATGCCCGGGTCGGAGTAGGGAAATCCCAGCTCGATGACGTCGACTCCGGCATCCGCGAGGACCTTACCCGCGCGAACGGAGTCCTCGACCGACGGAAAACCGACGGGCAGGTAGGCGATCAGCGCGGCATCGCCGCGCTCGAGTGCCGCATCGATGGCGACGGCGGAATGGGGGGCTCGCGTCATGTCACTTCTCCTCGTTCTCGTCCAGGACGGCCACGCCCGAGGGGCCGGCGCTCGGGTCGATGACCTGTAGCTTCGCGCGGCCGTATCCGAACCAGCGCGACGCCGTGTCCACGTCCTTGTCGCCGCGCCCCGACACTGTCACGATGGCGATGGGCTCGTCTCCGGGCGCGAAAGGTCCCTCGGCCTCGGCTTTCGCCCGGGCCCACGCGCGCACCCCGGCGAGCGCGTGCGATGACTCGATCGCGGGAATGATGCCCTCCGTGCGTGACAGGTGCAGGAAGGCGTCCATGGCCTCGGCGTCGGAGACGGGGATATACGAGGCCCGCCCCGATCGGGCCAGCCACGCGTGCTCGGGGCCCACGCCCGGGTAGTCGAGGCCCGCCGAGATCGAGTGCGAGGCCTTCGTCTGTCCGTCGCGCTCCTGCAGGACGAACGTGCGAGCGCCGTGCAGCACTCCAACCTGGTCGGCCGTGATGGAGGCGGCGTGACGCCCCGTGTCGAAGCCGTCGCCAGCCGCCTCGCAGCCCAGCAGCTCGACGCTCGGATCGTCGATGAACGCCGTGAAGGAACCGATCGCGTTCGACCCGCCGCCCACGCAGGCCACAACGACGTCGGGCAGTCGTCCCTCGGTCGCGAGCAGCTGGGCGCGCGCCTCGTCGCCGATAACGCGTTGAAGATCGCGCACGAGCTCCGGGAAGGGGTGCGGGCCAGCCGCCGTGCCGAAGATGTAGTTCGTCGTCTCGACGTTGGTCACCCAGTCGCGGAAGGCCTCGTTGATGGCGTCCTTGAGGGTCGCAGAGCCGGCCGTCACGGCGATCACCTCGGCGCCGAGCATCTGCATGCGCGCGACGTTGAGGGCCTGACGTTCCGTGTCCTCGCGCCCCATATAGATCGTGCAATCCAGTCCGAGGAGGGCCGCCGCGGTTGCGGTTGCGACCCCGTGCTGACCGGCTCCTGTCTCGGCGATGACGCGGGTCTTGCCCAATTCCTTCGTGAGCAGGGCCTGGCCCAGCACATTGTTGATCTTGTGCGAGCCCGTGTGGTTGAGATCCTCGCGCTTGAGGAAGACACGCACGCCGCCCAAATCTGCCGCGAAACGCGGCGCCTCGGTCAGCAGGGACGGGCGACCGGCGTAGTTGGCAAACAGGTCACGCAGACGCGCCTGGAAAGACTTGTCGCGCCACAAGCGCTTCCACGCCGCCTCAACCTCTTCGAGGGGGCCCATCAGCGACTCGGCCACAAATCGGCCGCCGAAATCACCGAAATACGGTCCGGGGACGAAGTTCTCAGCGCTCATCACAGTCCTTCCTTGCGGGCCGCGGCGACGCGGGCCCGACGATCCGTGCGCAGCGCCGGATGCTGACCGGCGCTGACCATGTCCTGAATGCTCGAGAGAGGATCGCCGGACGTCACCAGCGCCTCACCAACCAGGACCGCGTCCGCGCCCCACTTGGCGTACTCGAAGACATCGTGTGCCTGTGCAACCCCCGACTCGGCGACCGCGATGACGTCCTGCGGGATCACGTCGATGACCTGCTCGACCGTCGAACGGTCGACCTCGAGGGTCTTCAGATTACGCGCGTTAACGCCGATGATCGACGCGCCCGCGTCGAGGGCACGCAGCGCCTCCAGGCGCGAATGCGTCTCGACGAGGGCCTCCATGCCCAGCGAACGCGTGCGCTCCAGGAGCGACACCAGCGCGTTTTGTTCCAGGGCAGCCACGATCAGCAGGACGAGATCCGCGCCGTGAGCACGCGCCTCGTGAATCTGGTAGGGCGTCACGATGAAATCCTTGCGCAGGATCGGGATGTCGACCGCCGCGCGCACCGCGTCGAGATCCGCAAGCGACCCGTGGAAGCGACGCTGCTCGGTCAGTACCGACACCACGGAGGCGCCCCCAGCCTCGTAGACGGACGCCAGGGCGGCAGGATCAGGGATCTGCGCGAGTGCTCCCTTCGAGGGGGAGGATCGCTTCACCTCCGAAATGATCTTGACGGCGCCGTCGCGATTGCGCAGGGCACCCAGCGCATCCTTCGCCTCGGGAACGCTCTGTTCCATCTCCTTGACACGGCTCAGAGGAACGCGATCCTCGCGCTCTTTCAGGTCCTGACGGACCCCCACGATAATGTCATCGAGAACGCTCACGACGCTCCCCTTTCACCGAGAAACAGTTGGACGCCATCAAGGCTAGCGAATAAAAGGGACGCCCGGGCAAAGCATCCGGCCGCGCGTCTCACGACAGCGGGGCCAACGTCGAGGCGCGCACGACGGACTCGACCGCGGCGGCGGCCTTATTGCGGGACTCCTCGTACTCCAGCTCGGGCACCGAGTCCGCGACCACGCCGGCACCGGCCTGAACCGAGGCCACGGAGTCCCTGAGGGAGGCCGTGCGGATGGCGATCGCCAGATCGGCGTCACCCGACAGGTCAAAGTAGCCGACGACGCCACCGTACACGCCGCGGGCGGCCGGCTCGAAGTCGTCGATCAACTGGATAGCACGAGGCTTGGGCGCACCCGAGAGGGTACCCGCCGGGAAAGTCGCAACCAGGGCATCGAGAGCGTCCGCATCCGGTCGCAGGACCCCCGTCACGGTCGACGAAATGTGCTGGATGTGAGAGAAACGCTTGAGCTCCATGAGCGTGGACACCTCGACCGAGGCGGGATCGCAGACCTTCGACAGGTCGTTGCGCGCCAGGTCGACGAGCATGACGTGCTCGGAGAGCTCCTTGGGATCGTCCAGGAGCTCCGCAGCCAGGCGGTGGTCCTGAGCCGAGTCGGCGCCGCGGGGACGCGAGCCCGCGATCGGGTACGTCCACACGCGACGGCCCTGCGCCTTGACGAGCGTCTCCGGGGAAGAACCCACGACCTCGAAGTGACCACCACGCTCGTCGGGCAGATCCAGGTAGTACATGTAGGGCGAGGGGTTGACCGTACGCAGGACGCGGTACACGTCCACGCCGCTGGCCTCAGTCGACACGTCGAGGCGCTGAGACAGGACGATCTGGAAGGCATCCCCGTCCGTAATCGCGCGCTTGGCGGCGTTGACGGAAGACTCGAAGTCGGTGCGGCGCGTGCGCTGGCGGACGGCCGGAGGTTCCTGGCCGCTCACCCCTAGCACCGCCGGGGCGATGGGCGAGGCCAGCTGGCTCGTCATGGCGTCAAGCCGCTGGATCGCGCGGTCGTAGGCGCCATCGACGCCCTCATCAGAGCCGTTGAGGTTCCAAGCGATGGCCATCAGGTACACCGACCCCGTCGCGTGATCGATCGCAGCGACCTCCGTGGCGAGCACGAGCGTCGCGTCGGGGAGGTCGGACTCCTTGGGTGCGGTTGCCGCCAGGGTCGGCTCCCATTCAGGAATGATGCCCCATCCCAGCGACCCGACGAGGGCGCCCGTCAGCGGGGGCAGCCCCTCAATGGGCGACGCCGCCAACTGTTCGAGCGCGGAGTGCACAACCTCCAGGAACGTCCCCTCCACGACGGCACCCTCCGGGTGTGCACCCACCCACTGCGCGTGGCCGTCGCGTGCCACGATGGCGCCGGCGCTGGACGCTCCCACGAAGGACCAGCGGCCCCAAGAACCCCCGTGCTCGGCGGATTCGAGAATAAAGCTGCCGTAGTCGCCGTGGGCGAGCTGACGGTAGACGCCAACGGCGCTGAGCTCATCGGCGAGGACGCGGCGCACGACGGGAATCACGCGCCTCGACGTGGCGAGCTTCGAGAAGACGTCACGAGGGGGCCAAGTCTGACCCCATTCGAGGCTGACAGGCTCGGACGGATGCGAAGGCGTCGTAATACTCACCGTGTCATTGTCCCATCACAAGCGGCCTTGGGCCCGACGGGTCCACGATGAGGCGCGTGAGACCGGCCTA
Organism: Schaalia sp. HMT-172; assembly: GCF_030644365.1. Taxonomy (NCBI): domain Bacteria; kingdom Bacillati; phylum Actinomycetota; class Actinomycetes; order Actinomycetales; family Actinomycetaceae; genus Schaalia; species Schaalia sp. HMT-172. The sequence continues at coordinate 1,389,042 of NZ_CP130058.1, forward strand.
TAGCCAGTCGGGCACGACACCCCAGGCGATCGCACCCACGAGGGCGGAGCCGATCATCCACGGGCCCATGGCGACCCGCGACTTAGTGCCGGCGGAGCCCACGACGATCTTCCACAGGGCGGCCAAACCCGCGGATATGAAGGACAGGGCGAGCGCGAAGACGGCGGCGTGCAGCCCGACTGAGCCCACCATGGCCCCGAGCACGGGGGCGAGCTTCACGTCACCCCCGCCCATTCCTCCGGGCAGACGGTTCAGGATCGCGACGGGGACGAGCCAGATGAGCGCGCCCACGGCGAAGCCAATGAGTCGCCCAGACCACATCGGGGAAATCAGGCACCCGATGAGGGCACCGACGATAACGCCGATCCCCATGACCACCGTGTACATGTTGGGAAGCCGGTGCGTGCGCGCGTCCACGTAAGCGCTGAGGGTGCCGATCATGGCGACCGTCATCACCGCCGGCATGCCGGGTCGCATCTGCGCGGCGACGAAGAAGAGAGCACCGACGATGCCCGCCACCCACACGATCGCGTTACGCGACAGAGGCTTTTGGGTCACCTCGATGAAGTATCGGCGCTGCACCCTCCACCCGGAGTGCCACAGCCATCCCAGAATAATGATCCACGTGAGAAAGCCCGAGACGAGGGACAGGTCGGAGCTGATGCGAGGCGAGAGCCACTCGGCAATCACGGGTGCCCCTCTCCCCCGCTCGCGCGCTCGCGCCGCGCGAGCTCATCCTCCAGGGCGGCGCGCATGAGGGACGGGTCGGGGCTGCGTCCGGTCATCAGCTGAACCTGAGCGGCCCCCTGATAGACCAGCATGTCGGTGCCCTCGGCCACGACCGCCCCGGCGCGCTCGAAGGCTGCCCGCAGGGCGGTGTCGCGCGGAGAATAAATAACGTCGAGCAGGACCTGGTCCTCTCGAGCAGTGAGGGCGGCCGCGAGCGGATCCGCGACCGTGGCTGGCAGGGTCGAGATGAGAACGTCGCAGGCAGTCGCCGCGGCGGTCACCGCGCGCATATCCGACCACATCACCTGCTCGACGCTGACACCGAGGCGGGACGCCGCAGCGATCACCGAGCCAGGTCCGCCGAAACGCCGGGCCGCCACCGTGGTCGTCGTGATACCGAGTTCACCCAGGGCTGCCAACGCAGACGAGGCCGTCGCGCGGGCCCCCAGGACCAGGGCACTCGTCGGAAGCGGGACCCCCGCCTGGTCACAGGCGCGCCTGATCGCCGAGGCGATGCCGGCCACGTCCGTGTTGAATCCCGCGAGCACCCCGGCGGAAGGAACGACCGTGTTGACGGCTCCGACCGCGCTGGCCAGCGGGTCGATGGCGTCGAGCAACCCCATGATCGCCTGCTTGCAGGGCATCGTCACCGACAGGCCACGGAAGGAGTCATCGAGGCACGCGACGAAGGCGGGCAGGGTCCCCTCGTCCACCTCACAGCGCCGGTACTCCCAGTCTTCAATCCCGAGCTGGCCCCAGGCCGCGCGGTGAATCACCGGGGACAGAGAATGCGAGATCGGGGAGCCGATGACCCCAGCCCATGCCGTCATGACTGGGGGTTGCACTGGTCGGTGTGGGTCTTGCAGTACTCGACCAGCTTCTCCTTGTTCTTCTCGTGGTCGGCCGCGTTGGACGCGAAGAGAGTGTCGCCCGTGTTCAGGTCGACCGTCACGAAATAGAGCCAGTCGCCGTCGGCCGGTTTGAGGACGGCCTTGATGGCCTCCAGACTGGGCTGGTTGATCGGTGTGGGAGGCAGGCCCGCATGCAGGCGCGTGTTGTAGGGGTTGTCCGCATCCAGGTCGGCCTGGGTGGGCAGGCCGCCCTCCTTGCCGACGCCGTACAGCGTCGTCGAGTCCATGCCGAGCATGCCCTTCGTCTCGCCCTCCGTGTCGGCCAGTCGATTGTCGATGACTCGGGCAACCATCGGCATGTACTTCGAGTTCGTGCCCATCTCACCCTCGACGATCGAGGCCTTGATGAGGACGGTCTCGCGGTCCGCGGCGGGCACACCCAGCTTGTCCAGTTCTTCGACGGTGGCCGCAACCATACGGGCGACGACGCTCGTCGGCGTGTCATCCTTCTCGACCTTATATTCGCCGATGTGCAGCCAGCCCTCGACGTTGCCGCCGGCCTCGGCGGGCAGACCGATGGCCGCGGTGTTCGCAAAGGCCTGTTCGACCTCGGCATCGGAGACGTCCATGACTTCGGCGATGCGCTTCTTGATCACCGACATGCGTTCGCCCGCCAGGACCGTCACAGTCGAGTCGACGCGATTCATCGGATCGAGCAGGACGGCGAGCGCATCCGCGGCGCTCATCTGCAGCTTGAAACGATAGGTGCCCGGATTAATGCTGCGTGCCGCACTGTTCTTCTCGTACTGACGCACGAAGGCTCCCACGGAGCGGACGACGCCTGCTTCGTAGAGCTTCTGGCCGATCTCGCGTCCGGTCGCCTGGTCGTCGATCGTCACCAGGATGTCGGTCGTGCCGGGGCCCGGGTAATCGTCGGAGGCAACGGTCGAGGAATTCATCAGTTGAGAGTATGCAAAGTAGCTCGCGCCGCCCACGAGGCCGAGCACGAGAACGATCACGAAGAAGGAACGAATACGGCGGCGGCGCTTACGCTTGCGGGCGGCGCGGCGTTCGCTGGCGATCCGCCGAGAGCGCATGCCGGTCGTCTCCGAGGCAGCGTCGGTCGGCTTCCACGCGGGGTGCTCGCCCCGCGGCTCGGACTCGCTCAGCGATGAACGCGCGGGCGTCACAGCAGGCACGCCCTGAATCGGGGTGGGCGTGGGGTCGGCCTGGGAGACGGCGGGCGTGCTCTGGCGGGACAGGCGCGCGTCACTCTCATCAAACGAGGCGTGGGCGGGCGAGGCGGTTCCGCGCACCGGGGTGGGCGTCGGATCCGATGGCGTAGGGGTCACGTCCTCGTTGGGAGCGTCGGAGTAGACCTTGGGCTGGCCGGAATGGATCTCTCGGCGCGAGCGGAAGGGATACGTGGGGGGCGTACTCATTGGTTCGCTCCTTCGCTATTCTCGAGGACGATCTCCTCCCCGGGCGCGCGACCGCTCATGCGCTCGAGCTCCAGGGCCTGTTCCAAGATGATCTGCGCCGCAACCTGATCAATGACGCTACGGTGCTCACGCTCCGGAATACCGGATGCGCGCAGACGCTCGTGCGCCTGGTTGGAGGTAAGCCGCTCGTCGACCATCGCAACGCGCACGCCCCCAACGAGCTTCTTAAGGCGACGCGCGTACTTGCGGGCGCCCTTAGCGGAGATGCCTTCCCCGCCGCGCAAGTGCCGCGGCAGCCCCACGATCACCTCGATGGCCTCGTGCTGGGCGACGATATCCGCGAGCTGATCGAGGTCCGACGAGTCGGGGGCGCGCGTGAGGGTCATGACGGGCATCGTGAGGATGCCGTCGGAGTCGCATCGGCTGACGCCGACACGCACGGTGCCGACGTCCACGCCGATGCGGATTCCCCTGCGCAGGCTCACAGCGACTCGATCTGCGAACGGATCGCTGCCAGGCCGGCCGCAATACCCTCGGGCTTGGTACCGCCACCCTGGGCAATGTCGGCCTTGCCGCCACCGCGACCATCGACGTGCGCGAGTCCCGCGCGCAAGAGCGCGCCCGCGTCGAGCGTCAGCTCGCGCGCACGCTCGTTGGTGGCAACCACCAGAGCAACCTTGCCGCCCTCAGCACCGGCCAGGGCGACGACCGCACCGCGCTCGTGCCCCAGACGCGCCGCAACGTCCTGGACCAGACCGCGCAGCTCCTTCGTCGGAACACCGTCGACCGCGGCTGCCACGAGGTCGACCGCCCCGATGCGCTCAGCGGATGCGGCCAGGTCGCCGCCCCGACGCTTTGCCTGATCGGCCTGAATCTTCTCCAGCTTCTTCTCGGACTCGCGCAGCTTGGCGAGCAACGACTCGATGCGCTCGGGCAGCTCATCCACGCGGCCGCCCACGAGCTGGGAGAGCTGGGAGACGAGAGCGTGTTCCTTCGCCTGGAACTCGTAGGCGCCGGAACCGACCAGGGCCTCGATGCGGCGCACGCCGGAGGCCACCGAACCCTCGCCGAGCACCGTCACGCGGCCGATGTGGCCCGTCGTCGGTACGTGGGTGCCGCCGCAGAGCTCGCGGTCGAAGCCGTCGCCGATCGTCACGACGCGTACCTCGGAGCCATACTTCTCTCCGAAGAGAGCGATCGCGCCCATTTCCTTCGCCTTGTCAATGCTCATGACCTCGGTGGTCACGGGCAGGTCCTCGGCCAGCTTCTCGTTCACCAGCTCCTCGATGTCGCTGAGCTGAGAGCCGGAGAGCGCGCTGTTGTGACGGAAGTCGAAGCGCAGACGCGAGGGCGAGTTCTCCGACCCTGCCTGGTCCGCGTGCTCGGACACGACGTTGCGCAGTCCCGCGTAGACCATGTGGGTCGCCGTGTGCGCACGAGCGATCGCCAGGCGACGCTCGGAATCAATCTCGGCGATCACCGAATCACCCAGAGCAATGCCACCCTGACGCAGGTGACCACGGTGGACGGTCAGCCCACGGATCGGAGCCTGAACGTCGGTCACGTCGATCACCGTGTCGCCGCCGGGCAACCGAATCGTTCCGTGGTCGGCCAGCTGGCCGCCCATCTCCGCATAGAAGGGCGTCTGATCGAGGACAATGTCAATAGCGGCGGGAGCTTGCGCCACCGGCACCGGCTGTCCGTCCACGAGGATCGCATGGACGCGGGCAGGCGCAGACTCCTGGGTGTAGCCGAGGAACGTCGAACCGCCGCCCATCTCCTTTTCGATGTCGTGGAAGACGCGCACGTCAGTATGTCCGGTCTTCTTCGAGCGCGCGTCGGCGCGCGCGCGTTCCTTCTGCTCGGCCATGAGGGCGCGGAAGCCCTCCTCGTCGACGGACACGCCCTGCTCGGCGGCCATCTCGAGGGTCAGATCAATCGGGAAACCATAGGTGTCATGCAGCAAGAATGCCGACTTACCCGAAATCAGGGGCGCGCCCGCCGATTCCTTCGCGCTCGCCACGGCCACGTCCAGGATCGTCGTTCCGGCGCTCAGCGTGCGACGGAAAGCATCCTCCTCCGCGTAAGCGACCTCGGAAATCGTCTTCCAGTTCGTCTCCAGCTCGGGGTAGGAGGCCTTCATCGCGTCCTTCGACGCCGTCAGCAGCGTCGGCATCGTCGCTTCGTCGACACCCAGCAGACGCATCGAACGAACGGCGCGGCGGATCAGGCGACGCAGCACGTAGCCGCGGCCGTCGTTGCCCGGACGCACGCCGTCACCGATGAGCATAAGGGAGGAACGCACGTGGTCGGCCACGACACGCATGCGCACATCATCGTCGTAGGCCGCGCCGGCCTCGGGACCCGCGGCCCCCAGGCCGTAGCGCTTGCCGCTCATCTGCATCGCGGCATCGATGACGGGGAAGACCTCGTCGATCTCGTACATGTTCGGCTTATCCTGCATGACGAACGCGAGGCGCTCGAGGCCGGCACCGGTATCGATCGCCTTCTTATCGAGTTCCCCCAGCAACGGGTAGTCCTTGCCGGTTCCCTCGCCACGCATGAACTGGTCAAACACCAGGTTCCACACCTCGAGGTAGCGGTCGCCACCCGGGTCCACAGTGCCACCCACGGCCTCGGGACCGTAGGAGGGGCCGCGGTCGTAGTGCCACTCGGCGCAGGGGCCGGCCGGGCCGGGCTGACCCGTGTCCCAGAAGTTCTCAACGCGCGGCAGGCGCACGATGTGCTTGGGGTCCATGCCGATCTGCTTCGTCAGGACGTTCAGAGCCTCCTCGTCCTGGTCCCAAATCGTCACCCAGAAACGATCACCGTCGAGGCCGTACTTGCCTTCCTCGCGCGAACCGGTCAGCAGGTCCCACGCAAAATTGATGGCGCCTTCCTTGAAGTAGTCACCAAAGGAGAAGTTACCGTTCATCTGGAAGAACGTGCCGTGACGGGTCGTCTTACCAACGTTGTCAATGTCGTTGGTACGAATACACTTCTGCACCGACGTGGCCCTCGGCCACGGAGCAGGCTCGACGCCCATGATGTAGGGAATGAACGGAACCATGCCTGCGATCGTGAAGAGGATCGAGGGCTCCGGAGAGACCAGTGAGACGGAGGGACACACCTCGTGACCCTGCTTCTCAAAGTAGTCGAGCCAACGGGTGCGGATTTCAGAAGTACGCATAGTGCCTTATGTTAGTCGGTTCCCACCCATGACGGCACATCGGCACGCTTACGCGCGCTGTGGGATACACATACAACCGCGCCCCCCAAGCACGTGCTTGGGGGGCGCGGTGATGACAAAGGTCAGCGCGAGTAGTGCTCGACGACCATCTGCACGTCAACGGTCACGGGGACCTCGGCGCGCTTCGGGCGACGCACCAGGGTCGCCTTCAGGCGGGAGAGCTCAACGTCCAGGTACTCGGGGACGGCGGGCAGCACGTCGCGGTGAATGCCCTCAGCGGCAATCTCGAAGGGGACCGTGGTCTGCGACTTGGGCTTGACCTGGATGGTCTGGCCGGGCTTGACGCGGAAGGAGGGGCGGTCCACGATCTTGCCGTCGACGAGGATGTGACGGTGGACGACCACCTGACGGGCCTGCTGGATGGTGCGGGCGAAGCCGGCGCGCAGGACCAGGGCGTCCAGGCGCATCTCGAGCAGCTCGACCAGGTTCTCACCGGTCAGGCCGGCGGTGCGGCGGGCCTCTTCGAAGGTGCGACGCAGCTGCGACTCACGGATGCCGTACTGGGCGCGCAGACGCTGCTTCTCCTTCAGACGAACGGCGTAGTCGGAGTCCTGACGACGGCGGGTGCGGCCGTGCTCGCCGGGGCCGTAGGGGCGCTTCTCGAAGTAGCGGACGGCCTTGGGGGTCAGCGCGAGGCCGAGAGCGCGGGACTCGCGGACCTGCTTACGGGAACGATTTGTTGCCATGATTCTTCTTTCCTGTTTCTCATGTCATGTCGGGACGTTCGCCCGACATGGGGCCAACTCCAGGACCGGTGAAGGTCCGTCGGCTAAGGCCCCAGGTGCCCGCGCAAGCGGACAACTGTTCCATACTAGCGTCTTTTCAGCAGATTGCGAATGACACCAAGCCTCTTCGTGAGCATCGCCTCATGCCCGTTCTCGGTCGGCTCGTAGTAGCGGGTACCCTCCAGGTCGTCGGGCAGGTACTGCTGGGCCGCGACGTGATGGGGATGATCGTGGGCGTAGAGGTACCCGTCGCCGTGCCCGAGCGAGGAGGCCCCGGAGTAGTGGGCGTCGCGCAGGTGGGGAGGAACCGCTCCCCCGCGCCCGGCTCTCACGTCCGCGAGGGCACGATCGATCGCCAGGTACGTGGCGTTGGACTTCGGGGCGGTCGCAACCGCAACAACCGCTTGGGCGAGGAGGAGGCGCGCTTCCGGCATGCCAATGAGGGCGACTCCCTGGGCGACACTGACGCATGTCGTGAGCACCTCTGGCGCGGCCATGCCGATCTCCTCCGAGGCGGCAATCATGATGCGCCTCGCGATGAAGCGCGGATCCTCTCCGGCCTCGATCATGCGCGCCAGGTAGTGCAGGGAAGCGTCGACATCCGAGCCGCGCATCGACTTGATGAAAGCGCTCGCCACGTCGTAGTGCTGGTCGCGGCCCCACCGAACGAGCGCCTGATTCGCAGCTGCCTCCACGCTGGCCACCGTAATCTCACCGGAGCCGTCATCGCTGGCCACGCCCGCCGCGGCTTCGAGAAGCGTCAGCGACTTACGCGCGTCGGAGCCCGCCAGGCGCACGAGGCCCGCCACGGCCTCGTCGGTGATGGAAAACCGACCGGCGAGACCGCGCTCATCAGTGGCGGCACGCCGGACCAAGCCCTCCAGCGCACTGGAATCCAGGGGACGCAACGTCAGCAGGAGCGAGCGCGAGAGCAGGGGCGCGATCACGGAGAACGACGGGTTCTCCGTCGTGGCAGCGACGAGAACAACCCACCGGTTCTCGACCGCAGGAAGGAGCGAATCCTGCTGCGACTTGGAGAATCTGTGAACCTCGTCGACGAAAAGAATCGTCTCCTCGCCACTGCTCGCCAGGGTCCGACGCGCCGCATCCACGACACGACGCACGTCCCCCACACCCGATGACACGGCGGACAATTCGACGAAACGCCGACCCGAGGCGCGGGCGATCAAATACGCGAGCGTCGTCTTTCCGGTACCGGGAGGCCCCCACAGGACAACCGAGGAGACGGCGACCCCACCGCTCGACTCCGCGGAAAGCAAGCGTCGCAGCGGGGCGCCCTCCCCCAGGAGGTGTGACTGGCCGACGACCTCTTCCAACCTGGTAGGCCGCATACGAACGGCGAGGGGCGCGTCCGCGGTAAACGCGGGCACGCCCAGCTCGTCGAATGATTCAGAATCAAACAGATCCATGAAACCTAGCCTACGTCAGGGTGACTCCCTGCGAGGAGGACCCGATCTTCGGACCGGACAGAACCTGGAGGACGACGAGGCCTCCAAGGATCAGCATGCACGCTCCGGCACCCAGCAGGTATCCGTTCAAGCCCTCGGACTCGTCGCCCGAGTTCGAAGAGGACAGGACCTCAGCGTGGAGCTTCACGGAGCCGGAGCCATCCACCGCGGTGCCGGGGCTCGCGGCGGCGACCGTCGAGGCGACCTTGAACTCGGCCCAGCCAACCAGCTGGTGCGAGCGGTTCGCGACGACGACCTTATAGTCACCCATCGGCAGGCCCGTGACATCCATGGTCACCTGGTTCGAGGGCTCAACCTGGAGCCAACGCGCCTCGCCCGTCTGCATGATGCTGGCGCTCACCCACTCGCCAGCAACGGCCTTGTCAGAGGGAACGTTGATCGTGAGCTGTCCACCGGTGAAGGCGGCGCTCACGCCACCCTTGTTGGCGTCGGTCAGCTGCGACTCATCGGTCACGGGCGACACGGGCGTGTCGGAGGGCTGGCTCGAGTGAGCGGCGGGAGAGGAGGAAGCGGAGGGACTGGGCGTCGGGCTCACAGAAGGAGTCTGGGTCGGCTGGACGACGGGCAGCTCCGGATCGTCGGGCTGTGGCGCAGGAGCAACGGTCGGTGCCGCCGACGGCTCGGGGGCGGGCTCCGGGGCAGGATCGGTCGTCGGCACCGGGGCGGGATCGGTCGTCGGCACCGGGGCAGGCTCCGGGGCAGGATCGCTCGTCGGCTCGGGGGCGGGCTCCGGGGCAGGATCGGTCGTCGGCTCGGGGGCGGGCTCCGGGGCAGGATCGGTCGTCGGCGCCGGTGCGGGCTCCGGGGCAGGATCGGTCGTCGGCGCCGGTGCGGGATCGGTCGTCGGCGCCGGTGCGGGATCAACAGGGTCGGTGTCGGCGGGGTTGTAGGGCTTGAAGACCTGTACCGAGTAGCTCGAGGTGGTCGCGAGCGTCTTATCGTCCTTGTAAGTGACGATAGTGACCCAATGCGACGTGCCGGGTTCCCACGTGATGCCCTCGATGTTGTTGGTGCCGTTGGGCACAGGAACGATCATCGAGTAGCTGTTGAGCGGGGCAGCCTTCCACAGGTCATCGGCGGTAGGGGCCACGATCTCACCGTCGCGCTCGAAGGTCACGGCCGACGTGGGAGTCACGCGGCCATTATCGAGAATGACGCCCCAGTAACCCGTCTTACCGTACTGCGCCTCGAAGTCAAAGGCGTTTTCGAGGCTGACGATAAAGGTCGTGTTGGGGATGGAGTAGGGACCATCGTTGCTGTCTGCACGCGCGGTGAAACCAGGAATGGCGAGCGCGATCGCGGCAAAGAGACACAGGGCCATCAGGACACTCATCGCCCGACTGCGGCCCGCGAGCCCCCGCGCGGAGAGGGCAGTCCTAGCCCGTCCGTGCTGCATAATGGTTCTCCTTAGTGACTAAATACTCAGCAGCTATTATCTAGAAACCAGAGTAACAGGTGTGACGACTGATTGCTAAATTCCAACGCACACCAACCGGTTAATCGTGATCTCATTGGCATGAGACGGCCCGCGACTGTCCCTAGTGAGCCCCCGGGTGCGGGCGGCGCACAATACTGACCGTCACGACGGCACCGAGGAGGGCCAGCAGCCCACCACCAGCGAGGATCCATCCGTTCAGGCGCCCCTCTTCCTCACGGGCCGCCTGGTCGTTCGCCTGCTGCTCAGTGTGCGCTTTGGGTCCAATCTGCGAGGCGGAGACGCTCTGCTGTTCGGTAGAGGCGGAGGCTTGTGGGGTCGGGTCGGACGAATCTGCGGGCGCACCGGCACCGCCAGAGGAGGATCCACGGGCAGGGGAAGCGCTCGAAGAAGCCGATGGCGACGGGGACGAGGCCTCGCTCGCGCGGCGCTGTGCATCGTCCGACTCGCCATCCGTCGGCTGCGTGAGGACCACCTTCGAGTTGGTGACGGGCTCCGCTTGCTCGTCGGCAGGAACCGCCGGTGGCATCACGGTCGACGCGGATGAGTCGACGTCACTGGGAGCAGTCGCATCACCACCGGGCTCGGCGGCGTCGCCCCTCTGGTCCGGCTCGACGGGGGTCGGATCATCGACGGCAACAGAACAAGAGCGAACCGCGACCTGCGCATCGACAACCGTCACGCTCACCGTCACGTAGGTGCCCGTCACGCCGTCGCCGATCGCGATCTGATGACTGGAGCCAACCTCCCAGGTGGAGGGAACAGCGATGTCCGCCGAGAAGGAGCCATCGCCGTCGACCTCGAGAACCGCCCAGGCACTCCGATCGCGCGCAACGGCGGCCGGCACCCAGTCGGGAAGATTAGTATCGGCGGGGCGCCGCTCCTTGCCATCATCGAGGGTGACGATCACAAAGCCGCGCGTGGTGTCCGAGCTCGGACCCCACCCACTACCCTCGGCATGAACGGGCTCACCCGCATGGAGGATAGAGGAGACGTGGACGGTCGCATCTTCTTCGGTTGCCACGAGGCAGGACGCCGACACATCCGGCACACCGTCGTCACTATAGGCGGGGGTGGCGGCGACAAACACGCCTGCGACGATGGACGCAGAGGCGGTCAAGCCGAGCAGGGACATGTGCAATCCCTTGCTCCGCGTGAGCGACCGTGTCGTCATGCCTAATGTCTTCCTTTTCCTCGAGATAATCTCAACCAATCCTTGCAGTTCTGGGCAGAACGTTAATGTCAGTGTCCGAGTAACTACCGGTTACATAGTCAATAGTATTATCTCGCGCCCCCGACGCAATTGCGAGCAACAAGCAAATTACTGGACCATAGGCTCGATAGTTGATTTTTCGGGCAAAAATAGCTCCGCACACCATTTATTGTGAGCTATATTATCGGATAATCATGCTGTCAGATAACCCGCTGGTCAGCATTTGAGATTGCGAGTTCACGTGCTCAACACCTAGGGGCGTGGCACGACGAGCGGCGAACCCGTCTGCGGATCCTCGATGATCACGCACGGCACGTCGAACACCGCCTCGATGAGGGCTGGAGTCACGATGTCACTCGGCGCCCCCTGCGCCACGATCCGCCCCTCCTTCATGCACACAAGGTGGGTCGCATAGCGAAACGCTAGGTGCAGATCGTGCAGCACGGCGACAATCGTCCTGCCGTCGGCCTGCAAACGCCGCGCGAGGCGCAACACCTCAAGCTGATGATTCAGATCCAGATAGGTTGTCGGCTCGTCCAACAACACGATGTCCGTCGACTGCGCAAGCACCATCGCGATCCACACTCGCTGACGCTGCCCGCCCGAGAGCTCCCCGACGCGCCGCCGAGCCAAGGCCTCAACGCCCGCCTGACGCATGGCCCACGCCACGGCCTCGTCATCCTCAGCGCTCCACTGACGAAGCAACGACTGATGAGGATAGCGCCCGCGCGCGACCAGGTCCTCCACGAGGATATCCGCGGGAGCCGTGGAAGACTGCGCGAGCAGCCCGAGTCGACGAGCCAGCTCCTTCTGGTTCATCGTCGTCAGGGCCCGACCATCCAATTCGACCACACCCGAGCGCACGCCCAGCACACGCGCCAAGGAACGCAACAGCGTTGACTTGCCGCAGGCATTCGGACCAACAATCACCGTCAGCTGCCCCTCGAGAACGTCGAGAGACAGATCCTCCAAGATGGGAGCATCCTTGCCGTACCCCACCGTCACCGAACGCGCGCGCAACCCCCGCGCATCACCCCTGGCGCCCAACACGTCACCTCACCTCACGAACCAACAGAGCCAACAGATAGATACCGCCCACGACGCCCGTCACCACGCCGACGGGCAGCTCGTGCGGCGCCACGATACGCTGCGCGACCACGTCGGATGCCAACACGATGAGGCCGCCCACGCCAGCCGACGCCGTGAGGCCCACTCCCCCGCTACGGCTCACACGCCGAGCGACATGGGGAGCAGACAGGGCGACAAAAGACACCGGACCGGCAACGGCAGTCGCCGCGCAGACCAGCACCATCGCCACGACAATCGCGACAATGCGAACGACACGAACCCGCACCCCCAACCCTGTCGCGACATCATCGCCCATCGCCACGAGCCCCAACGGCACCGACGCCCACGCAAGGACGCATGCCGCGGCCAGGAGGACGACCACGAGGGGAAGCACCCGAGCCATCGTGACCCCCGCGAGGGAACCCGCGCTCCACAGCTGCGCTCGCTGGGCAGCCTCCAGAGGTGCCTTCACAATGAGGAGCGAGTTCACGGCCCTCAGAGCCGCCGAGCACCCGATACCGACCAACACCACGCGCATCCCCGTGACCCGCACGCCGCCCGCGCACGCCACGATGACAACACCCGAGGCCAGCCCACCCACGAGGGCTCCAACCCCCGTGACGGCAGGACTCGAACCCAGAACGATAATCGCGACGAGAGCCCCCGTCGCCGACCCCGTGGACAGGCCAACTATGTCAGGGCTACCCAGCGGGTTACCCGAAATCGTCTGAAAGACCGCACCGGCGATCCCCAACGCACACCCAACGCACACGGCTGCGACCATGCGGGGCAGGCGAACAGATCGCACGAAGTAGACGCCGAGGAAATCGTCCGACGGACCACCATCACCCATCAGGCGCCGAAACGAATCCGCGGCGCTGAGCCCGTAGTCCCCCAACGTCAGCGACAAGACGCACAGGGCAACGAGGACGACGAGGGCCCCGAGCACGACAACGGCGCTGCGCCTGTGAACGCGCACAGACACGCGCCCCAGTGCCACGCGCACGTACCGATCCCGCTCGCAGTTCACGACACTCCCCTTCCGCGCGCGCCGAGGATGAAGAACGGCGCGCCGATGAGCGCGATGACAACTCCGACGGGCACCTCCTGCGGGGCCAGCACGAGGCGGGACGCAACGTCAGCGGCCGTCACCCACACCGCTCCGACCACCACGGACCACGCAGCGATCAGCCCCTGTCGAGCGCCCACCGCCCGGCGCACGAGCAGCGGAACGGCCAACCCGACGAAGGTCAGGGGGCCGCCGATCGCCGTCGCCCCGCCCGCGAGGGATGCGACGGCGACAGTCCCCAAACCTCGCACGAGGCCCACGCGCACCCCAAGACCCGAGGCGGCCTCGTCTCCGAGGGTGAGCACTCCGAGGGCCGACGTCAGGGCCGCCCCCACGACGAGCCCACAGGCGATGACGATGCCGCCCCACACCAGGGTCGCCACGTCCACGCCCTCGAGCGAACCGGACGCCCAGTAGCGGAACTCGTTGAACGCATTCTGATTGGAGGCGAGTACGGCCTGCGTGAGGGAGGAAAGCGCGGCGGACACCGCGATACCGGCCAGGGCGAGGCGACCATGCGATCCGGCCCCGCCGCGCCCAGACAGGAGGATAACGAGACCCGAGGCGATACCAGCCCCCACCAGCGCCGCACCGATCGTCACGGCGCGCGTCGACACGCCGACCACTGCGGTGGCCGACACGACGACGAAGGCAGCGCCGGCGTTAATGCCCAGGACCCCGGGATCGGCCAGCGGATTGCGCGTCATCGCCTGCATAATCGAACCGGCAAGCCCGAGCGCGCCGCCGATCATGAGGGCGGCGAGCGTGCGGGGAACGCGCAGCGCGAGGACAACCTGCGCGTCCTGCGAGCTGCCGCCATGCACCAGAGCGTCCCACACCGCATCGGCGCCTATCTGGCGCGACCCCAGGGCGAGGGACGCGACGATCACAGCGACGAGGACCAGCGTCGTCACCGCACAGGCGGCAACGACGCTGGCAAGGCGGCGTGGTCTCATCTCAGGTGCATTCCGGATAGTGCGTCGCCGCCCCCGTCACGAGGCCGGAACGAACTGCGCCTCGATGGACGAGACGATTCCATCCATGAGGAGGTAGCCGCCGGTCGAGGTCCACAGGGAGCCGTCGACCGGGATCACGTGGCCCGCCTTGACGGCACCGAGCGAGTCGAAACCAACGGTGTTCTTCGCCTCCTCGAGGGCGGCGGCAGAGGCCTCGACGCCGGTGGCACCGCCCGCGGCGGGGTTGTTCACCGAGGACTTACCCAGCGTGCCGAAGAAGATCCAGTCCGCGTCGATCTGATCGATGTTTTCCAGCGAGACAGGCTCGGAGTGTCCCTCACCGTCGCGATCCTGGTTGGCGGGACGCTTCATGCCGAGCGCGGTGAGAGCCTGGCCAGCGGGCAGCTCCTTGAGGATGAGGCCGGCGCTGTCGCCCTGCCAACGCACGACCGAGTAGGTCTGGTCGAGGTAGCCAGCATCCTTCAGGCGGGCGCTTACGGAGGAGACATGCTGATCAAACTCCGCGAGCTTCGTCGCAGCCTCATCGGACAGACCCAGCGCATCTGCGGTCAGGGTGAAGGTCTCGCGCCAGTCACCACCGGATTGAGTGGTGAAGAAGACGGGCGCGATCTGAGACAGAGCGTTGAGCGTCTCCGTGTCGTTGTCCTTCACGGAGGTGCCGTCGACGAGGATCAGGTCCGGGTGGGCGGCGCCGATTGCCTCGAGGTTGGGGGTGCCAATCGAGCCGAGGATCGGGATGTCTCCGGCGCGGTCGAGGAGGTAGTTGGGGACGGTCTGCTGGCCGCGGCCCGACACGACGCCGATGGGGGTGACGCCCAGGGCCAGCGCGTTGTCCGTCGTGGGCTCCGACAGGGTCACGACGCGGCTCGGGTGAGCGGGAAGCGTCACCTCCTGGCCGGAGGCGTCGGTGACGGTGCGCGTCGCAGAGCTCTCGGACATCCCGGAGGCCTCGTGGGACGAGGCCGGAGCGGGCTGGTTGGACGAGCAAGCTCCCAGCGTCAAGGCTGCCAGGGCGAGCGCCGCGATGGCGCGGACTCGTGTCGAGATGTGCACGTGTTCCTCGATTCGAATAGATCACAATAGATGCGTAGGTAAGCCTAACCTAGGAGCGATTGGCGTCGCCTTGTCATCTTGCGCACCGTCGCCTCGAACACACCACTCGTCGAGCGCGCGCAGGAGCCCCTCGCGCCACCAGGCGACATCGTGCCCGCCCGAATAGGTCTCGAATCTGACAAGCGACGTCGCACCATCCAACAGCCCCACACAACGACGCACCACCGGCCACATCGCCACCTCACGCTCACCCACCTGACACCACAGTGTCAAGCCGTCTGGCAGGCGTCGCTCCCCCCTGCTCAGCTCAGCCATGAGCGTCCCCTCGCCCCGACCTCGTTCCCCTCCTCCCCACCACAGGGATGGAGACTGTGCGACAAAACACTCGACGGGAAGCGTGCCCCCCAGGGCAGCTTCGAGGACACCGAGCCCGCCATAGGACTGCCCCGCCAGGGCGATCGGTCCCACGCCGACCTCATCGCAGACCGCGCCCACGAGCGCCTCGACCCTGCCGGCATCGGTGAGCTCCCGCTCGCGCTCCCCCAGCTCGCCCGCGTCGATGGTCACGACGCGCAGACCCGGGTAGCGCCGCGTCAGCCACCCCACGCCGTTAGCCCTCCAGATCTGCCCATCGAACACAAGAAGCGTGCGCTGTGGCGTCCCATCACCATCATGCACGACCGCGACGCGCCGACGCGGCGACGACCCTCCGGACGCGACCAGCACCGCGCACTCCACCTCGCGCGCGGCGCGCATGTACGACGAATCCCCCTGAACAGCGGGCCAGGCAAGACGCGCATCCGGACCCGCGAACAGGGAAGCGACATGCCCTCGCCCATTGACGAGCACACGCGGATGAGAGCGATCGCGCACCGCCGAGGCAACGACGCGTGCCCACGCACGCCGATCATCCGCCACGCGCGGATCAAGCCCGCCTGGCCCAACCGGCACAAACTGGTAACTCACGATGACATCGGCGGGCAACGCGCACGACAGCACCCACGGATCCACTCCGCCCACCCGCTCCATACGAAAGAGCTCCAGGTGATCGCGCGCCCGATCCGTCACCGTATTGAGGACCAGGTAGACCCCCGAGGCGCCATCCCCGGCGCACCGGAATGTCACCGAAACGGCGTCACGGCCATCGATCACCATCCGCGCGCCAACAAGCGGACCCGCGGCGGCGCCAGCAGACCGGACCACCGACGGCTCAGGAACAAGCCGAAGAAAACCCGTCTCAGAAAACGAAGGCGCGTCGATAATCAGCCGATCAGTCAAAGAGCGAAATGTCGCCCGCGCCCACGCGAGCAACAACCGCGTCGCCGCCCGCGAAGTCGATGACCGTCGTCGGCTCTGCCACGCCGACCGGACCCACGACGACGAGATCGACCTGGTGACCAATGCGCTCATCCACGTCGAACCCATCCGTCAAAGGCTCGGTCTCTCCGGGCATGATGAGCGTCGAGCAGGCGAGGGGCTCGCCGAGCGCCTCCACGATCGTCTGCGTGATGACGTGATCCGGGATGCGCACGCCGACCGTGTGCTTCTTCTTGTTGAGCATCACGCGCGGCACCTCCTTGGTCCCACGCAGGATGAACGTGTAGGGTCCGGGCGTTAGGGCCTTCATCGTGCGGAACTCATGGTTATCCACGATCACCAACTCCCCAAGCTGGGCGAAGGAATGGCACAGCAGCGAGAAGTTATGCTTGTCGTCGAGCTTGCGGACCGCGCGAATCGTGTCCATGCCCGACTTATTGCCGATCTTCGTGGCGATCGCGTAGCCGGAGTCCGTGGGCAGTGCGATGGTGCCGCCGCGCTCCAGCAGATCAACGACCGTGTTGACCAGACGTGCTTGAGGATTTTCCGGGTGCAGCTCAATGTACGACATACCCCTATTGTGCACGAAACCCCCTCCGACCGGGGCCGGATGGGGGTTTCGTGGACAAGACTGCCGAGAGCTAGATCACTTCTTTTCCTCGTCGGTGGATTCCTCGCCGCGCTTCTTCGGCTTTGCATCGACGCCGGCTTCCTTACGCTGCGCGGGCGTGATCGGAGCCGGGGCCTCGGTCAGCGGATCGAAGCCGCCGCCGGACTTCGGGAAAGCGATGACGTCGCGGATCGACTCGGACTTCGTCAGCAGCGAGACGATACGGTCCCAGCCAAAGGCCACGCCGCCATGCGGCGGAGCGCCGAACTTGAAGGCATCGAGCAGGAAGCCGAACTGTGCCTGAGCCTCTTCCTCACCGATACCCATCACGTTGAACACGCGGTTCTGGATGTCGCGGCGGTGGATACGGATCGAGCCGCCGCCGATCTCGTTGCCATTGCAGACGATGTCGTAAGCGTAGGCCAGCGCGTTGCCCGGATCCTTGTCGAAGGAGTCGATCCACTCGGGCTTGGGCGAGGTGAACGCGTGGTGGACGGCCGTCCAGGCGCTGTGACCCAGCGCGACGTCACCCTCGGCCTCGGCATCACCGGTGGGCTTGAAGAGCGGCGCGTCGACAACCCAGGTGAACGCCCAGGCATCGGGGTCGATGAGGTTGCAGCGCTTGCCGATCTCAAGGCGAGCAGCGCCGAGCAGCTCACGCGACGGGGTCGGCTTGCCAGCGGCGAAGAAGATGCAGTCGCCGGGCTCGGCGCCGGTGGCGCCGGCCAGGCCCTCGCGCTCGGCCTCGGTGATGTTCTTGGCCACGGGACCGCCCAGCGTGCCGTCCTCGGCGATCGTCACGTAGGCCAGGCCCTTGGCGCCGCGCGCCTTGGCCCACTCCTGCCACTTGTCAAAGGTGCGACGCGGCTGCGAGCCGCCACCGGGCATGACGACGGCGCCCACGTAGGGAGCCTGGAACACACGGAACGTCGTGTCCTTGAAGTACTCGGTGAGCTCGGTCAGCTCCAGGCCGAAGCGCAGGTCGGGCTTATCGGAGCCGTAGCGCTCCATCGCGTCCTTGTAGGTCATGCGCGGGATCGGCGTGGACAGGTCGTAGCCGATGAGCGCCCACACGTTCTTCAGGACGTCCTCGGCGACCTCGATGACGTCGTCCTGGTCCACGAAGCTCATCTCGATGTCGAGCTGGGTGAACTCGGGCTGACGGTCGGCGCGGAAATCCTCGTCGCGGTAGCAGCGCGCGATCTGGAAGTAGCGCTCCATGCCCGCCACCATCAGCAGCTGCTTGAAGAGCTGGGGGGACTGGGGCAGGGCGTACCAGGAGCCCGGGGAGAGGCGCGCGGGGACGATGAAGTCGCGGGCACCCTCGGGCGTCGAACGCGTCAGGGTCGGGGTCTCGATCTCGACGAAGTCGCGGGCGTAGAGCGCCTCGCGGGCCGCGCGCGAGACCTTCGAGCGCAGGCGAATCGCGTACTGCTCGGGTTCGCGGCGCAGGTCAAGGTAGCGGTACTTCAGGCGGGTTTCCTCACCCACGTTGCCGGAATCTTCAGCATTGGAGGAGACCTGGAAGGGCAGGGGCGCGCTGGTGTTGAGGATCTCGATGTCGTCGCCCATGACCTCAATAGCGCCGGTGGCCAGGTGGGGGTTCTCATTACCCTCGGGGCGAGCGCAGACCTCACCGGTGACCTTCAGGACGAACTCGGAGCGCAGCTCGTGGGCGACGCGCTCGTCGCGCACGACCACCTGGGCGATGCCGGACGCGTCACGCAGGTCGATGAAGGCGACACCACCGTGATCGCGGCGACGGTCCACCCAACCGGTGAGCGTCACGGTCGAACCGACCAGGTCGGTGCCGAGAGTTCCAATGTTGTGAGTGCGAAGCACTGTGATTCCTTTCGTCATTACCATCCGCGAGACAGGCGGCGGCAGAGTCATTGTACGCCTGACGTCCGAAGAGTTGCGTGTGCCGCGAGTAGGATGGCCATCATGCCCGCCGACGATTCCTCCGCCCCCGCTTCCGCCTCGTGGACCCCGTCCGAAATTGGCTTGGCCATCGGGTCCGTGCTTCTCATTACCCTCGTGGCCTTCGAGGAACTCGCCGCCACGACGATCATGCCGGTCGTCGTCGAGTCTTTCGACGCGGCACCCTGGTACCCGATCGCATCGGGGGCGGCACTGGCCGCGCAGCTGAGCGCCACCGTGGTCGCGGGCGCCCTGGCCGATTGGAAGGGCCCCCGTGTCGTCTTGCTCGCGGGGCTGGTGCTCTTCGCAGTCGGCCTGCTGGTGTGCACCGTCGGCTCACACGTCATCGTCTTCGTCGTCGGGCGCGCGCTGCAAGGGCTAGGAGGCGGCCTCCTCATCGTCCCGCTCTACGTGCTCGTGGGCTCGGTTGCCTCCCCTCGGCACCGCCCTACGTTCTTCGCATCTTTCTCCCTGGCGTGGGTGCTTCCCTCCCTGGTCGGCCCCGCGATCGCCGGTCACGTCACCCAGGAGTGGGGATGGCGCTACGTCTTCGGCGTCGTTCCCCTCCTCGTGCTGATCGCCGCCCTTCCCATTGCCTCTGTCCTGCGTTCCGTGCCGACCGCGCAGGGACAGCGCTCCCCCGTCCTGGCGGCCCTGTCTCGTGATGCCGGGCTCGTCGGCGTCGGGGTCGTGCTGCTCCAGCTCGCGGGAGCCCTCGCCTCGCCCGTCGCGCAATTCGGTGTTTTCGCCCTCGGCGCGGTCATCACGGTGTGGGCGCTCCCCCGTCTCCTCCCGCGCGGCACCTTCGTGTCGCGCCCGGGCATGCCCTCGGCGATCCTGGCGAGGCTCGGCGCACTCGCCTCCCAAGTCGGTCTCGCCGTCATGATCCCGCTGATCCTCCAGCGCGTGCACGGCTGGTCCGAGGCC
This sequence comes from Schaalia sp. HMT-172, assembly GCF_030644365.1. Taxonomy (NCBI): domain Bacteria; kingdom Bacillati; phylum Actinomycetota; class Actinomycetes; order Actinomycetales; family Actinomycetaceae; genus Schaalia; species Schaalia sp. HMT-172. Next base: position 1,409,118 of record NZ_CP130058.1, read on the forward strand.
TCCTCCGCCTGGTGGGTCACCCTCGGTTCGATCACGTGGTCCATCGGCGCGGTCGGGCAGGCGCGCGTCCACGACCCGCACCTGCGCCGACGGCTCCCCGTCATCGGTGGCACGCTGATGGCTATCGGCTCGATCCCCGTGGGGGCCCTCCTCGTCCCCGCAATTCCCGTGTGGGTGGCCCTCATCGGTTGGCTTCTGGTGGGCCTGGGCGTCGGCCTCGTTCACGCACCCCTGTCCGTCATGGCCCTCGAGGTAACTCCCGAGGCCAAGCACGGGCGCGTCGCCTCGTGGCTGCAGGTCGCCGATTCCGCCGGTCCCGCCCTCGAACTCGCCCTCGTCTCGGTGGCCATGAGTGCGTGGGCCGCCACCGCCACGGCGGGCGGGGCGGCCTACGCTCCCTATTGGGTGATTGCTGCTGCGCTCGCGATCCTCACGGTGTTTGCCGTGACTCGGCTGCGTCCCGCGTCGGAACGATCCACCGGTGGGGAGAGCTAGCGCTCAGTCCTCGTAGCGGCGCTTACCGAAGTGGCGACGTCCGCCCTCGCGGCCACCGTCGCGCTCCCAGCCGTCGCGGCCGCCCTCGCGTTCACGACGCGCACGCTTGATGTCCTTTTCCCAGCGCTCGGTGCGCACCGAGCGGCGCGGTCGCGAGCCATCGCCCTTCTCGAAGCGGTGCGGGCGCTTGTCGTCGCGATCTGAGAAGCGCCCCTCGCGATCGCCGTAGCCGCCCCGGCCTCGGTAGTCGCGCTCGAAGTCGCGGCGCTCGAAGCCGTCTCGCTCCCCGCGCGCGCCCGGCCCCTCGTCCACGCGGATACGCAGCTGACGACCGGATACGTAGCCCTTGGAGATACGCGACAGCTGCTCGCCCGACAGATCCGCCGTGATGTCGACGAGGGAGAAGGTCGGATAGATCTCGATGTTGCCGATGTCGCGGCCGTCGATGCCGCCCTCGCCCGCGATCGCGCCGACGATCGAGCCGGGCTTGACACGGTCCTTCTTACCGACTTCGATGCGGTAGCGCGTGCCGGAGCCGGGGGCCGGGCGGCCGCCGCCACGGCGGCGAGAGCCGTTGGCACCACCCTTGAGCGGGCGGTCCTTATCGCGTCCCGCCTCGAAGGATGCGCCGACGAATTCGCCGGACTCGTCCAGGCGCTCCTCGCGGCGAATCTTGCCATTTCCACGGCGGTCCTTCTCGCGGCGGGGCGCGGGGCCCTCGTCGCCGACCGCCGTGGCCATGAGCGCGGCCGCGATGTCCTCGACGCTCACGTCCTCGCCCATGTCGGCGAGCAGACCCTTGTACATGTCGAGGCGGCCGCGCTCGATTCGTGCGCCCAGGCCCTCGAGCAGGCGGCGAGCCCGGAACTCAGAGACGGCGGCGGGCGAGGGGATCTCGACCTCTTCCATCTCGGTCCCCGTCAGCTTTTCAATGCGACGCAGGCGGCCGTGCTCGCGCGGGGTAAAGAAGGTGAGGGCGCGGCCCTCGCGCCCGGCGCGGCCGGTGCGGCCGATGCGGTGCACGTAGGCCTCCGGCTCGCGGGGCACGTCGAAGTTGACGACCAGGGAGATGCGCTCCACGTCCAGGCCGCGCGCCGCGACATCGGTGGCGACCAGCACGTCGAGAGAGCCGTTCTTCAGGCGCTCGACCATGCGCTCGCGCTCAGTCTGGGCGACGTCGCCGGAGATGCCTGCAGCTCGGAAGCCGCGGCCCGACAGCTCAAGGGACACCTCTTCGACATCCGCGCGGGTGCGCACGAAGACGATGGCCGCGTCGGCCTCCTCCTGACCCGCCGCGATGTGCTGGGCCCGCGTGGCCAGGACGCGCGACAGTGCGCCGATCTTGTGCTTGTAGGGCACGACCGCGTAGGTCTGGTGAATCGTGTCGACCGTCGACGATTCCGTCGAGACGGCGACCTTGACGGGATCCTTGAGGTGCTCGCGCGCCACCTTCTCAATGGCGGCGGGCATCGTGGCGCTAAACAGCGCCGTCAGGCGGTCATCGGGCACGCTCGACGCGATCGTCTCGACGTCCTCGGCGAAGCCCATGCGCAGCATCTCGTCAGCCTCGTCCAACACGAGCATGCGCACGTTCGACAGGTCGAGTGCGCCCTTCTCGATCAGGTCGATGACACGGCCCGGGGTGCCCACGACGACCTGCGCGCCGCGCTTAAGCGCGCCGATCTGGGGACCGTAGGGGGAGCCGCCGTACACGGGGACGACGTCGAGGCGGGCGGTGCGCGCAGCGAAATCCTCAATGGCCTGGGCGCTCTGCATCGCGAGTTCGCGCGTGGGAGCCAGGACCAGGGCCTGGACGTCGCGCTCATCGGCATCGACGATGGCCAGCAGCGGCAGACCGAAGGCGGCCGTCTTGCCGGTACCCGTCTGGGCGATACCCACGACGTCGCGCAGCTCAAGGAGCGGCGGGATCGCGGCGGCCTGGATCGGGGTGGGGACGCGGAACCCCATATCGGTGACGGCCTCGAGGATCTCCTCGGGCAGTCCGAGGCTCGCGAAGGTCACGGTATCGCCGTCTTCACCGTCGGCTTCCTGCCCGGCGTCGCGATCCTGGCCGTCGGCCTCATCGACGAGATCGAGCTCGTCGTCCATGTCCATGATGTCGTCGCGCTCGTCGCGATCCATGTAGTCGTCAGAGGGCATAGTCATTCCTTGCCTGTTGCGTGTGGGGTAGCAAAACCATCGGGGCGGGCCATCTCGGCTCCTCAGCGCGGCCTCACCCATAACAACAAATCCCGCGTCCCGCGGGGCACCATAACAAGGGGCTGCGCCTCATCGCTGCGTCCAGCATAGCGCGCGCTTGCTCGAAAAAGGTGCCTGTCGTCGGCGAATTCACTGTTCGCGCCAGTCCAAGGCGGCGCTTCACGACCTCCGGTCCAGGCGCAGGCGCGCCACGAAGGAGGCGATGGTGACCTGGCGGTTGTCTTCCGCGCGCAGCGGGGCGACGACGAGGCGCTCGACTTCGTCGCGGCACAGGGCCCTCATGTCGCGACGCACGGCGCGCGCACGCCTCGATGCCACCCAGGAGCTGACGACGCGGCTCGCCCCCGCGCACAGGAGCGTGAGCGCGAGCGACACGCCAATGATCACAGGAGGAACGGGAATCGGGCCGAGCGTGGGAACGCGGGCATCGATGAGGACCGCGCGGCCCAGGTGCGCGAGAAGAATCCACGCACCCCCTCCCACGCAGGCGAGCCAGGCGAGCAGCTGCACGACGCCGAGGAAGCGAACGGCCGCGGGGGCGCTCGCGCTCACGCGCAGATTCGCAGCCACCTCGCGGTGCGCGCCCTCCGGCACCTTCCCAGCGCCCGACAGCGCCCGATCGATGAGTAGGCGCCGCCAGCGCTCTGGGCGCCCCTGCGAGCGCGCGGCCACCTCGCGGCGCACCGCATTAGCGAAGGCCGCTTCGTCGGAGGTGGAGCGTGTCGGCAGCGTGGGCGTCGTGGCGCTCTCCTCGCGGGACTCGTCGCCCAGGTGAAGGCGTCGCAGAGGATCGGCCCCCAGACGCGAGAGCCAGCGCAGGGGAAGCCAGCCGCCGACGCGCGCACACGCGCGTCGCGTCGAGCCGGCCACGGCCTCTTCGATGATAGGTGCCCCCGCAAGGTCCGCTGCGGCCTGAGCGAGCTCACCGGCCAGGCCCTCGGTCTCGACCCCACGGATGGTGCCCTCCAGGCCGAGCGCATCGCGCAGAAGGACCGCGGCCTCGGCCAGGGCGGCGCGCGCACGAGCTGCCTGACGCGACACACGGGCAGCTTCCCCGCCGAGATGGGCGGCGAGCGCGCTCACGCCCTCCCCCGTCGTCGCACTGACGGGAAGGATACGAGCGCCAGCGAGGCCGCGCGCATCGAGGATGCGGCGCAAGTCGGACTCGATGGAGGCGCGCGAGGCGGCGTCCAACGTGTCGATGTGAGTCAGGGCGACCGTCACGGAGGCGTGCGAGGAACGCAGGCGCGACAACCACTCGTCGTGCAGGCGCGCGTCCGCATACTTTTGGGGATTGACCACGACGACCAGCGCGTCCACGCGCGAGGCCAGGCGTTGCGTCACCTCGGCATGAGCCGCCTCGACTGAGTCAATGTCGGGCAAGTCCACGATGACGGTATCGCCCTGCGGACCCGCGGGCGCATCCACACGCGCGGCCACGCCCAGCCACCCCAACAGCTGCGCGGGTTCGCGGCCCGCGGGCAGGACCGCGCAGGCCTCGTTGGTCGTGGGCCGCAAAATACCCGCGCGCACGACCTGCGCCCCGCACAGAGCGTTAACGAGGGACGACTTACCCGCGCCCGTGCCGCCCAGCATGCCGATCACGCACCACGTCGGATCCATCTCGCTGCGCTCAGAGGTCACGTCGATGAGCTCGCGCACCCTCGCCAAGGTCGTCGGCTCGATGTCGGACGCGGCGAGCATCGTGATCTGGTCGAGCTGTGCCGCTGCCGCCGCAACGGGGATCGATGAGCGCCTCATGCCAGCGCCTCCCGGGCCTCGTCGAGCGCCAACGCGAGGGCCTCGACGCGCTCCCGTTCCTGCGAGCGATCCAGCTTCGCGGCAATGGGGGCGACGACGTCGGACAGCGAGTCGGCCGCCAGCGACTCCAGGGCCTCACGGGCCTGCGCGGCGAGCGCACGCACCGTGCGCTCGCCGAAATACGATTCGAGGATCGTCTGCGACAGCGCGGCCGACGCCCCCGCAACGCCGACCTCGATGCCCGTGACGCCGCCCGTCATCGCGAAAGCACTGACCATGAGCGACACCGTCACGACGTTAATTCCTCCGGCCAGGAGCCGCCCCGTCACGCGCGAAGACTCCGCCTGACCGCGCACGATCTGCGTCACCTCGCTGGTCCACGCCTGCGCCGTCCTGCGCGCGCGCTCAAGGCACGCCTGAGCGTCCAACAGCTCCTCGAACTCGCCGATTGCGACGACCGGCTCGGCCAGACGCAGGGCCTCGGTCCACGCACGATGGTACTGATCGCTCAAGCGCTGAGCCAGCCCGCCGGTCAAGTCACGACGCACCTGCTCCTCGGGGGCGGCAGTTCCGCGCACGGCACCCATGACGCGCTCACGCACGCTGCCAAGGACCCTGGCCAGAGTGCGTGTCATGTCCCACGAGCCGAGCACCTCGGCGATGCGGGCGCTCACCTCGCCGCGCAAGACGTCGTCGCTCGACGAGGAGGCAACCTCTCGAGCGCCCGAGGCGATCAGCTGATCGATGCCCTCGCTCGCGGAGGCGATCGCGCGGTAGGACTCTCGGGCGCCGTCCAACGCCTTCCTGGCCTCGTCGAGCGATGCGGCAACGGCCCCCGACAGGGAAGAACGAATGATGGCGGCGCGCTCCTGCGCGTCGTGCCCGATCCCCCGCAAGAAAGACCCCACGGCGGCGATCGCATCGAAGGGAAGACGCCCCTCCGTCAGGGGCTGCTCAGTGATCACGATGATGGGCACCTCGCCCAGGCCTCGGCGCCGCGCGAGCGAGGTCAAATCCGCTCGGATCTCCTCCTGCGCGCCCTCGGGCACCCGGTTGAGGACGATGGCGACACGAAGGCCGCGCTCGGCCGCCTCCTCCAGATGCCTCCACGCGACCGCGTCCGCGTAGCGAGCAGCGCTCGTGACAAAAATCCACAGATCCGCGCCATCGAGAAGTTCCGAGGCGAGCCGACGGTTCCCCTCCTCGACCGAATCGATGTCGGGGGCATCCAAGATGCCGATCGACGGCCACATCATGTCGTCCACCACCACCGTCACGGCGTCCAGGCTCGTACCCGCCCCGCCCTCGTGCTTCGCCAAGCGAGGCAGCACGCGATCCGACATGAACCACGCGCGAGCCGCGGGCGAACACACCACGACCGGGCGCCGAGTCGTGGGGCGAACGGCACCCGACCGGGACACATTACGATCAAGCAGCGAGTTCACGAGGGTCGACTTGCCCGAACCCGTCGACCCGCCGACCACGACGAGCAGGGGCGCGTCAGCGTCCTCCAGACGCGGCAGCACGAGGTCCTGCAGGCGACGAAGCGCCCGCTCGGCCTCGGGGCGGGCGCCCTGGGGCATCGCCTCCAACGATTCCTTGAGCGCGCCCGCGAGGCGGCGGGCGCCTTCAACCGCGGTGGTCGGCACTCAGGCCGTCACCTTCTCCACAGTGGGCACCGCGTCCGCCGCGGGAACCTCCCACGTCGCGGCATCGGCCTGAACCTGCTCTCCCGTGCGGATGTCCTTGACCGTGTCGGCGGCCCCCTCCTCACCCGGGAACCAGACGAATGGAATGCCGCGCTTATCCGCGAACTTGATCTGCTTACCGAACTTCGCCGCGCTCGGGGCGACGTCGGTCGAGATGCCTCGCCCACGCAGCGTCGCCGCGATCTCCTCGGAACGCTCGCGGTGCTCCTCGTTGGTCACGGCCACGACGACGGCCGTCGGAACCTTACGCGAGGCACGCACCAGCGGCGCAGAGATCATGCGCGAGACGAGGCGCGAGACACCAATGGACAGGCCAACGCCCGGGTAAGTGCGCTTACCGTCCTTGGCCAGGGAATCGTAGCGGCCGCCCGAGCAGATCGACCCGAGGTCCTCATGGCCCTCAATCTCTGACTCGTAGACGCTTCCCGTGTAGTAGTCCAGGCCGCGCGCGATCTTCAGGTCGGCGACCACGGCACCCGGCATGCGCTTGTTGGCGGTGTCGAGCAGCTCGGCGAGCTCCTTGAGCCCCTCGTCCAGCAGCTCACCGCTCACGCCCAGTCCAGCCAGGCGCTCGCGCACCTGGGCCGAATCAGCCGTGCGAATCTGGGCCATCTGGAGCAGAACGGACGCCTGGTCGCCGTCGATGCCGGACTCGGCCAGCTCCCTGGCCACGCCCTCGGGCCCAATCTTGTCGATCTTGTCAAGCCCGCGCAGAGCCGCCTCGACGTCGGTGACTCCGAGGGACTCGCACACGCCCTGAACGACCTTGCGGTTGTTGACAAGCACGCGCACCGGCGGGATCGGCAGGCTGTTGAGGGCCTCGGCCATGACGAGAGGCAGGTCCACCTCGAAGTGGAAGGGCAGCTCGCCGTTGCCCACGACGTCGATATCGGCCTGCGTGAACTCGCGGAAACGCCCCTCCTGCGGGCGCTCCCCGCGCCACACCTTCTGAATCTGGTAGCGCTTGAAGGGGAAATCCAACTCGTTGGCGTTCTCCACGACGTAACGCGCGAAGGGGACGGTCAGGTCGAAGTGCAGACCCATGCCCTTGTCCTTGGAAGCGCGCGCACCCGCGGCCGCAGCCTTCAGCGCTTGCAGGCGGTCAAGAACGTAGATCTCCTTCGAGGTCTCTCCCTTGGCCTCCAGCTGCGCCAGCGTCTCGACCGCACGCGTCTCGATTCCCGCGAAGCCGTGCAGCTCAAAGACACGGCGCAGCTCGTCGAGGACGTGCATCTCAATGATGCGTCCCTCGGGGAGCCATTCGGGGAAACCTGACAAAGACGTGCGAGCCATAACAAAATCCTTGAGATCGAACGACACCTGCGCTAGCCGATACGACGAGCGCGGATCAAGTATTGGTTGGAGCGTATCTCATCCGCAAGCGTAGTCGCCGGACCGTGGCCGGGGATGAGGATCGTGCTCGGGTCGAGGGCGTTGGAAATAGTGCGCAGCGAGTGACGCATTTGCGTTTCGTCACCGCCGGGCATGTCGGTGCGCCCCACGCTGTCTTTAAACAGGACGTCGGCGGACAGCGCCCACGGCACCGCCTCCTCGCTGGCGTAGAAAGACTGGTTATTGACGCGCACGTCCAGCGGGCTGTGCCCGAGGAAGAGCGCCGATCCCTCGGTGTGACCGGGGGCGGGCACCATGCGCAGCCACACGCCCAGGGTCAGCTCGACGGAGTCCGCGGGCATCTCACGCAGGTCGGTGGGCCTCACCCAGGGTCCCACGAAGTCGGGCGGGGCCATGGGCAGGAAAGAGGCCGGATCGTCCATGCGGTACATGTCCGGTCCCGGCAGGTAGCACGGGACCGTAGAACCGTCTGCTCCCCAGGTGGAGACCTCGGCCGCATCCCACACGTGGTCGGGGTGGCCGTGGGTAAGCAGCACGGCACCGACGCTCACGCCCTCGAATTCGAGGATTTGCCGAATCAGGTGCCTGATGCCGGCGGAGGGGTCGACAACAAGGGCAGTGCCCGCCCCGGAAGGGACGAGCACAAGCCCATTCGCCGCGTAAAAGGGCGACGGGATGACGTGAAGACGCATGTCACTCCATGGATGAGGAGATCTGCGCGAGCCAGGCGCGCTTGGTCTCGAGGGTCTCACGCACACTGGTCGCCGCCTTCGTATCGCCCTTGGCCTCGGCGTCGGCGAGGGAACGCTCAAGCTGAGCGATCTGCTCCTCCAGCTGGCCCACCATGCCGGCCGCGCGGGCTCGCGTCTCGGGGTTGGTGCGGCGCCATTCCTTCTCTTCGGCTTCGCGAACGGCGGCCTCGACGGCGCGCAGGCGGCCTTCGATGCGGTGCAGGTCGGAGGAGGGCACGCGGCCGACCTCTTCCCAACGGTCCTGAATCTGACGCAGCTGGGCCTTCGCGCGGTCGATATCGGTGACCGGCAGGATGGCCTCGGCATCGACGAGGATCGCCTCCTTGGCCACCAGGTTCTCGCGGTACTCGGCGTCCGTGGCCTCGTCCTTGGCGCGGCGAGCGTCGAAGAACACCTGCTGAGCGGCGCGGAAGCGCGCCCACAGGGCGTCGTCTTCCTTGCGCGAGGCGCGCGGGGCTGCCTTCCAGCGGTTCATGAGCTCACGATAGGCACCCGACGTGCGAGACCAGTCCACCGAGGAGGACAGGGCCTCGGCCTCGGCGATCAGGGCTTCCTTGATGCGCTTTGCCTCGGACTGAGCCAGATCCAGCTGGGAGAAGAACTGGCGGCGGTGGCGGTCGAACTGGGTGCGCGCGGTGGAGAAGCGCTTCCACAGTTCGTCTTCGACCGCCTTCTCCAGACGCGGGCCTCGGCGCTGCAGGGTCTTCCACTCTTCCAGGAGGTCGCGCAGCGTCTGGCCCGACTGCTTCCAGTGGGTCTTGGCGGGGTCCTGAGCGACGATGGACTCGGCGCGCTCGACGACGGCCGTGCGGTCGGCCAGGGCCTGCGCCTTGGCAGCCTTACGCTCCTCGCGAGCAATCTCCTTGCGTTCCTCGGCGGCCTTCTCGACCGCCGCGACGCGCTCGCGCAGCGCGGGGATGTCGCCGACGACGTTGGGGGAAGCAACCTGCTCACGCAACGTCGCGAGAGTCTGATCGATGTCGCGCGGGCTCAGGGAGCTCAGGCGATCCTCGAAGAGCTTGATCGTGGCCTCGAGATCGGCGTAGCGACGCTCGTACAGGGCATAGGGAGACGTGGGAATACCCTCCGGGAAGCCGCCGATGACGCGCTCCTCGTCGCCGTCCTTGACATAGACAGTCCCGTCCTCACCAATGCGGGCGAAGGGGTGCTCAGGCACCTCCGACGCTGCGATCGTCGAGGCCTGGGCTTCCTCGGGAGTAGCCGTCACGGCTTCGGGAGTGGTTTCGTTGTTCGGAATCGACGTCTCGGTCACGATATTCCTTCTTAGACGAGGGCTGACGCCCGGCGCGGTCGCGTGCCGATGTGACACACAATGCTAGTGTGTCACATCTAACGAGAAAATGAGTGTTGACCCGCGAAAAACGGGACGGATGTAACACCTCACCCCGCTTCCCAGCGGCGGCGCGCCGAGTCCTCGTCTAAGAATCCGCCCCGATGCGCACCGCTTCGAAGACACCATCCACCCGGCGAAGCGCCGACAGGACAGCGTTCAGGTGGCCCAGGTCCGCCAGCTCGAAGGAGAAGTTACCGGAGGCAACCTGATCCCCATCCGTCTTGAGGGCCGCGGCCAAGATATTGACGCCATAATCAGACAGGACCCGGGTCAGATCGGAGAGGAGTCCACCACGGTCGAGTGCACGCACCTCGATCTGGACGCGGAACGGCGCGATGAGCCCCTCGGAGTTCCACGACACGTCCACGAAGCGCTCGGGCTGCAGCTGGCTCAGGCGCACCGCGTTCGCGCACGTGGAGCGGTGCACCGACACGCCCTGGCCGCGCGTAATGAAGCCGACGATCGCATCTCCGGGAACAGGCGTACAGCACTTGGCGAGCTTGACCCAAATCTCGTTCGGGCTCAGTCCGGACACGGTGATCGCACTGTCCCCCGAGGCCTCCGACCGAGGCTTCTGCGAGCCCGGCGTGACGCCCTCGGAGAGCGTCTCCTCGGTGCCGTCTCCCCCACCCAGGTTATCCACGAGCCTGTTGACGACGCTCTGGGCAGAGATATGCCCCTCGCCTACCGCCGCGTAGAGCCCCGAGACATCCGGGTATCCAAAGGATGTGGCGACCGACAGGATTGACTCGTGGTTCATGAGCCGCTGGAGGGGAAGGTTCTGCTTACGCATCGCGCGGGCCAGCGCCTCCTTACCTGACTCCACGGCCTCCTCGCGGCGCTCCTTCGAGAACCACGCCTTGATCTTCGAACGGGCACGCGGAGAGGCGACAAAAGCCAGCCAGTCGCGCGATGGGCCGGCCTTGTCCGACTTCGAGGTGACGACCTCGACCGTCTCGCCCGACTCCAGCGGCGTATCGAGAGCGACGAGGCGCCCGTTAACCTTCGCGCCGACCGTGCGGTGCCCGACCTCCGTGTGCACCGCGTAGGCGAAGTCGACGGGGGTCGCACGCGCCGGCAGCACGATGACCTCACCCTTGGGTGTAAAGACATAGACCTCGTCGCCCGCGATCTCGTAGCGCAGCGAATCCAGGAATTCCTCCGGGTCACCCGTCTCGCGCTCCATCTCGACCAGAGCGCGCAGCCAGTTCGCCTGTTCTTCCGAGCTCATGCGGTCCGAGTCGCCGCTCGTGGCGTTCGGATTCTGCTTGTACTTCCAGTGAGCCGCGACGCCGTGTTCCGCGCGCTCGTGCATGTCGTAGGTGCGGATCTGGATCTCCACCGGCTTGCCACCTGGGCCGATAACTGTCGTGTGCAGCGACTGGTAGAGGTTGAACTTGGGCATTGCGATATAGTCTTTGAAGCGCCCCGGGATCGGATTCCACCGGCCGTGCAGCGCGCCGAGAACGCCGTAGCAGTCCTTGATTGAATCCACCAGCACACGCACGGCGACCAGGTCGAAAACCTCGTCGAACGCTTTGCCGCGCACGATCATCTTCTGGTAGATCGAATAGTGGCTCTTCGGGCGGCCACTGACCGTACCCTTCGTTCCCGAGCGACGCAGATCCTCTTCGATCTGATCGATGACGTCACGCAGGTATTCCTCCCGTTGAGGGGCCCTCTCCGCGACGAGCCGGTCGATCTCCTCGTAGATTTCCGGGTACAGGGTCTTGAAGGAGAGTTCTTCGAGCTCCCACTTCACCATGTTCATGCCGAGTCGGTGGGCCAGCGGTGCGTAGATCTCCAGCGTCTCCTGCGCCTTCTTCGCCGCCGACGCGGCCGGAACGAAGCGCCACGTTCGGGCATTATGGATGCGGTCGGCCAGCTTGATGAGCAGCACTCGGATGTCACGGCTCATGGCGACGAGCATCTTGCGCAGCGTCTCGGACTGGGCGGCTGCGCCGTAGCGGACCTTGTCGAGCTTGGTGACACCGTCGACCAGATTCGCGATGGGTTCACCGAAATCGGCGGCCAGCTCCTGGAGCGTGTAGTCCGTGTCCTCCACGGTGTCATGCAGCAGCGCGGCCACCAGGGTCGGGGTCGTCATGCCCATCTCCGCCAGGATCGTCGCGACCGCGACCGGATGGGTGATATAGGGTTCGCCCGACTTGCGCATTTGCCCCCGGTGGCATTCCTCAGCCTTGCGGTAAGCCCTCTCAACCACGCTGATATCCGCCTTCGGATGATTCGCGCGCAGAGCCCGCACAAGCGGCTCAATCTCTGGGATCGTGGCGCGCCCACGCGAACCAAACCACACGAGGCCGGAGCGCACCCGGGAGACGGCCGCGGGAAGCGCGGATCCTGAAGTCGTGTCGTCGCTGCTCATGAACCAATGATAGCGACGAACGAGCGGCTCCGGGGATCAAGATAATCCCCGGAGCCGCTCGTTGCTGGACGACGCTCACTCAGACGAACAGCGCGGTCTCCACCGCGATGCCGTCAAGCTTGCTGCGCCCGTTCAGGCCCTCCAGCTCGAGCAGCACGGCGAGGGCCTCGACCGAGGCGCCGCACTGTTCCAAGAGGTCGACCGCGGCGCGGGCGGTCCCGCCCGTGGCCAGGACGTCGTCGATGATCAGGACGCGCTGCCCCTCGTGAACCGTCTGGGGACGGATCTCCATGCGCGCGCTGCCGTACTCCAGGGAGTAGTCGACGCCGATCACCTCGCCGGGAAGTTTGCCCGCCTTGCGGATCGTCAGCATGCCCAGGCCCAGCTCGGCGGCAACGGGGGCCCCGAGGATGAACCCGCGCGACTCCAGCCCGGCCACCGCGTCGATGCGACCCGCGTAGCGCGCGCCGATCAACTCTACGAGTTCCTTGAAGGCAGGTCCGTTGGCGAACAGGCCCGTGATGTCGCGGAACAGAACACCCGGCTCGGGGAAGTCCGGGATCTCCACCAGGTTGTCTTGGACAAGAGTGGCGACGCGGTCGCCGAGTTCACCGATCATCGATGAGTCTTCTTCCTGTGAGGCTGATTCTCGTTGCCCAGGCGCTTGCCGGGCTTAATAGGGGCCACCTTGACGACCTTCGCGGACGAGGACTCGCCGGTGGTGGTGCGGTGGGCGCGCTCGTGCGCGACGGCCGCGTTGTGCTCGCGGGTCTTGTCCGACAGCTCCTGGAAGGTGACGAGGAGCGGCGAGGCGATAAAGATCGACGAGTAGGTGCCCGCGATCATACCGATGAACAACGCCAGCGAGATATCCACCAGGGTACCCGGGCCCAGGGCCACCGTACCGATGATGAGGATCGCTCCGACCGGGAGAAGGGCCACAACCGACGTGTTGATCGAACGAACCATCGTCTGGTTGACGGCGAGGTTCACATATTCGGCGAAGGTGTAGTGCTTCTGCTCGTAGACGTCCGAGGTCAGCTCGCGCACCTTGTCAAAGACGACGACGGTGTCATAAAGCGAGTAGCCCAGAATCGTCAGGAAGCCGATGACGGTGGCCGGGGAGACCTCGACCTGCAGAATCGCGAACACGCCGACGGTTACTGCGATGTCGTGCACGAGGGCGAGCAGCGCGGAGGCGGCCATCTTCCAGGAGCGGAAGTACACGGTCATGAGCAGGGCCACGAGGGCCATGAAGATGACGAGCGACTGCGCGGCCTTGGTCGTCACCGACGAGCCCCACGAGGGGCCGATCGAGGAGGACTGGACCTCGGACGCGTCCACGCCGTATGCGCTGGCCAGGGCCTCGCGCATCTGGGCGGTCTGGGCCGAATCCAGCGACGTGGTCTGGATGCGCACCGAGTCGGAGCCGACGCGGGTGACCTTGGGGGAACCTGCGACGAGGCCGGTAGAGGTGACCGCGTGTGAGGCGAAAGACTCGCTCTGGTCAGCCACATGCGCGACGTCGAACTGGGAGCCGCCCGTGAACTCGATCGAACGGTTCAGGCCCAGAATCGCCACGAGCGCGAAACCAGCGACGACCACCGCCGCGGCCAACCCAACGAAAATCTTGCGCTTAGGCACGACCGCATAGGACTTCTCGCCCGAATACAGGGCGTTGCCCCACTGAGCAAAACTCATCATGTCAGTTCTCCTCTTCTTCGGTCGCCACGGGTTCAGCGGACACCTCGGACGAAGCTGAGGCACCCTCGGCGGCGGCCTGCTCGGCCTTGCGCGCGGCCAGACGCGCCGCGCGGCGACGCTCGGCGATGGACAGTCCATCCCCGGCCTCGTCCTTCGTCGACGAGGCCGACTCCCCGCGCGCGACGACGCGACCGCGTCCGGCGTACACGAGGGCATTCTTTGCGCCCAGGTGCTCGGGGTCGAGGCCGGAGAGCTTGTGGCCCTCGCCGAAGAAGCGGGTGCGGATCAGGAGCTCCATCATCGGGTGCGTAAAGAGGAAGATCACGGCGATGTCGATGACGGTCGTGACACCCAGGGTGAAGGCGAAGCCCTGAACGCCACCGACGGCGAGCAGGTAGAGCACGACGGCTGCGACCAGGTTGACCGCGTCGGAGACCAGGATGGTGCGCTTGGCGCGATCCCAGCCCTCCTCGACGGCGGCCTGCAGCGGGCGACCGTCACGCACCTCGTCTCGGACGCGTTCGAAGTACACGATGAAGGAGTCTGTCGTCACACCGATAGCCATGATCAGGCCTGCGACGCCAGCCAGCGACAGGCGGTAGCCCATCGCCCACGACAGGAGCGAGATCACCAGGTAGGTGATAATCGAGGCGATGATGAGCGAGCCCGCGGAGATGACCGCGAGGCCGCGGTACTGCCAGATCAGGTAGAAGATGACGAGCAGGAAGCCGATGAGGGCCGCCCACAGGCCAACCGTCAGGTGATCGGTGCCGATGGTCGCTGAGATCTGCTGTTCGGACTCGACCTCGAAGTTCAGGGGCAGCGAGCCGAACTGCAGCTGGTTGGCCAGCGCGGTCGCGGACTGGGAGGTGAAGTTACCGCTGATCTGGGCCTCACCGTTGGAGATGATCGCCTCCATCGACGGGGCGGTGATGACCGTGCCGTCCAGGACGACTGCGAAGGCGTTGCGGTCGGGGCGTCCCTGATAGAAGGAGGAGCCCTGCGGATCCGAGTCGTGGTAGCCGTAGAGGATCGTGGACGTTTCCTTGAACTTCTCAGTGCCATCGGCGTTGAACTGCAGGGAGACGATCCACTGACCGGTGGTCTGGCCGTTGTTGTTGCGCGCGAGACCAGCCGTGGCGCTCTTCAGGTCCGAGCCGGGCACGGCCACGGGTCCCAGGATGTACTTAATCTGGCCGGACTCGTCGCAGGCGGCGTAGGGCTTGTCCGCCGCACCCTCGACGCGCTTGACGTCAGCGGAGGCGGAGCAGTCCAGGGTCAGGAAGTCGTACCAGACCTGCTCGGTGACCCACGCCAGGTCCGAGGCGTTGGCCGGCTCGCTCGCCGGGGTGTCCGACAGGACGCCATCGCCGTTCTGGTCCGCGATGCTCATCGCAGTCGCCTCGTCAAGGGCGGTGGACTGCACCTCGGACGCACCGGACTGGGCTGCGCCAGACTGGGCGTCAGCGCTGGACTGGGCTGCGCCGGACTGGGCGCCCGACTGAGCGCCGCTCTGTGCCTGGCCCGACTGGCCCTCGGCGTCACCAGACGTCGCCGCCGTCGTCTGCTGGTTCTGGATCACGCCCTGGGCCGCGCCGACGCGCAGCACCGGGCGGAAGTTCATCTGCGAGGACGAACGAATGAGGTCCAGCTGCTCCTGCGAGGGGGTGCCGGGAATCGACACCATGATGTTGGAGTTACCGAGGGAGGAAATTTCGGACTCGGACACGCCGGAGGCGTCGATTCGATTACGAATAATCGTGATCGCCTGCGTGATGTCGTTCTCGGTGATCTCGCGCTGACCCTCGGAGGTTGCGGTGGGGGTCAGGATGAGCTGCGTCCCGCCCTTCAGGTCGAGGGCGAGGTCGGGGTAGGGTGATACGCCCTTGACGAAGTGCCCGATCGCCAGCGCCGCGCACGCCGCCACGATGGCGACGGTGAGCGTCACGAGCGCGCGCACAGGGCGTCGCTTATGAGATGCCACGGTTCTACTTTCCGTTCAGCCTTGTCTTACTTCTGCTGCTCGTCGGAGTCCTGGGACGAGGACTGCGCGCCCGTGTCGTCGAGCCCGAGGATGGTCTCATCCTCATCCGCCGACTCAGGCGCGTCGGATGCCTCGGCCGCCTCGTCCTCCTCGGTCGTGGCCAGGGGCGGCTGGCCACCGATCTCGGCGATCATTTGGCGTTCCCAGTACATCTCGTGACCATCGGTGGTCTCTAGGACGACGATGTCGCCGTCCAGGTCGACGAAACGGCCCCAGAAACCGACGCGGGTACGCACCCACGTGCCGGGGGTGACGGCCGCAAGCTGGTCGCGCTTGTCCTGCTCCATTTTCTCCATCTGCTTCTTGCGGGAGCGCGATGTCCACACCATGAACAAGAGGGCGACAGCGATCAGGGCGAGCATGGTTAGGTTGTTCATAAAGGCTGGTTCACTTTCGATGACGGTCCGGCGCGTCGAGCGCACCTTGCCAGTCTAATGCCGAGGGAAGGTTTTAGCCTAAGTGATGTCCATGCGGCGCGGCGCATCGACGCCAGCGTCTTGATTTGTCACCCCGCGGGCGGCCGGGACCAGCGCCATCGGAGACGAGGCCCACTCCCCTAGTCGAAGAGAGCGCCGTCCGGCGCGGGCGGCGCGAGGCCGAGGTGTCCCCAGGCCTTCGGGGTCGCCATGCGTCCGCGATTGGTGCGCACAAGGAACCCTTCGCGCACCAGGTAGGGTTCGGCGACCGTCTCGACTGTCTCCGCCTCCTCGCCGATGGTCACGGACAGGGTCGTCAGTCCCACGGGGCCGCCGGCGAAACGACGACACACCGCGTCGAGGACCGCGCGGTCCAGGCGATCCAGGCCGGAGGGATCGACCTCGAAGAGCTCGAGGGCGCCGCGCGCCGCGTCCAGCGTCAGGGTCCCGTCCCCGTGCACCTGGGCGTAATCGACGACGCGGCGCAGGAGCCGGTTCGCGATGCGGGGTGTTCCGCGCGAACGCGAGGCGATCTCGTGGGCGGCGCGCGCGTCGATGGGCAATCCCAGGAGGGTCGCGGAGCGCGTCACGACCGACTGGAGCTCCTCGGTCTCGTAAAACTCCAGGTGAGCGGTGAAACCGAAACGGTCGCGCAGCGGGGCCGGCAGCAGGCCGGAGCGCGTGGTAGCGCCGACGACCGTGAAGGGCGGCAGCGTCAGGGGAATGGAGGTGGCGCCGGGTCCCTTGCCGACGACCACGTCGACGCGGAAGTCCTCCATCGCCAGGTAGAGCATCTCCTCGGCGGTGCGCGCCAGGCGGTGGATCTCGTCAATAAAGAGGATGTCGCCTTCCTGAAGGCCCGACAGGATCGCAGCCAGGTCACCGGCGTGCTGAATCGCAGGTCCGGAGGTCAGGCGCAGCGACGTGCCCATCTCGGCGGCGATAATCATGGCGAGTGTCGTCTTGCCCAGTCCCGGGGGGCCGGCCAAGAGCACGTGGTCGGGGGTGGCCGAGCGCATGCGGGCGGCGTCCAGGACCAGCTGCAGCTGGCCTCGCACGACGCGCTGACCGACGAACTCGGAGAGCTTCTTGGGGCGCAGGGCCGCCTCGGCGGCGCGCTCAAGCTCACCCGCGTCCGGGGCGACAATGCGCATCGACTCGATGTCGGGCTGGTCAGCCACGGCCGCCTCCCAGGCTCACGAGCGCGGCGCGCAGCATGTCGGAGGCCCCGAGCCCGCTGCCCGCGAGCTTCTCGATGGCCTTGGCTGCCTGCGCCTCGGACCAGCCCAGGCCCACGAGGGCGGCGCTCACCTCGGCGGCGACCGCGTCCTGGCTCGGCGCGGGCGGCGCGGTCGGCTCGGCTCCGGGCAGGGCCGCGGGGCTGCCCAGCTTGTCGCCGATCTCCAGGGCCATGCGCTGAGCCGACTTCTTGCCCACTCCGGGGATCCGCTGGAGCGTGGCCAGGTCCTGGTCTCGCACGGCGCGGCGCAGGTCGTCGGGGCGCAGGACGGCCAGGGCGGCCAGCGCGATCTTCGGGCCGATTCCCGACACCGACAGGAGCTTGGTGAAGACGTCGCGCTCGTCGCAGGATTCGAAGCCATAGAGGGTCATCGAGTCCTCGCGTACGATCATCGAGGTGTAGACGGTGATCTCCTCATCGCGCGGGGCCGCCTGCGCGAAGGCGGGGGTCACGTGGACGCGGAAGCCAATGCCACCGACCACGACGTCGACGTGGTCGAGTCCGACGCTTGCGACAGCGCCGCGCAGAATCGAGATCACTACGGTCCTTTCCCTGGTCACTCGCCCGCGAGACCGCGGGCGAACATATGTACGATTCTAGCCGCGCCTGCGCCTCGGGTCGACGGCACCCGTGCGGCGTTGCGCGGCCTGGGCCTCGGCCCACGCCCGCTGAGCGGGCGTCATGGACCCGCGCGAGGTCAGGCGCCCGGAGATGGACACGGCGACCGAGGAATCCTCGGGCGCCCCGAGCAGGCCGGTCCCCCGCCAGGCGTGCGTGATCGCGATCGCCAGGGCATCGGCCGCGTCCGCGGGCTTGGGCGCCTTGGCGAGGCCGAGGATGCGCGCGACCATCGTCTGGACCTGGGCCTTATCGGCGTTTCCGTTGCCGGACACGGCCGACTTGACCTCCGAGGGCGTGTGGACCGCCATCGGCAGGCCGGCGCGCCCGACGCACGTCATCGCCGCTCCCATCACCTGCATGGTCGTCGTCACCGACTGCAGGTTGTCCTGCGCGAACACGCGCTCGATTGCGACGACCTCGGGCCGGTACTGCTCGATGACCGCGTCGATCGCATCCGCGATGGTACGCAGGCGAAAGTGCGTGGCCAGATCCTTGTCGGTGCGGGCCACGCCGACATAGACGAGGCTCGCGCGCCGCGACTCATCCACGTCAACGACGCCGAGGCCGCAGCGCGTCAAACCGGGGTCAATCCCCATCACGCGCATCAGGCGCGCGCCACCATAGTGACGAAGAGGCCGTGGATACGGTCGTCGCCTCCCACCTCGGGGTGGAAGGACGTCGCCATCACGTTGCCGCGGCGCACGCCCACGATCGGACCGTCGGCGCTGTTGCCCGCGCGCGCAATCACCTCGACGCCTTCGCCGACCGACTCAACCCATGGGGCTCGAATGAACACGGCGTGGAAGGGGCCGCCCTCCAGTCCCGCGACGTCCAGGTCCTCCTCGTAGGAGTCCACCTGTCGGCCGAAGGCGTTGCGACGCACGACCATGTCGAGGGCGCCGAAAGAACGCTGGTCCTTGCGCCCATCCAGGATCGACGAGGCGAGCATGATCATGCCCGCGCACGTGCCGTAGACGGGCATGCCGGACGCAATGCGCGAATTCAGCGCATCAAACAGACCAAAGGAGAGCAGCAAGTTCGACATGGTGGTCGACTCGCCGCCCGGGATGACCAGGCCGTCGACCTGGTCGAGCTCAGAAACCCTGCGCACAAGCAGCGCGCGGGCGCCGGAGTGTTCCAGCGCCCGCACGTGCTCTGCGACGTCGCCCTGCAGGGCGAGAACGCCGATGGTCACCATCCGCGCTCCGCGAGGCGGTGATCGACCGGCAGGTCGTCGACGTTAATGCCGACCATGGCCTCGCCCAGGCCGCGCGAGACCTCAGCGATGACGGAGGGGTCGTCGTAGAAGGTCGTGGCCTTGACGATGGCGGCCGCACGCTTGGCGGGGTCGCCGGACTTGAAGATGCCCGAGCCCACGAAGACGCCCTCGGCGCCCAGCTGCATCATCATGGCGGCGTCCGCGGGGGTGGCGATGCCGCCGGCCGTGAAGAGCACGACGGGGAGGCGACCCTCGCGGGCAACCTCGGCGACGAGCTCGTAGGGGGCCTGCAGTTCCTTGGCCGCGACGTAGAGCTCGTCCTCGGGCAGGGAGGTCAGGTGGCGGATCTCGTCGCGGATCTTGCGCATGTGCGTCGTCGCGTTGGAGACGTCGCCGGTGCCGGCCTCGCCCTTCGAGCGGATCATGGCGGCGCCCTCGTTGATGCGGCGCAGTGCCTCACCGAGGTTGGTGGCACCGCAGACGAAGGGAACGGTGAAGTTCCACTTGTCGATGTGGTGGCTGTAGTCCGCGGGGGTGAGGACCTCGGACTCGTCGATGTAGTCGACGCCGAGGGACTGCAGGACCTGGGCCTCGACGAAGTGACCAATGCGGGCCTTCGCCATCACGGGGATGGAGACGGCGTCGATGATGCCTTCGATCAGATCCGGGTCGGACATGCGGGCCACGCCACCCTGGGCGCGGATGTCTGCGGGGACGCGCTCGAGGGCCATGACGGCCACGGCGCCCGCGTCTTCGGCGATCTTGGCCTGCTCGGGGGTGACGACGTCCATAATCACGCCGCCCTTGAGCATCTGGGCCATGCCGCGCTTGACCTGCGGAGTGCCGACCTCGCGCTTCGCGGTGCTCTCGCTCATGGTTACTCCTGCTCTTCCAGCTGGGCACGAACCTCGTCGCTCAGCGACATGTTCGTGTAGATGTTCTGCACGTCATCAGAGTCCTCGAGAACGTCGATGAGCTTGTTGACCTTCAGGGCGCCCTCGAGATCGAGCTCGACTTCGGTGGAGGCGACGAACTGGACTTCGGCGGAGTCGTAGTCGATGCCGGCCTCCTGCAGGGCGGTGCGCACGGCGACGACGTCCTTGGGGTCGGATTCGATGACGAAGAGCTCGCCGGCATCCTCGACTTCTTCGGCTCCGGCGTCCAGGACGGCCATCATGATGGATTCCTCATCCACACCGTCGGCGGCGGGCACCTCGACGACGCCGCGACGCGAGAACAGGTAGGAGACCGAACCGGGGTCGGCCAGGGAGCCGCCGTGGCGGGTGAAGCCCAGGCGCACGTCGGAGGCGGCGCGGTTGCGGTTGTCGGTGAGACACTCGACGAGGAAGGCAACGCCGTTGGGGCCGTAGCCCTCGTACATGATCGTCTCGTAGTTGGCGCCACCGGCCTCGGCACCGGATCCGCGCTTGACGGCGCGGTCGATGTTGTCGGCGGGGACGGAGTTCTTCTTCGCCTTCTGGATGGCGTCGTACAGCGTCGGGTTGCCAGCGGGGTCGCCGCCGCCCGTGCGAGCCGCAACCTCAATGTTCTTGATGAGGCGCGCGAAGAGCTTGCCGCGCTTGGCGTCAATGGCGGCCTTCTTGTGCTTAGTGGTCGCCCACTTAGAGTGTCCCGACATCACTTCTCCCTGTTGGGTGGATAGATACCGGCACATTCTATCGCGTCAATGGGGCGCTTCCCCATGTGTGTGGCGTGCTCGTGGACAAACGTAAACACCGTCACAGGATCGGGGACGAGGCCGTGGCCGCCTGTCCGGGGCACGCAAGCTATCGGGTCGGTGGGGTGTAGAAGACCCTCATGGCGCATGTTCCAGGTGCGAGGTCCTCCCACGTGCCGTCGAAAGAGAGGACCAGGGCGGTGGCCGTCGGCACTCCCCTGTCGGCCGCCCCTCGGTCCTCCTGGCGGGCGAGGATGTATCCGGCGTAGGAGATGACGGGCTCGTGCCCGACGATCAGGCCTGCCTCGCCCGTGAAGGTGCGGGCCAGCTCGATGATCTCCTCCTCGCCGCCGTCGTAGATGGAGCGGTCGTGCCAGGCTTCGTCGGCGCCCGCGCGCGTGAGGATCGCCGCGAAGGTTTCGCGGGCGCGCTGGGCGTCGGAGGAGACGGCGACGCTGAATGCGCCGATCTCGCGGGCGAGGGTCGCCCCGAGGCGCGCGGCCTGGTCTCGCCCGGCGTCGGTGAGCGGGCGGGAACGGTCGGGATAGTTGTAGGCGGCCTGCGCGTGGCGAACGAGAACGAGGGTTGGCATACTTCCAAGCGTAACCGCATGGGGAGGACACCATGGCTCTGGGAGTCGAAAGCGCCTCGGGCATCTGCTCGGCGCGCGAATGCACGAACGCCGCGATCTACCGGATCGACTGGCGTAATCCGGCGATCCACCGCGCCCGCACGAAAACGTGGCTGGCGTGTGAGGAGCACCTCTCCTACCTGGAGGGGTACTTCAAGTACCGCTCGTTCCCCTACGAGGTCTCAGCGTTCGTGGCACCCGAGGCCGGACACTCAGGCGCCGAGGAGGCTCACGACCACTGATCGAGGGGACGGTCGTTCCAGGTCAGGGCGTGCAGGCCCTTGGCCAGCTCGGAGGCCGAGGCCGGGGCGAAGCCGGGAGCCCACTCGAAGGTGGTCGTGCCTGTACGTTTGTTTGCATTGCGAAAATGCAAACGGAAAGTCCCCCAGCAGCTTAGAAGCCTCCCATCGTGGCAATTCACCTGTGCATTATTCAGCGTTCAAGGACAAATCGTGAGCGGCGCTGTCAGAATCGACGCCAAGGACAGCAGCCTGAGGCAAATCATCCACCAGCTGCCTAGCCTCACGGGCCACCTCCAGCGCCGCCTCCCAATCCCCCACCGCCGACAAACAATTCGAAAGATTACTCATCGACATCGCCAGGTTCGGGGTGTACGCCGCCGGAGACTCCTCAGCCAACCCGCGATACAGCCCCACGGCCTCACGAGCCGCCACCAACGCCTCTGCTCGCTCCCCAACCTCAGACAAACGAATCGCCAGGTTATTCAACGACCCAGCCAGGTTCGGGGTGTAAGCCTGCGGGGAAGCCTCAGCCAGCGCTCGGCGCAAACGCACCGCCTCGCGGGCCGCCTCCAACGCCTCATTCCGCTCCCCCACACCCGACAAAATGTTCGCCAGGTTATTCAACGACGCAGCCAGGTCGGGGGTGTAAGCCTGCGGGGAAGCCTCAGCCAGCGCTCGGCGCAAACGCACCGCCTCGCGGGCCGCCTCCAACGCCTCATTCCGCTCCCCCACTGCCGAGAAACGATTCGCTAGGTTATTCAACGACGCAGCCAGGTTCGGGGTGTAAGCCTGCGGGGAAGCCTCAGCCAGCCCACGATACAGCTCCACCGCCTCACGAGCCGCCTCCAACGCCTCATCCTGCTCCCCCACCTCCGACAAAAAGCTCGCTAGGTTATTCAACGACGCAGCCAGGTTCGGGGTGTAAGCCTGCGGGGAAGCCTCAGCCAGCCCACGATACAGCTCCACCGCCTTGCGGGCAGCCTCCAACGCCTCATTCCGCTCCCCCACCTCCGACAAAAAGGCCGCCAGGTTATTCAACGACATTGCCAGGTTCGGGGTGTAAGCCTGCGGGGAAGCCTCAGCCAGCGCTCGGCGCAAACGCACCGCCTCGCGGGCCGCCACCAACGCCTCAT
Source organism: Schaalia sp. HMT-172 (assembly GCF_030644365.1). Taxonomy (NCBI): domain Bacteria; kingdom Bacillati; phylum Actinomycetota; class Actinomycetes; order Actinomycetales; family Actinomycetaceae; genus Schaalia; species Schaalia sp. HMT-172. Next base: position 1,432,076 of record NZ_CP130058.1, read on the forward strand.
TCCGATCCCCCACCTCCGACAAAAGATTCGCCAGGTTATTCAACGACCCAGCCAGGTTCGGGGTGTAAGCCTGCGGGGAAGCCTCAGCCAGCCCACGATACAGCTCCACCGCCTCGCGGGCCGCCACCAACGCGTCATTCACCTTCCCCACCTCCGACAAAATGTTCGCCAGGTTATTCAACGACGCAGCCAGGTCGGGGGTGTAAGCCTGCGGGGAAGCCTCAGCCAGCGCTCGGCGCAAACGCACCGCCTCGCGGGCCGCCTCCAACGCCTCATTCCGCTCCCCCACTGCCGAGAAACGATTCGCTAGGTTATTCAACGACGCAGCCAGGTCGGGGGTGTAAGCCTGCGGGGAAGCCTCAGCCAGCCCACGATACAGCTCCACCGCCTCACGAGCCGCCTCCAACGCCTCATCCTGCTCCCCCACCTCCGACAAAAAGCTCGCTAGGTTATTCAACGACGCAGCCAGGTTCGGGGTGTAAGCCTGCGGGGAAGCATCAGCCAGCCCACGATACAGCTCCACCGCCTTGCGGGCAGCCTCCAACGCCTCATTCCGCTCCCCCACCTCCGACAAAAAGGCCGCCAGGTTATTCAACGACATTGCCAGGTTCGGGGTGTAAGCCTGCGGGGAAGCCTCAGCCAACACCCGATACGACTGCACACCGTCGCGCGCATGCTTAAGTACCTCGGCCATCTGTTCCGTGTCCCCTTCGAGTGGGGCACGATCGGCAGAATCTCCAATCTCGTCATCCATTTGCGACACTGACAGATTCCCGTTCATCGACCAGCGGAAACGCAGCGCTTCACGCATTGCATCCAGCGCCTCACCTTGTTTACCATTCGCGCGCAGAATAGAAGCCAGCTCGTTGAGAGCATCAACCAACTTTACATGATCCCCAGACGGCTCTGATTTAGCCAACTCTCGATAGAGTTTCACCGCCTCTCGGACCGCATATTCCGCCTCAACAGTCGCACCTAACTTATATCGCGAATGCCCGAGTAGAGTTAATGCCTCAGCAAATTGCACAGCATACGCCGAAGGTGACCCCTCAGACAGAACGCGACATACTTCCAAAGCCTTCTCTGCAGACGTTAACGCTTTGGCCCACTCACCCATCTCTAACAGACGTTTCGTTAACAGAATTTGCCAGGACAACTGTTCTTCAGTACCTGGTTGAGCACAAGCAACCAAACGATTAGTCGCTGCCAGCGCAACCCTCCGCAAGGAAGCATCCCCAGGTGAAATTTCTTCCAGAATATCCTTAAAAGGAAGATCAGCACCAGAGTTGATTAAGTCCTCCAAGGCGCACACAAACGGTCCTCCCTGCGCAATTGCAACACCCAGCGCATTACGCCACAAATGCGGATGATGCCTCAGAGTCTGACAAGCAATCTCTTCTGCCGCTTCCCTATTTAGAGAGGCCGCACGAGTGAGAGCACTAAACACGTTCCCCAGCTGTTGTTCGCGCACGCGACTACGCTCAGCATTAATTTGACTTGCGCGAGGATATTTGACAACCATAACCCACTCCTTCAATCTTTAAGAAAGGATATCGTCTAAGAGCTCTGGATTATTTCCAAAAACCGTAAGGATAAGATGATCTGCCACAGGATCTGGCTGGAGACAGATAGGTTTTTTACCGTCTGTACGCAACAGTGCCTGCACGAGAAGCTCTGCAAAGCGCCCACGGCGTAAGTGTTCACTGCTCCACTCCGGGAGCGCACTAAGGACAGCGTCCACCTGCTCTTCATCTGACGCAGGTGAAATTAAACTCAAAGTTGCAGCAGCTCGGTGAAGATGCCTGGTGCTTACCTCCGCTAGTATTGGAGCTTTGCGCCACTGAGCAAACTCTATCTCTAATACACTCTCATAAAGCTCACTCTGATCCGATAGCATTGCTGTACTATCTACTCTTTCACTGCACACTGCACGCCATGCTCGCAGGATAACATCGAGTGCTGTGCCACCAAGATCATTTGGCACAACACCATTTGAGGGGAGATCCACCTTCATATGTTCACAGAACTTTTCAACAGCTCTTTTGTAAAGATTGGTAAACACGCATGGATCTGTATCTTGATGCGTTTGCCCCAGGTTTGATATCCTGAGAATTCTATTCATATCATTACCATCTTGCACCATCCTTCGTCGAAAATCATCCCACCATTGGTCTGTACCACGCGCTGTCAACACGATCCGGGTCGGCGACTGCCTGGCCCGCAGCACGCGAACCACCCGTGCGACGAGACCTCGCCGAGCTTCCTCGGCGTAGTCCACCACAACCAACAGCTCCGTTGCCACCTCCACTAGAGCCGACAGTTCCGCGTCCGTTATTTCCGTCGTCGACGGCAAAAAACCTGTATACCAACCCTTTCCCGAAAGTTCTTCGCACAACTGCACTGCCATACGTGTCTTCCCAGTCCCCCCTGCCCCCGTCACCACAGCAACAGCGATATCACCATCACCCTCATGCCTCGCAGCTTCCTCCGGCATTCTCGTGGCCCAGGTTCGAAGTTGCTGAATCTCAGGACCTTCCTGAAACGGAACAATTGCATGCCGCGCCCGAATCAGCTGCAGAGGCGTGAAATCTATAGGTAACGGAGTGCGCGCTGGCATCAACACCTTGTCAATGTGCCCCCCGGGCGGAATCTCCCGATCAGGGATGCGACTGCGCAGACCCCCAATGTCCACTAATACATCCCAGTCCCAGTCCCGGATATAGGCGGCACCGCGGGAGAGCGCAACGCCCCACCCAGCCCCAGGTTCTGTCACCTGTTCGACGTCGATCGCCAGCCACGTACCCCTGGGATCATCGGCGGACTCGACCATGAGAGCTCTCAGGTCTTCCCGATTAGGCAGCATCGACTCACGGCTGAACCCCTCGTCGATGAGGACGTCGCACCCCATGGCCCACTGACGTTCTATCGGCACCACGACGATCGCGTGCCGCCGCTGCCCACCGTCAGCCGTCACCGTCAAGATCAGCGGGTAGATCCCGGCATCGAGTGCAGCGCAACAAAAGGCCACACACAGATCCACGCACGTCGCCTTGCCGAATTTAAGCACCTCGTTGACGGGCCGAATCCGCTGTGCGCCAGGCTCACTATCCGTCGGCTCTGAGACCCTTTCAATCCCTAGCTCCGCAAACTTTTCAAAAATTCTCCTCGCATGAGGGCCCACTCGCGTCTGTCCGTGAGCAACGAGGTCAGGCTCAGGACCGGGGAAACCGCTCCACTGCGCAGCGCGGAGCAAGCGCTGCACCCACCCGACGTGAACCATATCCACCAACCCCGTCGGATACTTGACCGAATCCCAGAAAAACCGATCACTCATGACGCAATACCAAGGTGTACACGTTTCGGTAGAAACACAAGACATCATACAAATTGATTCTCATTAGGATGTCCCCCTTAGAATCGTCGACATACATTTGATTGTTGAACCGTTCGCTACAAAATATCGTGTCTCTCTGGCCCCTACACACCTACTCCTTGACCCAAAGGAGAAGATCAAAAAACGATTTCGGGCTTTGGTCGGTTCCGAGGGCCTTGTCGAGCAGGGCCTGGAGCTGCCTGCGGTGGATCGCGTCCATCTCCGCGTTCGCATGCTCGTAGAGTTCGCGCAGCCTCTGTACGGGTTCGTCGTTGACGGCTGCAGACAGCAGACGGGCGATACGCCCGTAGGTCGACTCCGCCACGGACGGGCGCACTCCGAGGATGGTGACCATCGCCCGCCAATTGCGCGCCTCGAGCAGCTCTCTGAGCGTGTCTTCGGCGCCCTCGTCGCTGCCGTGCGCATCGTAGGCGGTTCTCGGATCCGTGAGTTCCGCAAGCGTCAGAACACTCTCCATACTGGCTGCCTCAGCCTCCGGGAGCGTTGCCGCCAGCACCTGGAGGACTTGGGTTCTCATGTCGGGGTCGCCTAGGTCTTTCTCCCATTCCTCTGGCTCTTGCTTGTCACCCTCGCTGATCTGATCTTCGCCGCGCGACGCATCGGGGTTGCCCCTCGTGTGCTCGCGCAGGAAGCTTGCTCCTCTCCCGTTCACGTGAGCCTCACGCCAGTCGCGCGCAAGCAGCCGAGCTCGGTGATGGGTCCGCAGATCGGTTGTGACGGCCTGTATACCCTCGTCAGCGATGTGCTCCACGAGGGCAGCGAGCTCGGCAACAGGGGGACGGTCCACGTACAGCTCGGCAAGGGCGGCCAGCGTTGCTCTCTCCGAGGCCGACGGCGAGCTCCACTGCGCTTCGAGAAAAGCCGCCCGCTGCGCTAGATCGCTACACTCGAGCCATCCCTCAATCCTGGAAGTCGCCGACTCAGCGTCGACGATGGCCCAGCGGGGAAGACCCGTGTCCGTTATTCCCGCATCGGTGACCGCTCGGGCGATCATGCGGCGCACCGGGCCCAGGAGCACCGGATCATCAGTGGAGTCTGCTTCCCGGGCCGCCGCGACGACATCCCCCGCTTCTCCGCCGTCGTCACGCCAGTGGGCCCTAGCCACCAGCAAGCGGGCACGCACAGCTGGCGAGAAGCAATCAACGCCTTCAACGAAGATCTCCAACGCCTCATTCCGCTCCCCCACCGCCGACAAACGAATCGCCAGGTTAGTCAACAACATTGCCAGGTTCAGGGTGTAGGCCTGCGGGGAAGCCTCAGCCAGCCCGCGATACAGCTCCACCGCCTCGCGGGCAGCCTCCAACGCCTCATCCTGCTTTCCCACCTCCGACAAAATGTTCGCCAGGTTAGTCAACGACGCAGCCAGGTTCGGGGTGTAGGCCGCCGGGGAAGCCTCGGACAGCGCTCGGCGCAAACGCACCGCCTCGCGGGCAGCCTCCAACGCCTCATCCTGCTTTCCCACCTCCGACAAAATGTTCGCCAGGTTAGTCAACGACGTTGCCAGGTTCGGGGTGTAGGCTGCCGGGGAAGCCTCAGCCAGCACTCGGCGCAAACGCACCGCCTCGCGGGCAGCCTCCAACGCCTCATCCTGCTTTCCCATCTCCGACAAAATGTTCGCCAGGTTATTCAACGACGTTGCCAGGTCGGGGGTGTAGGCTGCCGGGGAAGCCTCGGCCAGCGCTCGGCGCAAACGCACCGCCTCGCGGGCAGCCTCCAACGCCTCATTCCGCTCCCCCACCTCCGACAAAATGTTCGCCAGGTTAGTCAACGACATTGCCAGGTCGGGGGTGTAGGCCGCCGGGGAAGCCTCAGCCAGCCCACGATACAGCTCCACCGCCTCGCGGGCAGCCTCCAACGCCTCATTCCGCTCCCCCACCTCCGACAAAAAGGCCGCCAGGTTATTCAACGACATTGCCAGGTCGGGGGCGTAAGCCGCCGGGGAAGCCTCAGCCAGCACTCGGCGCAAACGCACCGCCTCACGAGCCGCCACCAACGCCTCATTCCGCTCCCCCACCTCCGACAAAATGTTCGCCAGGTTATTCAACGACCCAGCCAGGTCGGGGGCGTAGGCCTGCGGGGAAGCCTCAGCCAGCCCACGATACAGCTCCACCGCCTCACGAGCCGCCTCCAACGCCTCATTCCGCTCCCCCACCTCCGACAAAATGTTCGCCAGGTTAGTCAACGACATTGCCAGGTCGGGGGCGTAGGCCGCCGGGGAAGCCTCAGCCAGCCCACGATACAGCTCCACCGCCTCACGAGCCGCCTCCAACGCCTCATTCCGCTCCCCCACCTCCGACAAAATGTTCGCCAGGTTAGTCAACGACCCAGCCAGGCGCGGGGTGTAGGCCGCCGGGGAAGCCTCAGCCAGCCCACGATACAGCTCCACCGCCTCACGAGCCGCCTCCAACGCCTCATTCCGCTCCCCCACCTCCGACAAACGAATCGCCAGGTTAGTCAACGACCCAGCCAGGCGCGGGGTGTAGGCCACCGGGGAAGCCTCAGCCAGCCCACGATACAGCTCCACCGCCTCACGAGCCGCCTCCAACGCCTCATTCCGCTCCCCCACCTCCGACAAAATGTTCGCCAGGTTATTCAACGACGCAGCCAGGTCGGGGGCGTAGGCCGCCGGGGAAGCCTCAGCCAGCCCACGATACAGCTCCACCGCCTCGCGGGCAGCCTCCAACGCCTCATTCCGCTCCCCCACCGCCGACAAAATGTTCGCCAGGTTATTCAACGACGCAGCCAGGTTCGGGGTGTAGGCCGCCGGGGAAGCCTCAGCCAGCACTCGGCGCAAACGCACCGCCTCGCGGGCAGCCTCCAACGCCTCATTCCGCTCCCCCACCGCCGACAAAATGTTCGCCAGGTTAGTCAACGACGCAGCCAGGTTCGGGGTGTAGGCCGCCGGGGAAGCCTCAGCCAGCCCGCGATACAGCTCCACTGCCTCGCGGGCCGCCTCCAACGCCGCGTTCCGATTTCCCACCGCCGAGAAACGATTCGCCAGGTTATTCAACGACATTGCCAGGTCGGGGGTGTAAGCTGCCGGGGAAGCCTCAGCGAGCGCTCGGCGCAAACGCACCGCCTCCCGGGCAGCCTCCAACGCCTCATTCCGCTCCCCCACCTCCGACAAACGATTCGCCAGGTTATTCAACGACGTAGCCAGGTTCGGGGTGTAGGCCACCGGGGAAGCCTCAGCGAGCGCTCGGCGCAAACGCACCGCCTCGCGGGCAGCCTCCAACGCCTCATTCCGCTCCCCCACCTCCGACAAACGATTCGCCAGGTTATTCAACGACATTGCCAGGTCGGGGGCGTAGGCCGCCGGGGAAGCCTCAGCCAGCCCGCGATACAGCTCCACCGCCACGCAGGCCGCCACCAACGCCGCTGCTCGCTCGCCAACGTCGGACAGACGAATGGACAGGTTATTGGCCCAGTGTGCCTGTTCCTCCGGACTCCGCTCAGCGGAAGTCGCAAGGCGCCTGGTCGCCGCCAAGGCAGCTCCTGCCAACGCCGGGTGCCCGGCAGGAATCGCATCATCAATCTCACCGAGTGGCAGGGTCGCACCTGATTCGATGAGCGCTTCGAGAGCGGGTGCCAGCGGTCCTCCCTGAGCGAGCGCGACGTCCAGTGCCTCCTTCCACAGGAATGGCCTCTCACGGAGAGCACGCCGGGCCAGGCGAAGTGCCACCTCTCTATCGAGAGAGGAGGCCCGTGTGAGGGTCACGCACGCGTTGCGCACCTGTTGGCCCATCTCAAGCGCACGCGTAACAACCGAGTCCTCAGCATCGGGGTCGTCTAAGCCAGGTAGCTGCACCGGACCCTGTGGAAGCACCCGATCCAGCAGGTCCGGATTCTTTCCGAATACCTCCAGGATGAGGTGTTCGGCAACCGGATCGGGCCGCAGGCTCACGGCCTCAGCACCGTCATCACGCAAGAGGGATTGGACAAGCAGTTCTGCGAAACGACTGCGGAGCAGATGCTCCTGACTCCACTCTGGCAATCTGCTCAGGACGTCGTCGATCTCATCTGTGTCCCGCTTCGGGGCTAGCAGGCTGAGTGTGGCAGCCGCACGACGCAGGTGGTCACGGCTGATCCTTCCCAGTTTCGGCTCCTTACGCCACCGAGCAAACTCAATCGACAGTACTTTGTCGTAGAGCTCTTCCCGGGTCGGCATAGCCTCCTGAGCCCTATCATTGTCGCCGCACACGGCAAGCCAGGCCCTCAACACCACGTCAAGAGCGGTGTCCCCCAGGTAGTCGGGAACCTCAACGTCTGTCGGAACAACACCATTGAGATCATGGGAGAAACGCTGTACCGCCCTGCGATACATGCGTCCGAAGAACCACGGATCCCTCTCCACCTGTTGCTTGCCCCGAATGGACAGTGACAGCGTGTTACTCAGTACGGTTCCGTCTTGCTCCGCCTCCTCGCGGAACTCCTCCCACCACGCGTCGGCGCCACGCGCTGTCAACACGATCCGGGTCGCCGATTCCCTCGCCCGCAGCTTACGAACCACCCGTGCGATGAGACCTCGCCGAGCTTCCTCGGCGTAGTCCACCACCACCAACAGCTCCGTGGTTACCGCCGCGAGAGCAGCCAGCTCCTCATCCGTCACCTCGGTCGTCGAAGGCAAAAACCCCGTGTACCATCCGATCTTGGACAGATCGTCGCACAGCTGCGCAGCCATACGCGTCTTACCTGAACCGCCAGCCCCCGTCACAACGGCAACGGAGATATCGGCATTCCGTCCGTTCCTCCCAGTTCGACTATCACTCGGCACTGTCATCGCCCATGCGCGAAGCTGGCGCATCTCGGCGCGTTGCTGGTACGGCACGACGCCGTGCCGAGCCTTGATCAGCTGCAGGGGCGTGAAATCCTCGGGCAGCTCGGCATAAGCAGGGGCCAAGACCCTCTCGATGTGCCCCCCGGGAGGAAGCACACGATCAGGGGTACGGCTGCGCAGCCCCCCAACGTCCACACAGACGTCCCACTCCCAGTCGTGGACATACTCAGCGCCCAAAAACAGTGCAGTTTTCCAATTGCCATCTGATTCAGTGACCTGCTGTACGTCAATCGCCAGCCACGTACCCCCGGGATCATCGGCGGACCCGACCACGAGAGCTCTCAGGTCTTCCCGATTAGGCAGCATCGACTCACGGCTGAACCCCTCGTCGATGAGGACGTCGCACCCGATGACCCATTGACGTTCCATGGGCACCAAGACGATCGCGTGCCGCCGCTGCCCACCGTCAGCCGTCACCGTCAAGATCAGCGGGTAGATACCGGCATCAAGCGCAGCGCAACAAAAGGCCACACACAGATCAATACACGTCGCTTTCCTAAAAGCAAGCACTTCATTGACAGGCCGAATACGCTGCGCGCCAGGCTCACTATCCGTCGGCTCAGAGACCCATTCAATCCCTAGCTCCGCAAACTTTTCAAAAATTCTCCTCGCATGAGGGCCCACTCGCGTCTGTCCGTGAGCGACGAGGTCAGGCTCAGGACCAGGAAAACCCATCCAATCCGCAGAACGAAGCAAGCGCTGCACCCACCCGACGTGAACCATATCCGCCAGCCCCATCGGGTGGTTGATTGAATCCCACAGATTGCGCTCGTTCACGAAGCTGCCCCCACCTGCGTCTTCAACACAAGACGATCGACGTTGGGCACACCCGTCGCGGACAACATCAACGAGTGCACGCCCTCCTCCAGCGCCGGAAGCTGAGCCGACCACCACCCGTCGTCACGGCGGTTCGCCAGGAACCGTTTACCGCCGACGTTGCCGCCGACATTCCCCACATCCAATACACTGCCAGCCTTGTCTACCACGCGCAGCCTCACCTCAGCGTCAGTGCCCGCGAGCACGACATCGTCGAGATCGAGCTGCAGGTATGCATCGACGTCATGTCGGCGAGCCCCCCTGGCCGCAGCGGGCAAACGATCCCGCGCATACTCCGACACATGCCCAAACACCGACTTCTCTTCCACAAGGTCTTGATGCTTGCCAGCCAGTCGCCGCCACCGGGAAACATCTCTTTCCACGACGCGGGGAATTGTCGAGAACATCGGAACCGTCCCGTCGCCACCATCCCAGCTCGCGTGGAAAGCTCGCGGGTTTCCCTTGGCCACCACGAGTTGATCCGAGTGAGTATCGATGCTGGCGTGCCCCAGAGTCGCGTGTCCCTGCGAGTAGTAGACAGTGAAGGGATTGCGCCCACTCTCTGCAACCTTATTGACCAGCGCATCATGCAAACATCGGTTCTTCTGATAGGCGTTGAGCGCTTTGCCTGAGAACCCAGTGATGGCCGACGTGATGCCGGAAGGCAATTCGTACGGGTACCGGTACTTATCATTCCCGTCGACAACCTGGTAGTGGGGCAGCAGATCGAAGACGGAATCCCATGTCCTCACCGTGTCAGTAACAGCCTGAGGCACATATGGCCCGATGCGCATCCCATTAACCAAGACATTGAGAGCCTTCGCAGCACCTCGATATGGTGTTCCTAGCGTAATGATCTCAGCGACATCGATACCTTCGCTAAGGAAAGCCCACCACCACGCGGCAACCAGGCCGCCCATCGAGTGCGCGACGAGCACTACGCGCCGTCCCTGCGCCCGCGCGCGCACCACACGGTCCAAATCATTGGCGATATGTTCCACCGACCGGCGGAAATCGTATGGAAAAGCGACCACGGTCGCGTCAGGGTCGACCAGTTCCTCACCGGCGGTTACGACGCGGTCAGGGGGTAGTCCCAGTCCCTTGCTGATACCGTTCAGCAATCCGTCGTAGCCGGTCATGAGTTGCCAACATATCACCGAACAGTGCCCGATGAGTCCGACCGGGCGCAGCTCGTTGTTCGGATCGAGCACGCTCGGATCTCGCACCACGCTGAGGAGAGGACCCAAACCATCTCTATAGACGATTGTGCCAGACGCATCCGCGAGTTTACTTCCCCCGATACCGGGAATGACGACGACCAGTGGCAGGGAACGGGACATCGGCGTACCTCCTCGTTGTGGTGTCTTACATGACACTGACCACAAGCTCAGGGTACCTCGACTGACGGTTTGACGACAACAAACGGATCAACCGGTATCAGTTCTCATACAGACCTCTACGAGGTCTCAGAGTTCGTAACCCCCTCCGAGGAATCCGGCGGCGAGGAATCAGGCGCCGAGGCCGCTCAGGCCCACTGATCGAGGGGACGGTCGTTCCAGGTCAGGGCGTGCAGGCCCTTGGCCAGCTCGGAGGCCGAGGCCGGGGCGAAGCCGGGAGCCCACTCGAAGGTGGTCGTGCCCGCGTTCGACATGAAGTGCTTCGACACGAGGGCCTCGTCAATGTCGGCCGACAGCCATGTGGCCAGCAGGCGCGTGAGCGCGCCGTGGATGACGAACACCGCGACGGCGTCCTCCCCCGCCTGTTCGCGGGCGGCCAGTCCCACGCGGCGCACGGTCTCCAGGGAGCGGGCCAGGGCCTCGCGCCCGCTCTCCCCGCCCGGCATCCGGTTATCCAGGTCCCCCGCGCACCACGACAGGGTCGTGCGCACGTACTCCATCTGAGAGGCGGGGTCTGAGGCCATCTCCAGGTCGCCCGAGCGCAGCTCGCGGATTCCCGGGCACACGAGCGGCGTGAGCCCGTAACGAGCGGCCAGCGGCGCGGCCGTCAGGCGCGTGCGGTGCAGGCCGGACAGGGCGATGAGCGTGGGAGGGGCCGCGACCTCGCCCTCCCAGCGATCCGCGAGGCGGCGCGCCTGCGCCAGGCCCTCCTCGGTCAGGCCGAGGCCGGGGCGGACCGTGTCAAGGGCCCCCAGTCGGTTGGCGGGGGTCTGTCCGTGCCGTACCAGCACAATCTTCACTGCTGCTCCCAGAATGTTCGTTCCATCACGTCGCGCGCCTGTCGTGCCGCGCGCAACCAGTCTTCTTCGAGGGCGGTCAGCCCGCCGCTCCCGTACCCGAGGATAGCGGCAAGCGCCCCCAGCTCGGCGCTGTCACGAGGCACAACGTCAAGCTTCACACCGCTCATGCGCCCGGTCGCCAATGTGTTGCCGGCGCGGATGCGCGTGGCCAGGTCCCAGGCGTTCAAAAGAATCTCGGCGTCGGGCGCCCCCAGCAGCCCGGCGTCGCGGGCGGCCGCAATCGCGTCGGTCGTCGACGACGTGCGCAGGGCTTCGACCTCGCGCCCGTGGCGCATCTGGATGAGCTGGATCGTCCACTCGACGTCGGTGAGGCCACCGGGGCCGAGCTTGACGTGGCGGGCGGGCTCCGTGCCGCGCGGCAGGCGCTCGTTTTCCATGCGGGCCTTGAGCAGGCGGATGTCGCGCACCTCGGCCTCGCTCACCTCCCGGTACGCCATGGACTCAAAAAGAGACCTGGCAGCCTGCGCCAGCTCACCGTCTCCGATGGGCCGGGCGCGCACGGCCGCCTGGCGCTCCCACGTGGAGGCCCAGCGCTGCGCGTACTCCTCGTGCGAGGTGATCGTGCGGCTCATCGGGCCGTTCTTGCCCTCGGGGCGCAGGTCGAGGTCGACGACGATGCCGAGTTGGCTGGTCGCCGAGCCGAGCAGATTCTTCACGCGGTTGACGATCGCGGTGGCGCTGGCAGCCGCCTCGGCGTCGGAGGCACCACCCACGGGCTCGTGCAGGGCGATGACGTCCGCATCGGAGGCGTAGGAGCACTCGCGTCCGCCGTAGCGGCCCATCGCGACGAATACGACAGAGGCCCGTTCCTCGCCCCACCGCTCGGCTTCCTCGCGCCGGGCAATCGCCAGCGCACCGAGCAGGGCGGCGTCCGTCGCGTCCGCGATCGCGTTTCCGCGAGGATCGACGCCGCCCAGCAGGTCCCTCATCGCGCAACGCGTCAGCTCGCGGGTACGCACAGCGCGGACCCGAGCGGCGGCCTCCATCGCGTCGTCATGACGGTCGATGAGGGCGGCGACTTCTCGGACCAACCGGTGCGGCTCACGCGGTGCCAGCTCAGCATCATCGTCGAGCCACGCCACTGCCTCGGGACGCTTGGCGAGGGCCTCGGCGATCCACCGAGAGTTCGGCAGCATCGTCATGAGCCTGCGGGCCGCCACCCCCGAGTCGCGCAGGAGCGCCAGGTACCAGTGAGAGTCCCCGATGTCCTCAGAGAGGACGCGGAAGTTGAGCAGCCCCATGTCGGGGTCCGCGCCACCGGCCAGCCATGAGATGAAGACGGGCAGGAGGTGGCGCTGGATGGCGGCGCGCCGGCTCGTCCCCTGAGTGAGCGCGGCAATGTGCGTGAGAGCGCCCGCCGGGTCGCGGTAGCCGATGGCCGCCAACCGGTCGCGCGCCCCCTCTGCGTGCAGGGACGTCTCGTCCTCGCGAAGCTGCGCGGTGGCCGCGACGATCGGCCGATAGAACACGTCCTCATGCAGGGCACGCACGCTGGCGCGCACCTCGTCGATCGCCGCGCGGATCGAGTCCGCGTCCGGGTAGCGCGCCGGATCCATCGCGCGCCCCAGCACGCGCAGCTCCCGGTCCTTGTCGGGAATCAGGTGGTTGCGGCGCATGCGCGGCAGCTGCGTGCGATGCTCGACGGCGCGCAGGAATCGGTAGCACGACGCCAACCGGTCGCCGTCCGAACGGGCGATGTATCCTCCCTCGCGCAGCGCCTCGATCGCCTCCAGGGTGGAACGCACCCGCAAGAACACATCGGTGCGCCCGTGCACCAGCTGGAGGAGCTGGACGGTGAACTCCACGTCGCGCAGACCGCCGCGCCCAAGCTTGAGCTCACGCGAGGCGTAGGAGCGCGAAATGTTGTCCTCGACGCGCCGACGCATCGCGCGCGCGGCCTCGACGAAGCCCTCGCGCGCCGAGGCGCTCCACACGTAGGGCTGGGCGGCTTCCTCGAAGGCCATGCCCAGGCGGGGGTCGCCCGCGCACGCTCGCGCTTTGAGCAGCGCCTGAAACTCCCAGGTCTGGGCCCACTTGTCCCAGTACTGGCGGTAGGACTCGATCGTGCGCACGAGGACGCCGTTGCGCCCCTCGGGACGCAGGTTCGCGTCCACGGTCCACAGCGGCGCCTCGCTTCCCGGGCCCGAACAGGCCGAGGCCGTGGCTGAAGCCAGACGGGTCGCGATCTCCAGGGCGCTTCGTTCGTCCCCGTCAGCCCCGGCCTCAGCAACGTAGACGACGTCCACGTCGGAGATGTAGTTGAGTTCGCGCGCGCCCGTCTTGCCCATCGCGATAATCGCGAAGGGAACCCGCGCCTCCGGGTCGACGTCGCGGCGCGCCAGGGCCAGGGCTGCATCCAAGGTGGCGTCCACCAACGCAGCGATGCGCTCCCCCACGATCGGCATCATGTCCTCGGGGGATGCGCTCGTCAGGTCGTCGGCCGCCAGGTGCAGCAGCACCCGGCGGTAGGCGGCGCGCAAGTCGTCGACGCTGGCCTCCGGCGCGGCCACCCACGCACCGCCGCCGACGCTGTGGGCTCCCACGGCCTCGTACAAGACGTCGCGCGGCTCGCCCGGCTTCTCGTTCATCGCCGCCGCGCGCGAGGGCTGCGCGATCACGTAGTCTCCCAGCCACTGGCTGGCGCCCAGGACCGCGCACACGCGCCGCCGGGCATGCTCGTCCGTGCTGAGCGTCTCGACGAGACCCGCATCCGCCTCCCTCAGTCGCACCGCCTGCAGCAGTGCCTGATCCGGGTCGGCCGACGCGCTCAGATCCGCAACCCACGACTCGCCCCGCGGAAGCTCCTCAAGGAAGGCCTGGGCGCGGCGCGCGTCCAGGAAACCCGCGACCCGCAGCTCCTCGGGGGTCACCGCGGGACGACCTTCAAGAATTGCTCGATCTCCTGGCGGGTGATCTGCTGGCGGTACTCGGTCCACTCCTTGCGTTTGTTACGGATGACGTAGTCGAATACCTGCTCGCCGAGGGTGGAGGCAACCAGCTCCGACCCCTTCATTGCCCGCACAGCGTCCGACAAGGAGGCGGGCAGGGCGTGGATGCCCATCACCTGCCGCTCGCGATCGGACAGATCCCACACGTTGTCCTCCGCCTCAGGCATGAGCTCCATCTTCTTCTCGATGCCGTCCAAGCCCGCCGCGATCATGACGGCGAAGGCCAGATACGGGTTCGCGCTCGGATCGGGGGCGCGGTACTCGATGCGCGCGGATCCGCTCTTCTTCGGCTTGTACAGGGGGACGCGCACGAGAGCCGAGCGGTTCAAGTGTCCCCAGCACACGTAGGAGGGTGCCTCTCCCCCGCCCCACAGGCGCTTGTACGAGTTCACGTGCTGGTTCGTGATCGCAGCCATGTCCCCCGCGTGGGCGAGGAGCCCCGCGATGAAACGCCGCCCCGTCGTGGACAGACGGTACTGGCCCGACGGGGAAAAGAACGCGTTCTCCTCGCCCTCGAAGAGCGACAGATGCGTATGCATGCCCGATCCCGGGTGCTCGATGAACGGCTTGGGCATGAAGGTAGCGACCAGCTCCTCGCGCAGCGCCACCTCCTCAATGACCGTGCGGGCCGTCATAATGTTATCGGCCGCACGCACCGGATCCACGGCGCGCAGATCAATTTCGTTTTGGCCGGGCCCACCCTCGTGGTGCGAAAACTCCACGGGGATACCCATGTCCTCCAGCATGCGCACCGCGCGGCGCCGGAAATCGTTCGAGTCCCCACGCGCCACGTGATCGAAGTAGCCCGCCTGATCCACGGGCACCATGCGCTCGGGGGTCACAGGCTGACGCAGGAGATAGAACTCAATCTCGGGATGCATCATGACGCGGAATCCCGCGTCCGCAGCGCGCTCGACCGTGCGCTCCAGGACACCGCGAGGGTCTGAGGGGGCGGGACGCCCGTCCGGCATGAGCACGTCGCAGAACATGCGCGCCACGGGCTCCTCCTGCGGGCGCCACGGCAGCAGCTGGAACGTCGAGGCATCCGGCATCAGCAGCATGTCCGACTCAAACACGCGGGTCAGGCCCTCGACGGCCGAGCCGTCGAAGCCAATCCCCTCGCTGAACGCATCCTCGAGCTCACCCGGATCGATAGAAATCGACTTCAGGACGCCCGCGACGTCCGTGAACCACAGCCGAATGAAACGGATATTCTTCTGCGCGACCTCGCGCAGCACATGCTCCTGGTGCGAATCCACCGTTGACCTCCCGTTGAATAGACGACGGGCCGACCGCAGGGACTGCGGTCGGCCCGGCATAGGGTCCAGTCTACTTGCCCAGGTTGAAACCCTTCGAGATGGACTCCAGTGCGCCGGTGAGATCGGAGGGAAGCATCCACAGCTTGGACGCCTGTCCGTCGGCGATCTTCGGCAGCATCTCGAGGTACTTGTAGGAGAGCAGCTCGGGCGTGGCCTTGCCAGCGTTGATCGCGGCAAAGACCGTCTGAATGGCCTCGGACTCACCCTGAGCGCGCAGGATCTGCGCTTGGCGGGCACCCTCTGCCTGCAGGATCAGGGCTTCCTTCTGACCCTTGGCCTGCAGCACCTGAGCCTCCTGCTGGGCGGAAGCGGCCAGAACGGCGGCTTGCTTAGCACCCTCGGCCTTCTTGATCTGCGCCTCACGCTCGGCCTCGGCGGTCAGAATCGTGGCGCGCTTGGTGCGCTCGGCGGTGATCTGCTGCTCCATGGCGGCCAGGACTCGCGGCGGCGGCTCGATCGACTTGAGCTCGACGCGGGTCACGCGGATGCCCCACGGGCCCGTCGCCTCATCGAGGACGCCGCGCAGCTGCTTGTTGATGGACTCGCGCGAGGTCTGCGTCTGCTCGAGGTCGAGGGAACCGATCAGGTTACGCAGCGTGGTCGCGGTCAACTGCTCGATCGCCTGCAGGAAATTCGCGACTTCGTAGGTCGCGTTGCGCGGATCGGTGATCTGGAAGTAGATCACCGAGTCGATCGAGACCATCGCCTGGTCGGCCGTGATGACCGGCTGGGGCGGGAAGTTCGCGACCTGCTCACGCAGGTCGATGCGGGCGGCGACGCGGTCCACGAAGGGAACCAACAGGTGGAAGCCACCTCGCATGACCGCCTGGTATCGTCCGAGGCGCTCAACAACGTAGGCTTGCGACTGCGGGACAATGCGCACCGCGCGGACCAGCGAGACCACGACGAAAACGATGAGGGCAAAGATAACGACCAGGGCAATGTTGCCGATGAGGTCAGCGGATCTCATACCGTCTTTCCTTTCTTATCAAACAAATGGGGCGCGACTCAGGACGCGGGGCCGGCATAGGGGTGCGTGGGGGCGAGCTGCGTGGGCTCGACGGCGCTCACGACGGCGGTCGCGCCGTCAATGCGATCGACGCGCACCTCGGCTCCCACCGGGATAGACGCGCCCTCGGTGCGCGCGCTCCACTCGCCGCCCGAAAACTGGATGCGTCCGTGTCGCTCGCCCACGACCTCGGTGACGTACCCGGTCTTACCGATCAGTGCGTCGGTGTTCGTGCGCACGTCACCCGCAGATCGATCGATACGCCCCTTCAGGAAGGGACGTAGACCGGCCAGAAGCGCCACCGTCACGACGACGAAGACGATCACCTGAATCGTCACGCTGGCGCCCAGGGCACCTGCGATGCCGGCCGCCAAGGCGCCGATCGCGAACATGAGGAACACGAAGCTGACGCTCATGACCTCGATGATGCCGCACACGAGGGCGGCAAGGATCCATACCCACCACATGGTTTCGTTCCCTTACTGCTCTATTCGGTGACGCCGCGCGCCCACCAGCGCCCGTCCGTGCGCCCGGCGAGCAGGGGCATGCCGTAGACCTCGGACAGGTTGACGCCCGTCAGCACGTCCTCGATGGGCCCCTGATGGGCGATGGTCCCGTGCGACATGATCGCGCAGTGGGTCGCGCCGTCGGGAATCTCTTCGATCTGGTGGGTCACCAGGATGATCTGAGGAGACTTCGAGCCCTTCATGATCTCGGAGAGCGCTCCGATGAGGAGCTCGCGCGCCCCCAGGTCGAGGCCGGAGGTGGGTTCGTCGAGGACGAGCACCTCGGGGTCGGTCATGAGCGCGCGCGCCAGAAGGACGCGCTGCGCCTCGCCCTCGGACAGGGTGGCGAATTCGCGCTGAGCCAGGTGGGCGACACCGAAGATCTCCATGAGCGCGTTCGCGCGCTCATCGTCGACCTCTTCGTATTCCTCGTCGTGAGCGACAGCGACGCCCCAGGCGGCGCTGCGCACGGTGTCCAACACCGACTGCGTGGGGACGATCTTCGCCGCCACGGCAGCCGAGGCCAGCCCGACGCGCGTCGCGACATCGGCCGGATCCGCGTGGGCGAGATCCGTCTCCGACACCGTCACCTCGCCGCTATCGGGAGTGATGCGGCCCGAGGCGACGCGCGCCAGCGTCGTCTTACCCGCGCCGTTGGGACCGACGATGACCCAGTGCTGGCGCGGACGCGTCGACCACGAGACGTCGGACAGGACCTGCGTGTCTCCTCGCTGGAGGGACACGTGAGAAAGATTCAGGACGTAAGTCATGCATCAAGCCTAGTCGTGTTGGACACCGCGCGCGCCCTAGACGAGCGAGCGGTACAGGTCGGCGGTCTTCACGCCGATGGCTTCCCACGAGAAGTGCTCGCGCGCACGCACGAGGCCGGCCTCGCCCATGCGACGACCCAGCTCCGGGTCGTCCAGGACACGAATAAGGCGATCCGCCATGTCGTGCTGGAAGGTCTCGGGGTCCAGCGGGGTTCCCGTGCCGTCCTGCATCTGCTCGATCGGCACGAGGTAGCCCGTCTCGCCGTCGACAATCACGTCGGGGATGCCGCCGGTCGCCGTGCCGACGACGGGAAGGCCGAGCGCCATCGCCTCCAGGTTGACGATGCCGAGGGGCTCGTAGACCGAAGGGGTGATAAAGACCTGGGCGGCGGAGAGGATCGCGGCGACCTCTGGCTGCGGGAGCATCTCGGAGATGAGCACGACGCCGGAGCGGGTCGCGCGCAGGTCGGCGACGAGGCCCTCGACCTCGGCGGCAATCTCGGGGGTGTCCGGGGCGCCCGCGCACAGGACCAGCTGGACGTCGTCGGGCAGCAGGCGGGCAGCGCGCAGGAAGTAGGGCAGGCCCTTCTGTCGGGTGATGCGGCCGACGAAGACCACCGTCCGACGCGTCGGATCGATGCCGTGCTCCGCCAGGACGCGCTCGCGCAGCTCATCCCCGGCCTCGCCCGTCGGCGCGTGCCACTTGTTCAGGTCGATGCCGTTGTGGATCACGTGGACGCGCTCGGGGTCGATGCTCGGGTAGCAGCGCAGGATGTCCTCTCGCATGCCGTTGGAGACGGCGACGATGGCACTGGCGGCCTCGTAGGCAGTCTTCTCCACGTAGGAGGACAGGCGGTAGCCGCCGCCGAGCTGCTCGGCCTTCCACGGGCGCAGCGGCTCCAGCGAGTGGGCGGAGATGACGTGGGGGATGTCGCCAAGGAGCGAGGCCACGTGGCCCGCGAAGTTGGCGTACCAGGTGTGCGAGTGCACCAGGTCCGAGCCCTCACACGCGGCGGCAATCTCGAGGTCGACACCGAGGGTACGCAGCGCTGCGTTCGCCCCCTCAAGCTGGGGCAGGTCCGAGTGACCGGTCACCCCCGGATCGGCTCCGTCAGTTCCGGGCTCGCGGGGGCCATCGAAGGCCTGCACTCGCAGGTCATCGACGAGGCCGCGCAGCACCTTGGCCAACTCGAGAACATGGACACCGGCTCCGCCGTAGACGTGGGGCGGGTATTCGCGGGTGAGCAGATCAACGCGCATGATGTGGTCCTTCCGACAGTGGCGACGCGTGTAACACATAGTATCCGAAATCACGGGCATCGAAACCGAAACGAGACGGTGCAGCAATCGATGGACATTTGTAATACAGTGTGACTACACCCACGGGCCTGCACCGGTGCGCGCCCAAAACGACCAACGAAGAGGTGCCGTATGGCAAAGAACCACGTTCTAGCGATTGTTCTTGCGGGCGGTGAAGGTAAGCGTCTGATGCCGCTGACGGCGGATCGCGCGAAGCCTGCCGTTCCGTTTGGAGGTCATTTCCGTCTGATCGATTTCGCTCTGTCGAATATCGTGAACTCCGGATACCTCAAGATCGTCGTGCTGACCCAGTACAAGTCTCACTCGCTTGACCGCCACGTGACGAAGACTTGGTACACTTCTCCCCTGCTCGGCAACTTCATTGCGCCTGTTCCGGCTCAGCAGCGTCGCGGGCCGCACTGGTACCTGGGCAGCGCGGACGCGATCTACCAGTCTCTCAACATCGTCGACGACGAGGCGCCCGAGTACATCGTCATCATCGGTGCGGACAACATCTACCGCATGGACTTCTCGCAGATGGTCGACCACCACATCAAGTCGGGCCTGCCGGCCACGGTCGCCGGTATCCGTCAGCCGATCGAGCTCGCCCCCGCCCTGGGTGTCATCGACGGCGAGGGCGGCGTCGTGAAGAACTTCCTGGAGAAGCCTCAGCACGCAGAGGGCCTGCCGGACGATCCCACCAAGGTCCTGGCGTCGATGGGCAACTACGTCTTCACCACGAAGGACCTGGTCAACGCTCTGCGTGAGGACGCCAACAACCCCGATTCGAAGCACGACATGGGTGGCAACATCATCCCGTGGTTCGTCGAGCGCGGCGAGTGCGGCGTCTACGACTTCCAGGACAACGACGTGCCGGGTTCGACCGACCGCGACCGCGATTACTGGCGCGACGTTGGTACGCTGGACGCCTACTACGAGGCGAACATGGACCTTATCTCGGTGCACCCGGTGTTCAACCTGTACAACCGTGAGTGGCCGACGATGACGATGATCGATGGCTCGCTGCCGCCCGCCAAGTTCGTCTATGGCGACCAGGATCGTCTGGGTCACGCGATCGACTCGTTCGTCTCCCCCGGCGTGATTGTCTCCGGCGGTGAGGTCGTGCGCTCGGTCCTGTCCCCGAATACCTACGTCCATTCGTGGGCGAAGATCGAGGATTCGGTCGTTATGCACGGCTGTCGCATCGGCCGCTCGGCCCGGGTCGTGAAGACGATTCTGGATAAGAACGTCGTCGTTGAGGAAGGCGCCGAGGTCGGCGTCAATCACGAGTACGATATCGAGCGCGGCTTCACGGTTACCGAGTCGGGCATCACGGTCGTTCCCAAGGGCACGGTCGTCACCAAGTGAGCTCCACTCACCGTATCGATGAGCCGGGTGCACCGCTGCTATTTGCTAGCGGGGCACCCGGCCTCGTCGTCACCGACGTCGATTCGACGCTCATCAGCCAGGAGGTGATCGAGGAACTGGCCGAGGCCGCGGGCACGCGCCAACGGGTCGCCGAGATTACCTCGCGCGCGATGAACGGCGAGCTTGATTTCGCCGAGTCCCTGCGTGAGAGGGTCGCAACCCTCGCGGGAGTGTCCGCCTCCGTTTTCGCCGACGTCCTCACCTCGATCACGCCGACGCCGGGCGCGCGCAAGCTGATCGACGCCGTGCACGCGGCCGGGGGTCGATTCGGGGTCGTCTCCGGGGGCTTCGAGGAGGTCGTCGCCCCCCTGGCGGCCTCCCTGGGCATCGACTATTACGCGGCCAACCGCCTGGAGGTGGTCGACGGCGCGCTCACGGGCCGAGTCCTCGGGCGCATCGTGACCTCACAGGTCAAGGTCGAGTGCCTGCGCCAGTGGGCCTCGTCCCTGGGGGTGCCGATGGAGCGCACGGTCGCGATCGGGGACGGAGCCAACGACATCCCCATGATGAACGAGGCCGGGGTCGGTATCGCTTTCTGCGCGAAGCCCGCGGTGCGCGAGCAGGTGACGGTCCAGCTCAACGTGCCGGATCTGTCCCTGGCGATCGCGCCGCTGGGCCTGTCCCTGGCCTAGCGTTTTACGGTTCGCGGGTGTCGGTCAGCTCGATGAGCTTTCCGTCCCAGCCATCTTTCCACGCCCTGGCGTACCTCAGGATCTGCGCGGGATAGATCTCCCCGTCGATGGTTGCCGAGGCTTCGTCGATGTCCCACCAGCGTTGGGTGTCGATGACGGAGCGTTCGAGCTCGGTCCACCCGTCCCTGCTCAGCGCAGTGGAGGGGGCCCGGGCGATGAAAAACCACTCGTCCTGGCGCGCGGTGAGCGCCAGGAAATCGAATTCGGCGGTGCGATACAGGACGGGACCGACCAGGTCATCGGGGCACAGGCGCAGGCCCGTTTCCTCGTAGACCTCGCGCACGGCGGCCGCGCGAGGGTCCTCCCCCGCCTCGATGCCGCCTCCGATCGTGAACCACCAGGACCGTTCCGGCTGGTCCTCGTCGTGCCCCATTGCCAGGAGCACCCTGCCTGTGTCGTCGAACAGGAGGACGCGGGCGGCCTCCCGGTGGGGGTAGCCGTCCGCGTCCAGCGGCCAGTCGAGTGCGCTCATGCCTCCAGGGTAGCCCGGCGGCGGCGCATCCCCCACACGAGGAGCGCGACACTGACAGCGAGAATCGGAACCTCGATCGCTCCGTAGGTGAGGTTCCAGGAGTCCTCGGGCGCCAGGAAGCCGACGCCGTTGGCCTGCGCGTGCAGGAGCAAGGCTCCCGCGAAACCGCCGAGGCCCGCGGCGATCCCGACGAAGACACTCTTCGCGCGCAGGATCGCCCAGCACAGCGCGAATCCGAAGACGCCCGTGAAGATGGCGTGCCCGAAGGCACCGAGGAGGGCGCGAGCCAGGAACGATTCCCACAGGCCGCCCATGCCATCGTCGAGGGCGCTCACGTAGTAGCCGATGTCCTCGCCCCACGCGAAGCCGAGTCCCACGAGGCCGCCCAGGACCGCGCCCTGGGCGGGGCGCTGCAACACCTTGCGAGCTGCAAGGATGAGGATGAGCGCGCCGATCACCTTCGCGGTCTCCTCGATAAGTGGTCCTGTCACAACCGACGTCACGACATCGGCCGTCTGGGCACCTGAGATGCTCGTCTCGATGGCCGCATCGGTCACGCCATTTCCGATGCCCGCGATGATGAGCGCACCACCGGTGCCCCACGTGAAGGCGGCGATCCACGAGAGGATCGACGGGGTGAATCGCGCCAACCACGCCAAGAAAACGAGACCGACAAGGGCGCTCACGCACGAGGCGCCCACGGCGAGTGCCGCCGTTGAGTTGGTGGCACCGTCGATCGCGCCACGCACTTCGTAGGCAAGTGCCGGGATGCTCAGGATGATCAATACGATCGAGCTCACGGTGAGTGCCGTCGTTGATCGACGGGCAGGGTGTGTGTGAGTCACGTCTATGTCCTTTCTGTCGGTAGCATCATGGCCCGCTTTCCTGTGTCCGCCCTGTGAGGAGGCGTTGAGTGGGCCATGAGCATCGATGATTCAGACAACACGTGCACCCGTGAGTCGCATGAAGATGGCGCGCTGCTCGGTTGCTTCCTTCGTGGCCTCGCGCGTGGCCTCCAGGCGCTTGGGTTCGGGGCCCCGCACGTTCATGACGACCTGGTCGAGGCCGAGGGTGGCCAGCGCGTAGATGAACTGCTTCATCGCCTTCTTCGAGGCAGGGCCACCGCGCGCTGCCCAGTTCAGGGCGGTGCGACGCGAGGCGGGATCGCACACCATCTGGACCTCGCTGGGGATGATCCAGCCCTGTTGGACGTAGGGCATGAGGCCCGCGGCGGCGTCTCGGCGCTCGCGCTTCATGGCGAAGCCGACGAAGCACAGCCAGCCGATGAAGAGGGGGATCTGCAGGCAGGCGTACAGGAGGTACCAGGCCTCCTCTGAGGAGACGATGTAGCCGGAGCCGTTCCACACGCCGTGGAGGGTGACGCCCAGGAGGTATCCGAGCGTGATCGCGCCGCATCCGAGACCGATCGACTTCGTCCGGGTGACGGCCCAGCCGATCGCCCAGCCCGTCAGGGACGTGTACATGACGTGACCGAACACGCCCATGAAGACGCGCACGAAGAAGGTGGTCCAGAAGGTACCGTCGACCGCCGCGTCCACGAAGTACCCGAAGTCTTCGACGACGAGGAAGCCGGCAGCGGACAGGCCACCGTAGAGCAGGCCATCGAGGGGGGATGAGATGTTGTTTCGGCGCAGGAGAACGATGGCGATGACGCCGAGCGCCTTGAGGAATTCCTCGCCTAGGGGGGCCCCGACGACGACCGCGAAGACCTCGCCGGCCGCGGGGTTATCCGTTGCTGCGGAAAAAACAAGCTTCGCGAGGTCGTTGGACATTCCAGCGAAGAAAATGGCGACGCCCCCGCCCCACAGGAATGCGGCGATCTTCGTCCACCAGGGCTCGGGCTCGAAGCGGTCCACGAAGAGCAGGAAGGAGATGACGATCGACAGCGGAAAGAGGCACATGAACGCGAAGAACATGCCGTACAAAGGCCCAGCGACAAGAATCGCTCCTAAGATGCCGAGAAGCATCATCGCGGCGCCCGCGCCGATGGTGACCCCTTCGAAGACGGGGAGAGGCTTCCTCTCAGGCTCGGGCATGACCCACACCTGGGCTGCCTGCGGTGCGGCCTGCGGATATTGGGCCGTGCCGGGGCCGGGCATGGAGGGACCCGAGCGCACGAAGGAGCGGAATCCGGGGGTGAACTGACCGGGTGCAGGGGCGCCCGGCGCAGATGCGCGGGAAGCCGACGAGGCCTGGGGGGTGCCAGGCTCAGACGCGGACTGTCCCGGGGGCGCGAAGGGGTTGCCCGCGGCGCGGGGCGCCTGGTCGGGCGCGCTCGGGGCTCCGAACTGCGCCGAGGCCCGGGTGGGCGCGCCCTGTCCAAACTGGGGCGACGCCTGCTGTCCCATGGGAACGCGCGCGGGAGGCGTCGTGCCCTGCGTCGGTTGCGGGACCTGGCCCTGCATCGGGGCGGGCACGGCCTGGCCACCGTAGCGGGACATGGACTGAGCCGACGCGCTCGGGGCCGGAACCGGAACCTGAGGCGCCCTGGAGCCCGAAGCAGGAGGGGTCGCGCCCGCCATCGGCTGCGGGACTTGGCCTGCCCCGGGGGCGGGCACAGTGTTGGCTCCTGCGTTGCCCTGCGGGGGAATCGCGCGCCCCGTGGGAGCCGGACCGGGGAACTGGGGATTGTAGGTCACTGTTGTTCTTTCTGCTTTCAGGCTGCCCGGGCGCGCGAGGAGACGGCCTTCGAGACGTCGTGCTGCTGCTCGGCGATGGAGGTTAGGCGCAGGAATTCACGCCTGTTGTCGGCGGCCTCGGTGAGCATCTGTCGATCGTTCTCGATGCGGGCGGGATCGGGCCCGTGCTTGGCCATGAGGCGCTGGTCGAGGCCGAGGGAGGCGAGGTTGGCCAGGAAGGAACGCATCGCTTTCTTGGCGTCGCGACCGCCACGGGCCGCCCACTTCAGGGCTGCCTTGCGGGAACGCTTGTCGGTGGCCATCGTGACCTCGCCGGGCAAGACCCAGCCGGTACGCACGTAGGGAACCAGGCCGGTGCGGATCTTCTCCGCTTCCTTGCGTGTCGCGCGCAGCAGCAGGACGGACCACACGATGAACGCGGGCACCTGAACAACAGCGTAGAGGACCAGGAACCAGCCACCCCCGTAGGAGGCGCTGCCGTTCCACAGGAAGTGGATCCCCATAGCGCACACCCAGAACACGGCGACGATTCCCGCCTTGGACCATCCGCGCTTGAACTTGAGAAGTGCCAGCGCCAGCCCGATACCCGTCATGGACGTGGCCATGACGTGCAGGAAGGGGCTGAAGATACCGCGCATGACGACGAGGACGATGAGGTTGGTCGTGCCCTCGGCCTCGCCACGCAGGAAGTAGAGGATATCCTCGGTGAACATGAATCCAGCGGCCGAGAATCCGGCGTACACGACGCCGTCCAGGACGGAGTTAATGTTGGTGCGCCGCACGAGGACCACAATGAGCACGACGACGCCCTTGAGCGTCTCTTCGACGAGCGGGGCGACGAAGGTCGCGGACAGGGCGGAAGCCCCCTGCGCGTCGCCGGTCGAGTAGGCGATGTTGTGATGCAGCGCGGTGTTGAGGATGCCGGCCGACAGAGTTGCAACGCCGGCGCCCCACAGGAACACCGAGATCTTCGTCTTCCAGGGCTCGGGTTCCCAGCGGTCGATGCGGATGAGGAACCCGACGACGATCACCAGCGGGATGAGAGCCAGCAGTGTCGTCTTGACGAGCGCAAAGTATCCCGTGGCCTCGGGGGTCAGCATGTACAGGGTCAGGCCGATGACACCGAGGACACCGATGACGGTCATGACCATCTCGAACCATGGGAACGAGTGAATCGCCTTGGGCGGCTGCCACACGGGGGCGGCGTCGTCGGGGGCGGGCGCGCCGATGCCGTTGTCCTCACTGATGGCAGCAGCGCTGATCTTGCTCAGGCGGTAGTCTTCGCCCGGCCCTCCCCAGTGGGTCGTCTCCATGTCAGTATCCCCGTCCGCCAGTGTGCGTGTCGTCATCAAAGTCAATCGGCTCCGGAATCGGAGCGTGCCCCGCGAGCCGAAGCAATTTTACCATTCGTGCGGAACGAAGGGCACGCACGCCCGCGACGTCCACGTTATGCACGTTACGTGTCAGTTGGATCCGATAGCACGTCGCGTCGAGCGCCTCGAGCCGCGCCGCGGCCAGCGGGTCTGCGCTGATCGACTCGCGAACCGGCGGAGTCAGCGTATCCCGGATGGCGCGCGACAGGGCGGAGGCACGCTCAAGCCGAGCGGCGACCTCCACGCGATCGGCTTGACGTCCGGCGGTCGTGCGCCGATCGAGGCCATCGGTCGTGAGCTGATCGCCGCCGTCGTGAATATAGGCGCGCGCGAGGTCGCGCATCGCGTCGGCGCTCCCCTCCTCGAAGGCCGCGCACTGCGTCAGGAGCGAGGCCTCCGAGGCCCGGCGCAGGAGCAGCCGCGAAAGCGCGTCGCGTGAGGCAATGATCCTCTGATGCAGGCGATCGAGGCGACGGGCTCGGCTGATCGCCACGAAGGCGACAATCCCGAGCGCGACGATGAGGACGGCGAGGCCGACCAACGCCCACGGGGACAACAAGATCACGATGACTCCCCTCGTTCTTCACGTCCGCGAATCAGGTCCCGCGTGCTGCGCGAACCCGATTCCGCGGGGCTTCCCATGTCGATGGCGAGCTTATAGACCTCGAACACCTTGTCCGCCACGACCTCCCAGTCATACTGGGCGGAGGCTCGCTGGCCCGCATCCGACAGCTCGTCGAGTCTGTCGGGATCCCCCAGCAGGTCGATCAGCGTGGCCGCCAAGGACTCGGAGCTTCCGGTCTCGAAGAGCGCTCCCGCACGCCCGTCCTCGAGGACGGCGCGGAAAGCCGGAATGTCGGATGCGACGACGGCGGTGCGGGCGGCCATCGCCTCAACGAGGACGATGCCGAAGGACTCGCCTCCCGTTTGAGGCGCCACGTAGATGCTCGCGCCCGCGAGCAGCGACTCCTTCTCCTCGTCGCTGATGCCACCCAGGAAGGACACCGACTCGCCAAAACGCGCCACGGCCTCGCGAATGTCGGGGGCATCCCCCCTGCCCGCGATGAGGAAGCGCGCGCCTGGGAAACGCTCCAGGACAGAGCCGATCGCCCCGGCAAAAATGCTCAGGCCCTTGCGCGGCTCGTCAAGCCGCCCCAGGAACACGATGACCGGGCGATCGGCGCTGGCCTCCCAGCGCTCCAACGGCGAAGCAGAGCGGAACGAGGCCGTCTCAACCCCGTTGGGGATGATGACCGCGTCCCCGCCGTGGTGCTCGATGAGGGTCCGGCGCGCCTCCTCGGAGACCGCGATGCGCACACCGATGCGCTCCATGTACAGCCTCATCGGAGCCGAGGCGATGGCGCGCGACACCGAACGACCGAGGGCCGCGTGGAAGGTACCCACCAGGGGCGCCCGCGACAGCATCGCGGCGGCCATGGAGACCGAGGGAACGACCGGCTCGTGCACGTGGACGACGTCGAAGTCGTTGTCGGCGAGCCAGCGGCGCGTCCGTTTGAGAATCGTGGGCTTGACGGAGATGTTGGCGACCGACCCGTTGAAGGGAATCGACACCGAGGAACCGGCCGACGTGATCCACTCGGGCAGGTCATCGCAGGTCGAGGGGGTCAGGACGCGCACGTCGTGACCGCGTGAGCGCAGCTTGAGCGCCAGGTCGCGGATATGGAAGCCCACTCCCCCGGGCACGTCCCAGGAATAGGGGTTGACGATCCCGATCTTCACCGGTTCTTCCTCTCATGCTCCGCCCGGGCGCGGGCGAGGCGCTCGGGGTCTAGGTCCTCGACGAACACGCGCTGCATCATGTGCCAGTCCTGCGGCCGCTCCGCCATCATCGCGGCGAACTCACTCACCCACGCCTGTGTCAGCGCCTCCACGCGGTTCGCGCCCGGCGCCAGCTCCTCGGGAGCGCTCACCGGACCGACGCATCGCACGCGCACGTCCGCGCCCGTGGGAGTCTCATTCTCATAGGTGATGCACGCGACGAAAAGAGGGCGATCCAGTTTGGTCGCGAGGGCCGCGGGTCCCGCCGCGACGAGGGCTCGCGCGCGCCCCAGATCCACCTCGATGCCCGATCCCGAAATGTCGCGGTCAGCCAGCAAGGGCACGATCACGCTACGGCCGCGCACCCGCTCGACGAGGCTGCCGAACACAGACTCACCCTTGGCGACGCCGATGATCTCCATCCCAAGCCCCTCGCGCAAGGCCACGAAACGCTCGAACAGCGAGGGGGGCTCGACCTTCTCGGCCACCGTGACGATCCCCCGACCGTGGGCGCACACCCACGCGCCCGCGCGGTCCCAGCTGCCCGAGTGCCCCAGGGCCAGGACGACCGGGCCGTCCTCACTGGCCGCAGCCAGGGCCTCGAAACCGTCAAAGGAAACGCCCTCCAACAGGGGTGCTCCCCTGCTCGAGCCCAGCATCAGCTCCTCGGCATAGTTGCGAATATGAGAGCGGACGGCGGTAATCAGCAGGTCGCGGGAGGGCTGCTCGCCCGTCAATCGCGCCATGTTGGCGCGCAGGCGTTCGATGGGCGCTCCCCCGCGCCGCGCGAGGACGCCGGCGCCGACGTGAGCAGCACGCATCACGACGCCCAGGGGCAGGCGTGGGGCCAGCGCGAAGGCTGCCGACAGGGGCGAAAAGGTCACTGCGCTCCCTCGTCGATGGTGCGCGCGGTGAACCAGATGCGCTGGCACACGGTCACGAAAGACGCGAAGCAGACCCAGGTCAGGCCAGCCGCGAACACCCATTCGGGCAGCCCGAGGCTCATAAGCATCGCCGTGCCCATGCCGACAATGAGGCGGTCGGTGCGCTCGGCGATACCGAGCTTGGCGACCACACCCACGGACTCCGCTCGGGCGCGGGCGTAGGGCACCGCCGCCGCGCCGATGATCGAGCAGATGCCGACGATGATCGCCCAGGTGCGCACGGGGGAATCCGCCATCCGGAAGACCGCGTAGGCGGTGAGCGAACCGAAGACCGCGCCGTCGGCGAGACGGTCGAGCGTCGAATCCAGGAAGGCACCGAAGCGCGTTCCGCCGGTCGTCATCCGCGCCAGCGTTCCGTCGACCGAATCGCCGAACATCACGACCGCCAGGGCAATGCCGCCCTGCCAGATCCATCCCCGCGGGATGCACACGACCGCGATGGCCACGGACGCCACCGTTCCCGCAACCGTCACCATGTTCGGAGTCACACCGGCGCGGGCAAGAACGCGGGCGAAAGGCGTAAAGATCGCCTTGGTGATCGACCGTCCGTGATTGCCGAGCATCAGTCCTCCTTCGGCCAGGCGGCAGCTAGGCGTGCGCGAGCGTCCTCGAGGAGCTCGGGCACGGCCTTCGTGCGCGCAATGATGGGCAGGAAGTTCGCGTCACCGGCCCATCGAGGCACGATGTGCTGATGCAGGTGAGCGGCGATTCCGGCGCCCGCCACCTCGCCCTGATTCATGCCCAGGTTGAAGCCGTGCGGGGCTGCCACCTCGCGGCTCACCCGCATGGCGGTTGCCGTCAGCTCCCCCAGCTCGACGCGCTCAGCGTCGGTCAGCTCGGTGTAGTCCGAGACGTGACGATACGGACACACGAGCAGGTGACCGGAGTTGTAGGGAAAGAGGTTCATGAGCACGAAGCACGTGGCGCCTCGGTGAACGATGAGCCCCTCGTCGTCGGCCTTACCGGGCGCGGCGCAGAAGGGACACGTGCGGTCACTCGCGTCGGCGGGTTTGCCCTCCCCGTGGATGTAGGCCATCCGATAGGGGGTCCAGAAGCGAGAGAAGCCGTCCGGGACGCCCGCAAGCCCGCGGGCGTCCTCGGTGGGCAACGGTTCGTGGGGCGTGCCCTGCTCCGTCATGTCGCTCACGCCTCGTCGAGGCCGTCGATCTGGTCCGCGTTGTTGCGCTGCTCAATGTGCGCGGCGATCAGCTCAACCGCGCGATCGACAACAATGCCGTTGTGCTGCGAGCCGTCGCGCAGGCGGAAAGACACGGCCCCGGCCTCGACGTCCTCGCCACCGGCGATGAGCGTAAAGGGGATCTTGTCCTTCGACGCGTTGCGGATCTTCTTGCCGAAGCGGTCGTCGGACAGGTCGGTCTCGACGCGCACGCCGCGCTCGCGCAGCTTCGCGGCGACGTCCTTGACGTAGCCGTCGAAGGCCTCGGCGACGGGGATAAGGCGGACCTGGACGGGCGAGAGCCACGCCGGGAACGCGCCCGCGTAGTGCTCGGTGAGGACGCCGATGAAGCGCTCGACGGAGCCCAGCTTCGCGGAGTGGATCATGACGGGGCGCTGACGGGTGCCGTCGGCGGCCGTGTACTCCAGGTCGAAGCGCTCGGGCTGGTTGAAGTCGTACTGGATCGTCGACATCTGCCAGGTGCGGCCGATCGCATCCTTGACCTGGACGGAGACCTTCGGGCCATAGAAGGCGGCGCCGCCCGGATCGGGCACGAGGTCCAGGCCGGTGGCCGCGCAGGCGTCCTCAAGCGCCTTGGTGGCGGCCGCCCAGTCCTCGTCGGAGCCGATGAACTTGTCCTTCTTCTTGCCGTCCTCGTCGCGCGTGGACAGCTCCAGGTAGAAGTCCTTCAGTCCGAAGGCGGAGAGGATGGAGAGGAAGAACTCGATCTGCGTGCGGATTTCCTCGGAGGCCTGCTCGGGCGTGCAGTAGGTGTGCGAGTCGTCCTGCGTGAAGCCGCGCATGCGGGTCAGGCCGTGGACGACGCCGCTCTTCTCGTAGCGGTAGTCGTGGCCCAGCTCGTAGAAGCGCAGGGGCAGCTCGCGGTAGGAGCGGCCTCGCGAACGGAAGATGAGGTTGTGCATCGGGCAGTTCATGGCCTTGAGGTAGTACTCCTGGCCTGCCTTCGTGACGTTACCCTCCTCGTCGCGTTCCTCGTCGACGAGCATGGGCGGGAACATCGTGTCCGCGTAGTAGGGCAGGTGGCCCGACGTGTGGAACAGACCGCCCTTAGAGATTTCTGGGGTGTGCACGAAGTCGAAGCCGGCCTGCTTATGCCGGTCGGTCACGTAGGACTCGATCTCGTGGCGCAGAATGCCGCCCTTGGGGTGGAAGACGACCAGGCCGGGGCCGATCTCCTCGGGGAAGGAGTACAGGTCCAGCTCGGCTCCGAGGCGGCGGTGGTCGCGGCGCTCGGCTTCCTTGATGCGCTCCTGGTAGGCGACGAGGTCCTCCTTGGAGGCCCAGGCCGTTCCGTAGATGCGCTGGAGCTGGTCGTTCGACTGGTCGCCCTTCCAGTAGGCGGCCGAGGCCTTGGTGAGCGCGAAGCCGTTGCCGATCAGCTTGGTGGAGGGCAGGTGGGGGCCGCGGCACAGGTCCTTCCAGGCGACGGAACCGTCGCGGCGGACGTTGTCGTACATGGTCAGGGTCGCGCCGCCGACCTCGACGGACGCGCCCTCCGCGCCCTTGCCCTTCGTGGTCACCAGCTCAAGCTTGTAGGGCTGGGCGGCCAGCTCGCGGGTGGCCTCCTCCTCGGAGATTTCGCGGCGCACGAAGCGCTGGCCTTCCTTGATGATGCGCTTCATGCGCTTTTCGAGGTCGCGCAGCAGCTCGGGGGTGACCGCGTCGATGTTGCCGAAGTCGTAGTAGAAGCCGTCGGTGATGAAGGGGCCGATGCCGAGGTTGACATCGGGGAAGACGTCCTGAACGGCCTGGGCGAGCACGTGTGTGGCGCTGTGACGCAGGATGTTCAGGCCGTCCTCGCTGGCCAGTGTGATGGCCTCGACGCTCGTGCCCTCCTCGAAGGGGGTCGCGAGGTCGCGCGGCGTGCCGTCAACCTTGATGGCGACGACGTCGCGGGACTTCTCGAACCACGTCGTGCCCGTGGTCCCCGCCGGTACGGTCTGGTTTTCTCCGTCGATGACGAGCGAGATGTCGGGCACAGTGTCTCCTTGGTCGATACGGTCGATGCAGTTAGGTGCTAGTGGGATTCTAACGCCCGGGGGCGGGCGATTCAGGAGCGGGCGCGCCAGTCCTTGATCGCTTTTGCCGCGCTCAGGGCGCGATAGATGTTCTTTTTGACGGGCATATCCCACCCGCCGGGGACGTCGGTGAAGTGCGCCGCAAAGGCGCTCTTGTACTTGCCGACACTGTAGAGATCGGGGCAGCGCGGGGAGTGCGCGCCCATGAGGTCGAATTCGCGCACGCCGTCGCGGGCCAGGAACTCGGCGGCCAGGAAGTCCAGGACCGGGGGCTGGCGCAGGCGACGGCCGGCCTCGGTGGAGGCGCCGTATTCGGCCTGCGCACGGATCCCCTCCACGAGGCAGAAGTCCCAGCACAGGATGGCGCCGTCGGCGTCGCGCATGGAGAAGATGCGCGCATGCTTGGGTCCCAGCGTGGTCAGCAGGCTCATGTAGTAGGCCTTGGGGTGGGGGCGGAAACCGTCACGCTCGGCGGTCTCTTCCATGACGGCGTAGTACTCGTCGATGACGTCGGCCGCGTTCGCTGTGTCCTCGTGGAAGGTGATGCCTTCGGCCTTGCCCTTCTTCAGGCCGGAGCGGATCGAGCGCTTGCCGGACTTGGGCATCGCCGCGAGGATCGCGTCTTCGGTCTTGCCGGAGGTGTCGATGACGACGGTGCGGTCGTAGGAGATGGTCTGCAGGGGCATCACCAGGTCGGGGTGCTGGTAGATGGCGTGCAGGCGCACGAAGGCGACGGACTTGTCCCGTTTCTTGATTTCGCGCAGCAGGTCGGCGCGCAGGGCGGCCTCACGTTCGGGGGTCGCCTCCTTGACCCAGGCCGGGCCCCACTTCGCCCACAGGTAGTGCACGCCTCGCACCGCGTACTTGTAGAGGGTGATGAAAGCGACCTTGGTGTCGTCCTCGCACCACGCGTATCGGCCCCATACGCCGTGTCCCTGGGACTTTTCGAAGGCTTCCCACACGCAGGCCTGCTCGATGGGCAGGGAGCGATCCTGGAAGCCGGAGACGGCGGCGATCTTGTCTTCTTGGGAGATGGGCACGAGTGAGGTTGTCGTCATGGTGTCCTCGTTGGTCGGGTCTATCGGTCGCGTAGGGGGTCAGTCTATCAGGGGCGCCTTCCCCGCCGACGAGGCCGTGGCGGGGTGAGGCGGTGGGAGCTCAGTAGGAGGTGTCGGTCGGCTCCGGATAGTAGCGGGCGAACTTGCGCCGGTGGTTCTGTTTCTGGAGCCACACCGTGAGGTTTCGGCGCAGGTCCTTCTCAGTCGGGTTGAGCAGCAGGTCGAAGCGACGCCCCTCGCGGATGATGCGTGTGACCCGCGCGCGCAGCTCGGGGTCTGTGATGTAGCGCAGGAGAAGAGAGTCGGGGACCATCGTGTAGAGGATCTCATCGCGCGCCTGCGTCTGCTCGCATTCCTGGCCGTCGATGAGGTCGGCAACCATCGGGATCATGGGGTTCGCCCCGGCGGCAGCCATGTACCAGTTGTTACGCCCGATGCGGGGGTTGACCTCGAAGAAGACGGCGCGTCCATCGCGAGGATCAATCTTGACGTCAAAGTTCGCGAAGCCGCGGTACCCGTTCTCGGTGAGCAGTGTGCAGGCGTCCTCCCACAGGGAGGGGAAGTCCTCGGTGATCATCGCAACGGGGTTTCCGATCATGGTCGGCGCGTGATCTTCGAGGAGCACGCGCGCGGAGCCGATGAGCGTGACCGTGCCGCGGGAGTCCACGTAGGCGGTGATCGAACGCATCGCCGTGTTATCGCCGGGGATCAGCTCCTGGACCAGGAACGTGTCGCGGAACCCCGCGGCTTTGAGGGTCTCCCACAGCCAAGTGAGCTCGTCGGGGGTGTCGATGAACCAGATCTTGCGCTTGCCCTCGAATTCGAGGACGTCGTAGGGCTCCCCGTTGGCGGCCTTGGCCACCACGGGGAAAGCGAAGGGAATCTCCGGAGCCGCCCAGGCCTCGTCGAGGACGCCTGAGAAGTCGACGACGACGGTGCGGGGCGTGTCGATGCCCGCGCGCTGGCAGGCGCGCGCAAACTCGGCCTTGTCCGTCAGGCGGTTCATGACGTCCAGGGACGGGAAGGGCAGCGCGTAGTGGCGCGACAACGCCGCCATGTTGCGGGCGACGAAAGCGGAGAAAATGTCGTGGTTCGCCATCAGGATGAGCTTCTTGTCGGAATGCTCACCGGCGATGGTCATGAGGGTGTCCAGCAGCTGGGCGTCCGTCGCGTGTGCACTCACATGTCGGACATCGAAAAAGTGTGACCGTGTGATCGAATCGGTCGGCTGGGAACCCACGCAGATGCAGCGACATCCGAAGGCCTCGTTGAAACAGCGGCCAATCCCATACACTCCGAAGTCCCCGCCGATAATGACGGGGAGGATGTCCTGGCGGGGAGCGAGGGGACGAGGCCGGGTCAGGTAGTCGATCGTCATGCCACAAGCCTAGCGCCTGGTAGGATACAGAACGATCCCTGAGACCTCTCTCACCAACACGAAAGTCCGCTATGAGTACCCCGTTCCCCCCTCAGAATCAGCAGCCGTTCCAACAGCAGCCGACCGGCGGTTACAACCAGCAGCCCGGCTACCACCAGGGCGCTCAGCAGGGGTATGGAAACGCAATGCCCGGCTCCACTCCCTCGCCCTACGGCGGCGCGCCGATGGGCCCTGCGCCTCGCAAATCCAACGGCGGGCTGATGGCAGCCATCATCGCCGGTGTGTTTGTCATCACTCTCATCGGCGGCATCGTCGTCCTCTTCCTGTACGCGGCGGCCACGTCAGGTTCTTCGTCCTCCGAGCGCTCGAGCTCTCCGTCGCCAACCTCGACGTACAGCCCGAACCCGTCCAACAGCCCCACGCCGTCTCGCAGTCCCCAGCCGACCTCCAGCCCCAAGCCTTCCTCCAGCTCGTCCAGTTCCTCGACGAGCTCGGTGTCCGATGAGGAAGAGCACGGCGTCATGGAAGCGTGCCGATCCGCGCTGAGCCAAGTTGTGTCCAGCGGCCGCATCACGGACGCCTCGATCCGCAAGTCCAGCAAGAACTCCAAGGGCGAGCAGCAGTTCGAGGTCAAGGGACAGCTGAGCGGAACGGTGGCCGCAACCGGCAAGAACGGGACCCACAACTTCACGTGCTCGGCCGTCTACCACGACAGCAAGGACACCTACGAGGCCTCGGTGACGGTCGACCTCTGATGTCGATGATCCTCCACTCCGACCTGCTGCCGACCGGGCGCGCCGATGCCGACCCGTGGTGGATGAACGCGGTGCTCTATCAGATCTACCCGCGTTCCTTCCAGGACAGCGACGGGGACGGCGTGGGGGATCTGCAGGGGATCGTGCGCCGCCTGGAGTACCTGGCTCAGCTCGGCGTCGATATCGTGTGGATATCGCCCATCTATCGCTCGCCGCAGGCAGACAACGGATACGACATCTCCGACTACCGCGACATCGACCCGCTCTTTGGCGACCTCGAAACCTTCGACGCGCTCGTCGCTCGCGCTCACGAGCTCGGGATGCACATCGTCATGGACTTGGTCGTCAACCACACGTCCGTCGAGCACCCGTGGTTCGTCGAATCCGCCACGGGCCCCGACTCCGCGCGTCGCGACTGGTACTACTGGCGCGATCCGCGCCCGGGAGCGGTGCCCGGCACACCCGGTGCGGAACCCTCGAACTGGGAGTCCTTCTTCGGGGGGTCTGCGTGGGAGTACGACCCGGCCTCGGGCCAGTACTACCTGCACCTGTTCGCGCGCGAGCAGCCGGACCTGAACTGGGAGAATCCCGAGGTTCGCGACGCCGTCTACGACATGATGAACTGGTGGCTCGATCGAGGGGTGGACGGTTTCCGGGTCGACGCAATCGACGTCATCTCGAAGCGACCGGGGCTGCCCGACGGGGGGCCCGCACGCGCCCCCTTCGGCGTCGGCCACGAGTGCTTCGCCGACGGCCCGCGCCTGCACGAGTTCCTTCAGGAGATGCACGAGCGCACGTTCGCCCGCCATCCTGGCTCGTTCACCGTCGGGGAGGCCTCGAATGCCTCCCCCGAGTCGGCCCTCCTGTTCTGCGATCCGGACAGGCGCGAATTCAACATGCTCATCCAATTCGAGCACGTCAACCTGGGCCAGGAAAACGGCAAGTTCTCACCGCGCACACTGGCCGACGGCGAGCTGGCGGACGTCATGTCGACCTGGCAGAAGACCCTGGGCGAGCGGGGCTGGAATGCCCTCTACCTGGAAAACCATGATCAGCCGCGCGCGGTGTCTCGCTTCGGCGACCCGCACGGCGCCTGGTACGAGTCGGCCACGGCACTGGCCACCGCGTACTTCCTCCAACGCGGAACACCCTTCATCTACCAGGGCCAGGAGATCGGCATGCTCGGCGGTCACTTCACCCGCCCGAGCGACTTCCGCGACATCGAGTCCCTCAACTACCTGAGCGCGCATCCCGGTGAGGGCGTGTCTGCGGGGCTCGCGGCCATCTCGCGCGATAACGGCCGCACCCCCATGCAGTGGGACTCCTCCCCCGCCGCCGGCTTCACGTCCGGGACACCGTGGATCGACCTGCCTCCGTCGGCCTCGTCCATTCACGTTGAGCGCCAGCTGGCCGATGCTTCCTCGGTCCTGGCCTTCTATCGGGCGCTCATCGACGCGCGACACAGGGTCCCCGCCCTGACCTCGGGGTCCTTCCGGCGCGTCGACGCGGGCGATCCTGGGCTCTTCGTCTACGTGCGTTCGAGCGAGGGCAGTGAGGTCCTCGTCATGACGAACCTGACGGGGCGTGCGATCACCCCTCGGGGCGTTTTCCTTGACGAGGACTTGAGCCCCTCGCGCTGGGATCTGTACCTGGGCAACGTGGCGTCCCCCACTGATTCCTCGGAGGCCGAGGCGGGCGACCCACTGCCTTCATCGACGATGGCGCCGTGGGAGGCGCGCGTCTACCTGCGCTAGCTCCGGCGGGTGCCCGCCGGAGCACACCCCGAGCGTCCGGAGTGACTCGCCTCCCGCAGGCGCGAGGGCCGCGTGTGTGTCCACGTCGTTGCGTCGCGCGTCCTGCCCCGCTCCCGCTGTGATCGTGGCTATCTCCGACAACGAATAGTGGGTGGGAGGAGCATCGCTCCTCCCACCCACTACACGGCCGTGACGGCCTACGTTATCGTGCTGTGCCCACGCAGTGGCGCGTCATCAGCGCACCTCGCGACCGCGGCGCTTGATGGCCACGAGCGACAGACCAGCCATCGCGACGATCCCGGCGAGCACTCCCAGTCCGGCGGCGTCCGTGCCGGTCGCGGCCAGCTTGGGCGTCGGGGAAGGCGTGGCGGACGGGGTCGGCGCGGGGCTCGACGGCGTGGCGGACGGGGTCGGGGTCGGCGTCGGAGCCAGCGTATTCGTCAGAACGAGCGAGTAGATGTTCTCGTCGCTCAGCGTGAAGGTGGCCTCGCGGTTGTCGGCCGCCAGCATCACGCCGTCTGCTGTCTCGAAGACGCGGCTCTCGGCATCGTTCCAGGTGATCTCCGCTGCCGTGGGCAGGTCGCCCTCGGTGACGGTGACCTCGGTGCCCAGCGGGAGCGACTCGGGGTAGGTGTAGGTTTCCCCGGCCTTAATGGTCGTCTGGAAGGTCTTGTTCACGCTCGGATCGGCGTTATTCTTCAGCGTGATGACGAGCGTGTAGTCGAGGTCCTTCGCGGACTCGGGCAGCTCGCCCTCCACCTTCTTGGTCACCGAGAAGGTCTGGTGCGCGTACGCATTGGCGACAGCTCCGTAGCGCAGGACCTTCGTAATGGGCTCGACCGTCTCACCGGGGACGGTGTACTTCACGGTGTTCGCGAATTCGCCAGCGATGTCGCTGGCCCGCTTGGCGCCCTCGACGCGCGCCGGCAGCATGATGATGGCCGACTGGTGGGCGGGGATCTCCGCGAGCTTGACGGTGACCTTCGTGGAGGTGCACTCGATCTGGGCGGCGTTGCCGAACGCACCGTTCGAGGTGTCCTTGTCGCGGCGCAGACCCTCGGAGGTCGTCGGGTCCGTGACGATGAAGGTGTGGGTCTTCGTGTACTCGTTGACCGTGTCGCAGTCGAAGCTCCAGCGCGAACCGGCGGGGGCCTCGTCGACGATTGAGGCTCCAGTCACGGCCGTGTCGCCGGCGGGCAGGACCACTCGCCACATGATGGCCTTGTTCTCGTCACCGTCCTCCGAGTCACTCAGGTTCAGCCAACCGTCCTTCTGGTAGCGCGCCTCGCCGGGGGTGCGGCGGGTCATATCCAGGGTGCGGGTCACCTTACCACCGATGACCACCTTGTAAGTTTCGCCGCCGGGGCCGGTGTAGCTGGCCAGGCCGTTCGTCGTCACGGTGCCGTACCACTGTGCGGCGGATTCAACCTTGTTGTTGAAAACGACCGTGACGGTGCCGTCGGCCGCCCAGGTGCCGCAGCCGACGACGATGTTGTCGTGGGAGACGACGTCGAAGCTACGCGAGACCGTCGGACGAAGCACCGACTGTCCGGACGTGGATTCGACGACGGAAGCGTCGTAGGTGAAGTAGTCACCGGCCTTGACACGCCCCTGCGTCTGCCACGGGAGCTTGACGCCCAGGTCCCACCAGTCGCCGACCGAGTGGACCTCGTGTCCGGCGTGGTCAACCAGCTGAGCCTTATCCCAGTCCAGCGCGACCTTATCGCTCACGTTGGTCACTGCCGCCGGGCAGGAGGGCGTGTCCGCGCGCGCGGGAACCTGCGCGGAAAAAACCTGTGTGAGTCCAAAAAAACTCAGTACCAATACGAAGGCAGCAAGAAGTGCACCGACGTGACGGCGCTTCGAGGCGACCATAGAAAACTCCTGTCAACGGGATGTGCGACGGCGTCGCTTCACACCCTGCCAGTCTATGCTACTGCTCTGTAATTTGGTCAAGAATCGGAGCGAACAGTCCTCCATCAACGGCAATAACCGCAGTCGACAAAAGCACGATTCCGCTTGTTCACTTTCTTTGCTATCAAAGTGTCAATTTTTAGATGTCGGGCGTGTCGGACAAGTTTTAAAGCGGTCAGGTCTCATGCGAACTGTGACGGAACGCCAACAAACGCTGACTCGTCCCTACCGACGCGCATAAATCCACTAGCAGCCGACAAACTCCCAACAGACGTCACCAAACGACCCAAACTGGGCTCGTGTCACGCAGCGCCTTCATCACCTGGCACACTGCTGTTCACGCCGCAAGCCCTCCCCGATCTGGCCGGGACAACTGATCACGCCCGAGGGTGCGCAGGCCACCATGCGGGACACCACTGAGCGACAGGCCACGTCATGAGGACACACCTCGACTCGGCGTCGACGAGACGCACGGATCCTGCACCAGAGCGCACATCAAGCGCAGGCGGTACGCCTCGGGCCTGGCGGATGGCCGCCCAGGACAGCTCACCCTTCACTCTTGATTGTCCCGCACCAGCAAGCCGACACGTCACCACACAACCAACACGTTGTGTCCATCCTTCAAGTTGGCTCCCACCACCTTCAATACCGATTTTTCCGTACCAAAAAGCCGAAAAGTCACCACAAAACCAACACGTTTTGTTCTTTAACGCACCTTCTGCGTACCGGCGGTCGTCCCGCAGATTCCGCGTTTGTTCTTGTTATTGGGTGCGCTGCACCCGATCTGTAGGCATTGCACCCCTTCTGTTCGGGTGTATCGCCACGTAACGGGTGCAGCGCCACGTAACGGGTGCAGCGGCCCTCGCGCTGTTTGTCAAGGCCAAGTCCTGGGTTTTGTGGAGGCTTGTTGAGGCCGCTTCCTTTCGTGTTGTTGTGTGTTGGTTTTCTGCTTGTTGTGGTGTGATGCCGCCCAGGGCGAGGTGGGGCGGCGGGTGTTGTACCAGTGGACCCAGGCAGCGGTTTCGCGTTCGACCTCGCGCCGATCGCGCCAGGGGCCGGCATAGCCGGGGCGCGCCTCGCTGTAGATGAGTTCTGCTTTGTACAAGGAGTTCAAGGCTTCGGCCAGGGCGTTATCGTAGGAGTCACCGGTCGAACCCACCGACGCCACTGCCTGGCAACGGGCGAGAGCTTGCCCGTAGCGCACGTCGCGGTATTGGACGCCTCGGTCGGAGTGGTGCACGAGCCCACGAGTGTCTATATCATCGCGGCGACGTTGGTAGATCGCCATGTTCAACGCGTCCAGGGCCACGTCGGTATGCAGCGAGGAGGCGACTTTCCAGCCCAAGGTTTTACGCGAGCACACGTCGGTGACGAAGGAGACGTAGACCCAGCCAGCCTGGGTTGGCACGTAGGTGATGTCCGAGACCCACAACTCGTCGAGATCACGGGTCCCGAAATGCCGATTGACCAGGTCCAAGGGGCATGCATGGCGCGGTGCTAAGGCTGACATGACGGGTCCGACGCCGACTCACGCCACGAATGCCCATACGCCGCATCAGTCTCTCGACCGTGCACCGCGCCACATATCCCACGCCCAACTCGTGAGTGTTGAGGAAGGCATGCATTTTACGCACCCCGAACACACAGTAGTTCTCCTTCCACACCTGCCTCATCACACGCATCAGCGCCTCATCGCGCACGCTGCGCGCCGACAAGGCACGAGTCCGGGCAGCGTAATAGGCACTGGGAGCAACCCGCACCCCAAACTGGGTTAAAGCAGCGCAGATCGGCCGGGCTCCCCACCGATGCCGGTTGGCCTCAATGAAATCGTAGACTAGCGTCCGAGGCGACCTGGCTCCGCCCCGAAAAAAGCCGACGCCGCCTTCAAAATTTCGTTGGCCCGCCGTAGCTCACGGTTCTCAGCTTCCAGCGCCCGGATATGGGCCTCTTGATCACTGATCTCGCCACGCTCATTGCGCCCGCCCTGCTCCACGGCGCGCACCCACGTACGCAGCGCCTCAGGATTGATCCCCAACTGGCCGCTAATGCGCTTAATAGCACCCCTACACCGCCCGGGATCAGCACGAGCCTCCAACGCCATACGCGTCGCACGCTCACGCAACTCCATCGAATACTGACGCTGACCAGACATCCCAAACCTCCAATCCGGCCTAAGACACTCTCCACAATACCCGGGACAGCTCATACACAAAGAGCCGGATCACAAGGATCCGGCTTGAATGGTGGGCGATACTGGGATCGAACCAGTGACCTCTTCCGTGTGAAGGAAGCGCGCTACCCCTGCGCCAATCGCCCGAGGTGGGTACGGGATTCGAACCCGTGTATACGGCTTTGCAGGCCGCTGCCTCGCCTCTCGGCCAACCCACCACGCCCAATGGGATCGTGTGGATTCCCGATTGAGAGCGGATGACGGGACTCGAACCCGCGACCCTCACCTTGGCAAGGTGATGCTCTACCAACTGAGCCACATCCGCGTGCACCGCTTGTGCGGCTGGGCATATGCCCGCCAGCCCCTACAAGGGGTGACCGTGGGCGATACTGGGATCGAACCAGTGACCTCTTCCGTGTCAGGGAAGCGCGCTCCCGCTGCGCCAATCGCCCGAGCGGATGACGGGACTCGAACCCGCGACCCTCACCTTGGCAAGGTGATGCTCTACCAACTGAGCCACATCCGCGTTTCTCAGAACGTTGACCGTTCTTCGCAACGGGTAAAACCTTAACAGACCTTGCGGGCAGATTGCAAAACCAAACAACCGTTATCCAAGTCACATGCTCATTTTTGGGCGGATTCACGCTATCGAAGAGCATTCGTGCCACCCTTGTCCGTATGGAAACACGACCTGGTAAGGCTTACCCGCTGGGCGCCACCTTTGATGGAACCGGCACGAACTTCGCGATCTACTCGTCGGTCGCCACCTCGGTGACCCTGTGCCTCCTAGACGACAAACTCAACGAAATGCGCATCCCCATGACCGAGGTGGATGCCTACGTCTGGCACGTCTACGTCCCGCAGGTGCGGGCCGGCCAGCGCTACGGCTACCGCATCGAGGGCCCCTGGGACCCCGCTCGAGGCCTGCGCTGCGACTCCTCCAAACTTCTCCTCGACCCCTACGCCAAGGCCATCGTGGGACAGCTCAAGGATTCTCTCGACCTTCTCTCCTACCAGGCAGACGACCCCCTCAGTCTCAAGGGCGGGGACTCCGCCAAGGCAACCATGCACTCCGTCGTCGTCAACCCCTTCTTCGACTGGGAGGGCGACCGCAGCCCGGGGCACGACTACTCGGAGTCGATCATCTACGAGGCGCACGTCAAGGGCATGACCATGCGCCACCCCGACGTCCCCGAGGAGCTGCGCGGCACCTACGCCGGCATGGCGCACCCGGCGATCATCGAGCACCTCACGAAGCTCGGCGTCACCACCGTGGAGCTCATGCCGATCCACCAGTTCACCAACGACACGACGCTGCAGGCCAAGGGCCTGTCGAACTACTGGGGATACAACACGATCGGCTACTTCGCGCCGCATAACGCCTACGCAGCCACGCAGGAACCCGGCGCTCAGGTGTCCGAGTTCAAGGCAATGGTCAAGGCCCTGCACGCCGCCAACATCGAGGTCATCCTCGACGTGGTGTACAACCACACGGCCGAGGGTAACCACATGGGCCCCACCCTGTCCTTCCGAGGCATCGACAACCCCTCGTACTATCGACTGGTGGACGGGGACCGTCAGCACTACTTCGACACGACGGGAACCGGCAACTCCCTCCTCATGAGCTCCCCGCAGGTCCTCCAACTCATCATGGACTCGCTGCGCTACTGGGTGACAGAGATGCACGTGGATGGCTTCCGCTTTGACCTCGCCTCCACGCTGGCACGCCAATTCGCCGAGGTCGACCGCCTCTCCGCGTTCTTCGATCTGATTCACCAGGACCCGGTCGTCTCACAGGTCAAGCTGATCGCCGAGCCCTGGGACGTGGGCGCCGACGGTTACCAGGTCGGCGGCTTCCCTCCCCTGTGGTCGGAATGGAACGGCAGGTACCGCGACACGGTGCGCGACTTCTGGCGCGGCGAATTCTCCTCGCTGCCAGACTTCGCCTCCCGCCTCGCCGGCTCCTCGGACCTGTACGGCACCACGGGACGCAAGCCCATGGCGTCCATCAACTTCGTGATCGCACACGACGGCTTCACGCTGCGCGACCTCGTGTCCTACAACGAGAAGCACAACGAGGCGAACCTCGAAGGTGGCGCGGACGGCGCGAACGACAACCGTTCGTGGAACTGCGGAGCCGAGGGCGACACGGACGACGAGGAGATCATCGAGCTGCGCTACCGCCAGCAGCGTAATTTCCTGACGACGCTCATGTTCTCCCAGGGCGTGCCCATGATCGCCCACGGCGACGAACTGGGTCGCACTCAGCGCGGCAACAACAACGCGTACTGCCAGGACAACGAGCTGTCGTGGATCGACTGGGATCTCGACGAGCAAGATTACGAGCTGCTGCGCTTCACCCGTCACCTCATCCACCTGCGTCGCGATCACCCGGTGATGCGTCGGCGTCGTTTCCTCGAGGGACCTGCAAAGCGCGGTGGCGAGTCGGACCTGGGCGAGATCGAGTGGTTCACGCCCGCCGGCACTCACATGACGGAAGAGGAATGGAACCAGCCGTGGGCTCGCTCCACGATGGTCTTCTACAACGGGGACGCGATCCGCGAACCCGACGCCAACGGACGGCGCATCCTCGACGACGACTTCCTGCTGCTCATCAACGCCGCGCCGGAGGCGGTCGACTTTACGCTGCCTGACGCCAAGTATGGGCACCTGTGGCACACGGTCATCGACACGGCTGGCGATGACGATCACAAGGACTACCAGTCCGGTGACGTGGTCCATGTTGGACCGCGAACGGCGTTCATTCTGCGCAATCCGCGGGGCCTGTAAAACGCGGGGC
Organism: Schaalia sp. HMT-172; assembly: GCF_030644365.1. Taxonomy (NCBI): domain Bacteria; kingdom Bacillati; phylum Actinomycetota; class Actinomycetes; order Actinomycetales; family Actinomycetaceae; genus Schaalia; species Schaalia sp. HMT-172. Next base: position 1,475,624 of record NZ_CP130058.1, read on the forward strand.
CGTCTCGATACGTTGCGAGGAACACGTACCCGCTACTTATCGAGATGGCCCTTAGCGGCGCGTCTGGCCCTCAACAAGGGATGACACCTTTACGATTTAAACGTGAATGAGAACGCGGTGCCTGAGGAGTTTGTTCGGGCCCTGTTGTCCCTGCGACAGGCCGACCACCTGCCGCACATCCTCCTCGAAGAGGTGCCCCCGCCTCGTCGTTTGGCGCCGTTTACGGCCGCACTGGCGATGCGCACGATAGACGAGGACCCTGCGGGACAGCCCCTGTCGACCGGTCGCATAATCGTGCTGCATGATCCCGTGGAGCAGATCGGCTGGAACGGCACGTTCCGCATCGTGTGCCAGATGCGCACCCAGGTTGACGCTGACATGGCTATCGACCCGATGCTCGCCGAGGGAGTGTGGGGCTGGATGGTCGATTGCCTCGACGGCGCGGGTGCTGGTTTCCACGATATGACGGGAACGGTGACGCGCGAGATGAGCGAGACATTCGGCGGGCTCGAGCTGCGTGGCTCGTCTCTGTTCGTCGAGGTGCGCGCATCGTGGACGCCCACCAGCGAGTATCTTGGGGAGCACCTGTCCGGCTGGGCGGACGTCATGCGCCGCACGGCCGGCATCGTTCCCATCCGTCACCTCGAAGGAGTCTGAGTGCTGGTTAACAACGGTGGCGGCTTGCCCACGGGTGATACGGACAATCCGGAGCTCATCGCGCAGCCGCGTGGGGGCACCCCTGCCGTCATTGATACCCAGCGTGACCTCGATGTGGCCGCCCGCGCCCTGTCCGCAGGATCGAGCCCCGTTGCGCTCGACGTGGAGCGCGCCCAGGGCTTCCGCTACGGCGCTGACCCTTACCTGGTGCAGATTCGACGCGAGGACGTCGGCACGTTTTTGATCGACACGCACGCCCTCCCCGACCTGTCCGTGCTTCAGCCGGGCGTGGAGGACGTGTGGTTGCTGCATGACTCTCTGCAGGATCTGCCGAATCTTCGTCAGGTTGGTCTGCGCGCCCCTTCCCTCTTCGATACCGAGGTCGCGGCGCGCCTGGTGGGCTTGGAGCGCTTTGGCCTGGCGGCCGTCGCTGAGCAGGTTCTCGGCCTCGGCCTCGTCAAGGACCACCAGGCGTCGGACTGGTCGGTGCGTCCCCTTCCCAAGGAGTGGCTGCGCTACGCGGCCCTGGACGTCGAACTGCTGACGGAGCTGTATTACCGCCTGTCTCAGCGCCTCGATCAGATGGGGCGCTGGGAGTGGGCGCAGCAGGAGTTCGCCTACGCACTGACGGTGGCTCCCCCGGCTGCGAAGTGGGATCGGTGGCGTTCACTGCCCGGCGCGGGAAAGATTCGTTCGCGTCGAAGCCTGGGTGTCCTGAAAGCACTGTGGGAGACGCGCGAGTCCATCGCACGTCGCATCGACATGTCCCCAGGGCGCCTGGTGCGTAACGCCGCGCTCGTGCGCGCGGCCTCGAATCCTCCGCGCAACAAGCGCGCACTCATGAGCATCAGCGAGTTCCGCTCCCCCATCGCCCGCCAGTACGAGGACGAGTGGATGCGGGCGCTCGCCAGCGTGGCCGCCATGACGGAGGACGAGCTGCCTCCCAAGCGTAAGCCCGTGCAGCCCGGCTCGATCCCGGAGCCTCGCCAGTGGGCTCGTATTGACGAGGCCTCGGCGGCGCGCTTGGGCACGGTGCGCAGTGCGGTCGCCTCCGTTGCGTCGGGCCTGGGCCTGGCGCCCGAGGTTGTGCTGGCCCCGCAGGTGCAGCGCTACCTCGCGTGGGCGCCCCTGGATCCGTCGCGTCCGTCGGGTGACGAGGTCGAGGAACGCATGGTGATGCGAGGGGCGCGTGACTGGCAGATCGACCTCACGCTCGACCCGATCTGCGACGCGCTCGGCGTCTAGCCCTCGCGCGCCCCGAGCGCGGATACGGCGTCACGCGCCGCTCGCTCGATCCCGTCCGCGTCGTAGCCGAAGTCCGCGATCATCTGGGCGCGCTCCCCGTGCTCGGGGAAAACCTGGGGAACCCCGAGGCAGCGCACGGGCGTCGCGGCCTGCGTCAGCCCGTCGCGCAGCGCCCACCCGAAACCGCCGTGGACGATCCCGTCCTCGACGCTAATGACGGCGTCGTAACCGGCGGCCATGTCGACGAGGTCCAGCGAGAGGGGCAGGAGCCAGCGCGGGTCAACCACGGTGACGCCGATTCCATCCGCCGCCAGGCGGCTGCCTGCCTCGATCGCGTCGGGCGCGCAGGCGCCGGTTCCGACGATGAGCACCCGCGGGCTCGAGTCGGCCCCGGCCTCGTCGAAGAGGACGTCCACTCCCCCGACGCTGCGCAGCGCGGGCATCGGGTCAGGCAGGGAGCCCTTGCGGTAGCGCAGGACCGTGGGTGCGTCGCTGACGTCGAGGGCGTCGCAAAGCTCGGCGCGCAGCGTGTCTTCGTCGCGAGGCGCGGCCAACCGAATCCCGGGAATCAGCGAACACATCGCGATGTCCCACACTCCGTTGTGGGAGGCACCGTCCGCGCCCGTGATGCCGGCGCGGTCAAGGACGACGGTGACGCCAGCACGATGCAACGCCACGTCCATGAGCAGCTGATCGAAGGCGCGGTTGAGGAAGGTCGCGTACAGGGCGACGACGGGGTGGGCGCCCTCGTAGGCCATGCCGGCCGCCGACGCGATGGCCGCGGCCTCCGCGATGCCCACGTCGATGACGCGCCCCGGGAAGGCCTCGTGCATGGGACCCAAGCCGACGGGATTCATCATGGCGGCGGTGATGCCCACGATGTCATCGCGTACCCGCGCCTGGGCGCAGATTTCGTCGGCGAACACGCCGGTCCACCCGAAACGTTCGGGGGCGACCGGCAGGCCCGTCTCCGGGTGGATTGGGCCAACGGCGTGGAAGCGGTCCGCGATGTCCTTTTCCGCAGGCTTGTAGCCGCGTCCCTTCTCGGTGATCATATGGACGATGACAGGCTCTTCGAGCGAACGGGCGCGACGCAGGGCCGTCTCGACCGAGGAGATGTCGTGCCCGTTGACGGGACCAATGTACTTGAGGCCGAGGTCCTCGAACATGACCTGCGGCATGAGCGCATCCTTGATGCCCGACTTGAGCCCGTGGAGCGCGTCGTAGGCGGCTCGACCGGGGGTTCCGTGGCTGAGGAGATGCTGCTTGCCCCAGGCGAGGGCCTTCTCGTATCCGGCGGAGGTACGCAGCGCATCCAGGTGCTCCGCGAGGCCGCCGATGGTCGGAGCGTAGGAGCGGCCGTTGTCGTTGACGACGATGACGATGCGACGGTTCTTGGAGGCCGCAATGTTGTTGAGGGCCTCCCAGGCCAGTCCTCCCGTGAGAGCGCCGTCACCGATGACGCCGACCGTCCACGTGCGCTCCCCGCGGCGGTGCTTCTCGCGGGAGATGCCATCCACCCACGCGAGGGAGGACGAGGCGTGGGAGGATTCCACGACGTCATGCTCGGACTCGGCGCGCGAGGGGTACCCCGACAGGCCTCCCGGGCTGCGCAGGGACGAGAAGTCCTGACGTCCCGTCAACAGCTTGTGCACGTACGACTGATGCCCCGTATCAAACACGATCGTGTCCTGTGGGGAGCGGAAGACGCGATGCAGGCCGATCGTCAGCTCGACGACACCCAGGTTGGGCCCCAGGTGCCCGCCCGTGCGCGATACGTTGTCAATCAGAAAGGCACGAATCTGCGCGGCCAACTGATCCAGCTGTCCCCGCTCGAGGCGACGCAGCTCACGAGGGGCGGTGCAGCGCGACAAGAGGTCACGCGTCGTTGGTGCTCCAGACATGGTTTCTAGTGTAGTTGCCCATCGTCTCACCTACAGATCAAAACGGGAGCATCGGGTCCCGATCCGCGCAGGCCCCATGCGCGAGCATTAAGATAGAGGTATTGGCTCGCCAACCGATCTAGGAGGCACTATGTCCGTCACCGTCGCACCCCACGGCATCTGGAAGTCACCGATCACGGGCGATTCTTTCACTGCCCGCTCCGTCACCCTGTCCCAGGTCCGCGTCGATGGTCCGGACACCTACTGGGTGGAGGGGCATCCGCTGCAAGGTGGCCGTGGTACGCTCCTGCGCCGTCGGAGCACCGGTGAGACGGGCGAAGTCCTCCCGCTGATCGACGGCACCCGACTGCCCGACATCGGCACCCGCGTCCACGAGTACGGCGGCAAGGCCTACGCGGTTCACCACGGTCTCATCGTGTTCTCCGATCGCACGGACGGCCGCGTCTACGCTTTCGACACCTCGGATGCGCGCCGGGGCGTTCGTCCGCTGACGCCCCTGTCGAAGGTGCGTTACGGAGACTTCTGGATCGCTGACGTGCGCGACCTCGTCTACGCGGTCGCCGAGGATCATTCGGGCGAGGGCGAGCCCGTGAACTCGATCGTCGCGATCCCGCTGGACGGCTCCGCGGCTCGCGACAACGACGCGGTCATCCCCGTCTTCGGCGGCACCGACTTCGCGCAGGCCCCCACGGTCTCCCCCGACGGCACGAAGCTGGCGTGGCTCTCGTGGAACCACCCGAATATGCCGTGGACCTATTCGCAACTGCACGTCGCATCCCTGACCTTCGAGGGCCGCATCGACCGGGAGGTCGTCCTGGTCGACCAGCCGGGCGTGTGCGTCTACGAGCCTCGCTGGACCCTCGACGGAGAGCTCATCCACGTGGATGACTCCTCCGGCTGGGCGAACCTGTACCGCACCCAGGGCTTCACGTGGAATGAGGGCGAGGATCCGAACGCGTGGATGTCACGCCTGCGTACCCGCGCCCTGCACCCGGGCACGCGCGCGTTCTCGCACCCGCACTGGCACCTCGGCCTGCACTCCTACGACAACTTCGACAATGATTACCTCGTGTGTTCGTGGGCCGAGGACCAGGTCTGGCACATCGGCACCGTCCGCATTGACAACGGCTTGACCGAAGAGTGGGCGACCGGCTGGTGGCCCATCGGCAACGTGGCGGCCGCCGACGGCCGCGTCGTTTTCCTGGCCGACTCCGCCACGCACACCCCGGCGATCATCGAGGTGTCACGCGGCAAGACGAAGGTTCTGCGTCCATCGTCGGAGGCCGAGGTCCCCACAGCCCTCGTGTCCACGGCTGAGATGATCACCTGGAAGACCTCGGACGGCGAGGAGGCTCACGGCTTCTACTACGCTCCCGTCAACCCGGACTATGAGGCTCCCGAGGGCGAGCTGCCCCCGCTCATCGTCAACGTGCACGGCGGCCCGACCGAGGCCGCGCGCCCCGGCCTGCAGGTTCCCTTCCAGTACTGGACCAGCCGCGGCTTCGCCGTGCTGGACGTGAACTTCCGCGGTTCCACGTCCTTTGGCCGCGCCTATCGCGAGCGCCTCAACGGCAACTGGGGCGTCATGGACGTCCAGGACTGCATCGACGGCGCCCGGTACCTCATCGACCTGGGCCGCGTCGATCCGGCGCGCGTCGCGATCCGAGGCCGTTCCTCCGGCGGATTCACCGTGCTCAACGCGCTTGCATCCTCCGACATTTTCACGGCGGGCGCGTCGTTCTCCGGTATCGCAGACCTGGCGAAGCTGGCAGAAACCAGCCACAAGTTCGAGTCTCACTACGACGGCATCTTGCTGGGCACCGACGACCCGTCCGACCCGGTGTGGGCGCAGCGTTCGCCCATCAACCGAGTCGCCGATATTAAGGCTCCACTCATGCTCCTGCAGGGCACCGACGACCCGGTGGTGCCCGTCGAGCAGGCGAAGGAAATGTACGAGGCCCTGCGTGCCGCGGGGAACGCGGTCGCCCTGAAGCTCTACGAGGGCGAGGGACACGGATTCCGGTCGGCTCAGAACATCAAGGACGCCTTGCTCTCGGAGCTGTCCTTCTACCGCACCGTGTGGGGCATCGCCACCGATACCCCCATTCACGTGGAGATCGCGAACCTGTGAGCCCCACCGATCAATCCCCGCGGTCCGAGCGCTCGGCTGTGGGGACGCGCGTTCGCGTCGGCCACACGGTCGCCTCCCATCGTTCCCTGCTCGGCGTCGTCGCCGCACTCGTTGGCGCTGTCGTCGGCGCTGCGGCGGTGCTCTTTAACCTGGCGATCCGCGCGTGGACGTGGGTGTCGACGGGCTTCGAGGAGTACACGACGCACATTGGGGCCTCGCATGGGCTGTGGGGGTGGGCGCCGTGGCTGTTCCTGCTCCTCTCTCCCGCCGTCGCGGGCCTCCTGTACGGTCCGCTCATTCAGCGCTTCGCGCCCTCGGCAAAGGGGCACGGCATTCCCGAGGTCATGCTCGCGGTGCGCCGCAAAGGCGGGCGCATCCCGGGGCGCGTCGCGGTCGTGAAGATCCTGGCCTCGGCCCTGACGATCGGCTCGGGCGGGTCGGCCGGACGCGAGGGACCGATCGTCCAGGTGGGGGCCTCCCTGGGCTCCACCATCGCCTCGTGGCTGCACATGCCCGTCTCCCGCGTCGTCCTATTGGCCTCGTGCGGGTCCGCGGCGGGCATCGCGGCGACTTTCCATGCGCCGCTCGCGGGCGCTGTCTTCGCCCTGGAGATCATCCTCGTGGAGTTCACGGCCGAGACCTTCGGCTTCGTCGTGCTCTCCGCCGTGACATCCTCGATCGTGGCGCGCCTCCTGCAGGGAGACGAGATGGTCGTGCGCGTCGCCGACAACCTGACCTTCGCGTCGATGTCGGACATGTGGTGGGTGGCCCTCCTCGGCCTCGTCGCCGGGCTGTGCGGCCTCGGCTTTTCGAAGCTCCTCTACGCCTGCGAGGACGCGATCGACTGGCTGTGGGCGCACACGCACCTACCCGAGTGGGCGCGCCCGGGCGTCCTCGGCCTCGTCCTCGGCGGGGGCCTCATCGCGTTCCCCTACATGTTCGGGTCGGGTTATCCGCTGGAGGAGCAGGCCATCGCGGGTAGCTACTCGATCGCATTCCTCCTCGCCCTGATGGTGGGGCGCGCCGTATTCACGTCCTTCACGATCGGCATGGGTGGCTCGGGCGGAGTCTTCGCGCCCACGCTGTTCATCGGCGCGATGGCGGGAGCCGCCTTCGGGGACGTCATCTCCCCCCTGTCGGGCTCTCCCGTCGGCGTCTTCGCCGTGGTGGGCATGGGCGCAGCGTTCGCGGGTGCCGCGCGTGCTCCCATAACGGCGGTCCTGATCATCGTGGAAATGACCGGCCAGTTCTCGTTGATCCTTCCGATGATGCTCGCGGTCGTCATCGCGACCGGCGCGTCGCGTTTCCTGACCCGCGCGACGATCTACACGGAGAAGCTGCGCCGCCGCGGGGACGTCCTCGACGACCCGGTCGAGGGAACGCTGCTCGGCACACGCGCGGCGTCCGAGTGGATGACGGAGGCTCCCGAGACGCTCGCGTGCCAGGCGAGCGCCGCGTCCGCGATCACGGCCCTGCGTCGCACGAAGGAGACGGTGCTGCCCGTCGTGAACGAGGAGCGGCGCTACGTCGGTCTCGTGTCCTCGCTGCGCCTGGCCGAGCTCACGCAGGAGGACGGCTCCCTCGACGCTCCCCTGTCGGATCTGCCGCTCATCGACGAGGCCGTGGCCGCCTCCGCTCCCCCGTCCGAGGTTCTCTCGGCGCTGCGGCGCACGGGATTGCAGTCACTACCTGTCGTGGATGAGGATCGGCGAGTGGTCGGCTGGGTGTCCGAGCGCGACCTGGTGGATCGCATGTACCGCGATCAGCGCCGCGCGATCGAGGCACGCACGCAGACGTCGTGGGGCTCGCGCATGCAGGAGCGCCGAAAGAGCCACTAGCGGCTCAGAACAGAGACCGTCTCCACGTGGTGGGTGTGCGGGAAGAGGTCCCACGCCTGCAGCGACTCCAGCTCGTACCCGGCCTCGGTGAGGGTGCGCAGGTCGCGCGCGCCGGCGGCCGGGTCGCAGGACACCAGGACGACGCGCGGGGTACCCGTGGCGGCGATCGCCTCGCACACATCGGCGCCGGCTCCGGCGCGCGGCGGATCGGCCACGACGACATCCGGCACGGCACCCAGCTGGCCGGACAGGTCGACGACACCCTCGCGGTCGACGTTTCCGGCGAAGGCATCCACCCAGTCGAAGGCTGCGAGATTCTCGCCGGCGTCACGCACGGCGCCCTCGTCCCCCTCGAGCGTCACGACGCGCCCCGACTCCCCAACGGCGCGTGCGAGCGGTACGGAAAATAGGCCCGCGCCGGAGTACAGCTCCATGACAGCGCGGCCGACCCCGGCCTCGTCCGGGCCGAACGCGGCTCCAAGCACGGCGTTCGCGAGCACCTCGGCGCCGCGCACGTGTGTCTGCCAGAAACCGGAGGGACGCACGTGGTACGACTCCACGCCGACGCCCACGGGGACGTCCCAGCGCAACACGTCGGCGTCGATGCGCACGCCGTCCGCGGCGTACGTGTCCTCGCCGATCAGGACGACGGGATCGCCGCCGGAAGGGGCAACCGCACGCACGCGGTCGCCAGGCTTCCACAGGCGACGCCACGGCGTGTCCTCGTCGAACAGGCCGAGCTCACGGATCGCGGGAACGGCCAGCGGCATGTCGTCCAGCGCGATGACGCGGCGACCGCGGAACTCGTGCATGCCGGCGCGCCCATCCGCGTCGATGACCACGTCGATGCGCGAGCGGCGGCCGGTCAATGCATCACTCGGATCCTCATCTCCCGGCGCGGGAGCGACACGCACTCCCCCGAGGGCTTCCACGGCCTCGGCCAGGGCCTCGCCGCCCACGCGGCGCAGCTGCCCGGCGATCACGCGGGACTTCCAGTCGCGTTGGGCAGCCGGGGTCAGGTGCGCGAGCTCGCCGCCGCCGACACCGCCAGGACCCGCCTGGGGCCAGACGGACTCGACGCGATTCGCGGACGCGGACACGACTTCAACGGCGTCCGCCCACGCGAGCTTCTTCTGGACGGCGCTCACCCGCGCGCGGACGACCTCCCCGGGGGCGGTGTGACGCACGAAGACGACGCGGCCACTGTCGTCGCGGGCCACACACGCTCCTCCGTGGGCGGGCTCCCCGACGCTCAGCTCGAGGATCTCGCCGATCCCCTCGCGCGAGCGCCCGGAGTCGGTACGCCGACGAGGAGAGGGACGACGGCGGGACCGGCGCGGACTCATGAGGCTTCCTCATCGGTGGTCTCGCCCGGCGACTTGGCGGGCGCTTGTGGGCGGGAGGCAGACTCCGGCGAGGCGGCCGCGGACCCGACGCGCAGGAACGGGTCGTTAACGCGCTGACGTCCTTCGACGACGTCGTCCTCGCCGAGCTGCCAGGGCACGATCGTGATGACGACGCCGGGCACATTGAGCAGAGCGGCACGCAGACGCAGGGCAGACTGGTTGTGGACGAAATTCTCCCACCAGTGGGTGACGAGGAACTGCGGCATGTAGATGACGAGCATCTCGGTGGGCATCGCGCGGCGCCTGCTCCGCACGTACTGAAGGATCACGTAGGAGATGTCACGGTAGGGGGCAGACAGCAGGGTGAGAGGCACCGGAACGCCCGACGCCCTCCACTGGCGCAGGATCTTGTTCTCCTCCTCATCGTCGGCGACCACCGACACGAGCTCGATCGAGGTGGGCGAAGAGGCGCGTGCCGCCGCGATCGCGCGCATCGCGGCACGCGAGAGCGAGGACACCAGGACGAGGGCGCGCACGCGGGTTGGCAGCGCGCGCCGAGCGTGCCAGTCGTCGACACGCAGCTGGTTGCTGATCGTCTCGTAGTGGCGGTGGATGGAGATCTGGAGACCGAATGCGACCGCGATCATGAGCAGCGTGATCCACGCGCCGTGCGTGAGCTTGGTGGCCAGCACGATGGCGAGGACCGCGCCGGTCATCATGAAACCCACGATGTTGACGGCGCGCGAGCGCAGCACCGCCATACGTTCCTGGCCGGACTGACGGGTGCGCAGCTGCCTGTTCCAGTGCTTAATCATGCCCAGCTGCGAGAGCGTGAAGGAGATGAAGACGCCCACGACGTACAGCTGGATGAGTCGGGTGGTCTCGGCATGGAATCCGACGATCAGCGCGATGGCGGCGAGCGTGAGGACCACGATGCCGTTGGAGTAGGAGAGGCGGTCGCCGCGGCGCACCATCTGGTGGGGCAAGAAGGAGTCGCGCGAGAGGACCGAGGCCAGGGTCGGGAAGCCGTTGAAGGCGGTGTTTCCGGCCAGCACCAGGATGAAGCCCGTGACGACGGTAATGAGGATGAAGAGGATGGAACCATGGCCGAAGACAGCCGAGGCGATCTGGGAGATCGCCGGGTCGATGGGTGTCTTGTCGGGGACCGGCGCGCCGTCGAGGGTCAGCTGCGTAGCAGGGTCCTCCACGATCTTGACGCCCGTGACGCGCGCGAGGAAGAGGATCGAGACCATCATGGCGGCGGCGATTCCGCCCAGCATGGCCAGGGTCGTCGCGGCGTTGCGTGACTTGGGTCGGCGGAACATCGGGACGCCGTTTGAGATGGCCTCGACGCCCGTGAGGGCGGCGCAGCCCGAGGAGAAGGCACGCATGAGCAGGAAAGCACCCGCCAGCCCCGCCAGCCCGTCCGCGTGCCCGGGGGCGGCGACAAGGTCATAGGCGGCCGTCGGCGCGGAGCCAAGGTGTCCCGTCGCGAGCTTCGCGAAGCCAACGACGACCATCAGGCCGATAGAGAACATGTAGACGTACGTAGGTACCGCAAAGGCACTGCCGGCCTCGCGCGTGCCGCGCAGGTTGAGCGTCGCCAGGATAACGACGAGGCCCACGGCGATCGGCACCTCGTAGCCCGCCAGCGCGGGCACGGCGGTCGTGATGTAGCTGGCGCCCGAGGAGATGGACACGGCGACGGTCAGGATGTAGTCGACCAACAGGGCCGAGGCCACGAGGAGCCCCCAGGAACGGCCGAGATTCTTCGTCACGACCTCGTAGTCACCGCCACCCGAAGGGTATGCGTGGACGGTCTGGCGGTAGGAGGCGACCACGACGGCCAGCACGAGTGCCACGACAACGCCCACCCAGATGGACTGCATGGCGGCCATTGTGCCAGCGAGCGCCAGCGTCAGGAGGACCTCGTCGGGTGCGTAGGCGACCGACGACAGCGCATCCGAGGCAAAAATCGGAAGGGCGATGCGTTTGGGAAGAAGCTGGTGGCCCATCGCGTCCGATCGCATCGGGCGTCCGATGAGCACGCGCTTCGCGTAGGCCAACAAGTTCGTCACGAATAACAAGCGTAGTCCACCGCGCCCACGTTGGGGCACAGCGCAAGACCACGCGTGGATATTCAGCCCCGAGAGGGGTACTTTGGTACTCGTGCACTTTGTGATCATGGGTTGCGGGCGCGTCGGCGCCCGCCTGGCATCAACGCTCGACGCGGCGGGTCATTCCGTGGCCATTATTGACCAGGATTCCAAAGCCTTTTCGCGCCTATCCCCCGATTTTTCCGGCCGCAGGGTCACGGGGGTCGGCATGGACAGGGCCTGCCTGCGTCAAGCCAACATCAAAGACGCGTACGCCTTCGCGGCGGTGTCCTCGGGTGATAACTCGAACATTATTGCCGCGCGCGTCGCACGTGAGGTTTTTCACGTCGAACACGTGGTGGCCCGCATCTACGACCCCACGCGGGCCTACCTGTACGAGCGCCTGGGCATCCCCACGGTGGCCTCCGTCCAGCGCACCGCCGATTCCGTGCTGCGCCGGATGCTCCCGCCTGACGCCTCGCTCATCTGGTCCCACCCGACCGGCGCGGTGAGCCTCGTCAACGCGACGCCCTCCCCCGCCTGGTACGGCTTAAGTTTCCAAGTCGTCGAGGATCTCACCGGCTGCCGGATCGTTTTCACCTCGCGCCTGGGGTCGATCCGCACGGCGGCGCCCGACTTCGTCGTCCAAGAGCATGACCAACTGTATTTCGCGATCAACGGGACGGACACGACCGGCCTGCGTGACCAGCTCGCCAACCCGCCGAAGATGGAGCAATGAGCATGAAGATCGTCATCGCTGGAGCCGGGTCCGTGGGCCGTAGCGTCGCCCTGGAGCTCCTCGCCCACGACCACGACATCACACTGATCGACAACATGCCCGAGAAACTGCGCATCTCCTCCGTGGCGGACGCGGACTGGGTGTTGGCCGACGCCTGCTCGCCCGACGCCCTGCGCGACGCGGGCGTTGAGGACGCGGACGTTGTCGTCGCTGCCACCGGGGACGACAAGGCGAACCTGGTGATTTCCCTCCTGGCTAAGACCGAGTTCGCGGTTCCCCGTGTGGTCGCGCGCCTGAATAACCCGAAGAACGAGTGGCTCTTCGATCAGGCGTGGGGCGTGGATGTGTCGGTGTCGACGCCGCGTATCATGACGGCGCTCGTCGAGGAAGCGGTCTCGGTCGGCGTTCCCGTGCGCCTCTTCTCCTTCAACACGGCTGCCGTCTCGATGCACGCGCTCATCCTGCCCGAGGATTCCCCCGTCGTCGGCAAGCGCGTGCAGTCTCTAGAGCTTCCGCCCAGCTCTGTGCTGGCAGCTCTCCTGCGTGACGGGCGACCCCTCACCCCCAGCGCGGATGACGTCTTCGAGGCCTCCGACGAGCTGCTTCTCCTGGTTCCCGACGCGAACAGCGCGGACCTCGACCAGCTACGTCAGGCGGTCGCGTCCCCCTCCTCGGAGGAATCAGAGGAAGACGAGGAGTAGGCGCGCAGGCCCCACCAGGTGGCCCAGGCGCCGAGCGCGAAGAGCGGCAGCCCCAGGGCGAGTTTGGCGACGCCGAGCTCGGCGACCGCGCCCGCGGCCCACAGGGGTGCCTGGACGGCCACACGCACACCGAAGAGCCCCGCCCACATCCACGTGAGCGCATTGCAGCGGCGGCGCAGGGAGCGCTGGGAGGCGTCCGCCCGCCAGCCAGTGGGCAGGCCCGTTGCCATCGCGTAGAAGAATCCGACCAGGCTGCGGCGCGCGAGGACCGAGACCGCGAAGGCCGCCGACATGGCGACGTTGGTAGCGATGCCCCACGCGAAGTAGTTTTCTCCGCGTCCAGTCGCGGCGGCGACAACAACTCCAACGGCGACACCGAAGAAACCCGAGAGGGCCTGCTGGACGCCCTGACGCTGAATCAGGCGGATGAGACAGGCGATGAGGGCGACCGACAAGGCTGCCACGAGCGTCGGCACGAGCGCGTGCGTGAGGACGTAGACGACGACGAACACCAGGCCGGGTGCGCTGGCTTCGATGACACCGCGCGTGCCGCCTAATGCCTGCGACCAGGAGAACTCCTGTGAGGTCGCCTGGCTCATCCATCGCGGAGTCGGCATCAGCCCTCCCCCGCGATGACGCGGTAGAGCGGGTTGATGATGACCAGGCGTTCCCCGACGCGGCCGACGGTCCCCTCAACCTCGAGGCGCTGTCCGACGCTGAGCCCCGGAATGGAGGAGCGGCCGGGCCAGCGCAACTCGAGGGTGTCGGTGCCGTCGTAGAGGGTGGCGACGAGGACGCGCTGGGCGCCATCCTCGGGCGGGTAGGTCATGCTCAGGAGGGTGCCGAAGACCAGCGCATGGCTGCGATCCGTCACGTCGCTAATGGGGGTAACGCCGCGCGCGGCACGCGCCGAGTCCTCGTCGAGGGCAGCGTCCAGGGAGCGAGCATCTTTGTCGAGGCCGAGCGCAGCGCCGACACGAGAGATCCACGAGGACATGTCAGGCTTCCTGAGCACCCGCGGGCAGACGGACGGGCAGGAGCTCGAGACGGGTCCTCGGATGCTCGTCGCGGCGAACGACGATGCGGTCGATGACCTTCTCGATCTCGAGGCCGGCATCGGCATCGGCGGCCGCGGGGCCGATGATGTCGATGCGGGCGAACCAGCGATCGCCCTCGCGGCCCAGGATGCGCATGCGCGAGGTCGCGGAGCGGCCGTCGGGCATCCTCATGGGCATGTCGACGAGGAGCTCGTTGCCGTAGCGGGTGCGAATGTCGGCGACCTTGGCGCCCTGCTTCTCGAAGCCGGAGCGGATCTCGTCGCGCAGCTCGTCCCACACCCCGCCCGAGCGCGGTGCGGCGGCGACGCTCATCTGGATGCCGGAGTTTCCGAGCACGACGAGGATCTGCAGCACCGTGGTACCGTCGTCGGCGACTTGGGTACGCAGCTGCATACCCGGCCTGGCAGGGAACAGGATGGCTCCCATATCGACGTAGCCTTCGGAGGTGTCCACCTCCCCGTAGTTACGAGGCCCGGGTTCGTTCCAGATGTCGGCGTCCTCGTCGCTGAGGCGAGGCAGCGCCTCGACCTCGTCGATCTCGTCGTCGTGTGTCTTCTTCTTTCGTCCGAACATTCCTCTACCTTACATCGCGCACTCGGTGCACACGGGATTGCCGTTGGCATCCACGTGGTCGAGCTGCGAGGCATGGTGGACGAGGAAGCACTGCGAGCACGTGAACTCGTCGTCCTGACGGGGAACGACGTGGACGGTGAGCTCTTCCTTTGACAGGTCGGCGCCGGGCAGTTCGAAATTCTCGGCAGCCTCGTTCTCGTCTTCTTCGATCTCGGCCGAGCCGGCATCGTTGCGACGGGACTTCAGCTCCTCGATCGAGTCCTCAGAGACTTCGTCCTCATTCTTGCGCGGCGCATCGTAATCGGTTGCCATGGTTCTCCCCTTTCGCCCTCGAGCATTGTTGCACGAGTGGTCCATGCGCAGGGAGGATAACACTTGTTGGCGTCATGTGCCATCGTATGTGTGACACGCGCACTGCTACGCGACATTGACAGCATAATTTGAGACGATTCCACCTAGACGTATGAGGAGGAAGTGATGATTGAGCTCGAATTGCTCGGGACCAGCGCCGACGGCGAATCCCTGGTGCTCACTGACGCCCAGGGTGAACGCTACTCTGTGTTGATCTCGGACGAGCTCCGTGGCGCGACGCGCCGCGACAAGCCCCGCGTTGAGGTCGCTCCGTCGCGCCCGACGCTGGCTCCTCGCGACATCCAGGCTTTGCTTCGCGCGGGCGCGACCCCGCAGGAGATCGCGACCGAGCATGGGATGGACGTGCGCGCTGTCGAGCGTTTCGAGGCCCCCGTGCAGGCGGAGAAGGACTATGCGCTCACGCGCGCACGCGCGGTGCGTATCGGGGAGGGTGGACCCACGATGGGCGACCTGGTCCTGGATCGTCTCGCGGCACGCGGCGTCGACCCCTCTTCTCTGGAGTGGGCGGCCACGCGCGAGGCCGGCGAGCCCTGGCAGATCATCGTGACCTTCGTGCAGGGCGCGGCCGAGCATGGCGCGCATTGGCACCTGTCGAATTCGGGCACCCTCGAGGCCATCGATCAGGAGGCGCAGTGGTTGACCGAGCAGATCTCGGCCTCTCCGACCGCCTCCATTTTTACTCCCCTCACGCGCCCCGCGCCCGCGCCTGATCCGGACGAGGAGGACCTGCGTACCCGCGAGGCTCTCGTCGATCAGCTCAATGCGGCGCGCGGTAAGCGCCAGCAGATCGAGATCGACCTGGGCGACGACGTGGACGAGGAGGCCGAGTACCTGGCGGCCATCGCCGAGGAAGAAGGGACACAGGACCCCGAGCCCGAGCCATCGACTGGCCCGATTTCGGCGCGAATCTACTCGCTGGCCTCCGCCCGCACCAAGGTTGATCCCGCCGAACAGGAGGATGTCCTCTTCTCGGCGGCTCCCGAACTGCCCGCCCCGCGCCCCACCATGACGGGGGCGATCCCGGTGACCCAGCGTGGGGCACGCGAGGGCGCCCAGACCTCGCCGCACGCTCTGCCGTGGCTCTCCGAGGCCCCCTCCCCCACAGAGGGAAACGACGCCTCGGGTCAGACGGACGAGCAGGAGACGCCCGCGATTCCGATGAAGGTCGTCACCCCCGATGGCGATGAGGCTGCTTCCGCCACGACCGGGGCCGTGCCCGCAACAACCGGTTCCGTGTCCACTGCGACGGGCTCGGTGCCCGCCCAGGGGCCGACGGGATCGCGCCTGGCGCGCAACGCGGCATCAAAGAAGGGCCGCCGTTCGGTGCCCAGCTGGGATGAGATTCTCTTCGGCTCGAAGCCGTAAATTAGCGCCCCCTAGGAGAGGGTGACGACGGGGATACGCATCTCTGTCGAGGTCACCGACCCGTGAATACCCGGCATCGCAATGGCCGACGCGCTCTGCGTGCGCGAATCGACGACGCCGCCGCGCCCGCGTGAGAGCACCAGCAGGTCCCCGATGATGGACGCGCCGCTGCCTTCACCGATGAGGGCGGGCATCTGGGAGCGCGACACGATCCACGCGCTCTCCCCCAGGGCCTCGCGCCAGCGTGCCTCCACTTCCGCGGCGCAACCCTCCTGCGCGTGCACGTGGGCCGCTCGCGTCTCTCCGGCCACGATCCTCACGCCCTCGCACAGGGCGGGCGTCGCGGCCACGTCGACGATCGAGTCGCGCTCCACGTTAATCATGCCGTGATCGGCCGTCAGAACCGTTCGCACGCCGCCAGGGAGGCCGCGCAGCAGGGTGGACAGGCCCGCGTCAAATTGCTCGACCTGCCCGATCCACGCGTCCGAGGCGACGCCGTGGGAGTGGCCGGAATGGTCGATCTCGGACCAGTAGAGGTAGACGACGGGCGTGCCCGCGCGCAGCTCGCGCAGGGCCGCGCTCACGCGCTGCTCGAGGGTGTCGGCGGGCACGTGGCGCGCGCCGCGCAGGGCCGCTCCGGTCAGCCCGGAGCCGGCGAAGCGCGCCGGGGAGACGACCGCGCAGTCCACGCCCTGGGCCCCGAGGCGCTCGAAGTACGTGGGCACCGGCTGCCACTGGGCGGGAGCCGGGCCGCCCTCCATGGCGAGCAGGTTCATGAGGCCGTCCCCGTACGCCACCGAGAAACCCACCATGTTGGTCGCGCCGGGGCGCGCGCCCGTCCCGAAGGCGGTGATCGCCGCCGAGGTCGTGGAGGGGACGATCGTGTGGATCGATCGGATGTCTGTGCGAACGGAGCGCAGCGTCGGCGTGTGGCCCAGGTGATCCATCATGAGCTCGTAGCCGAAGCCGTCAACGAGGATGAGCAGTATCTGCCCAGCCCCGGCCTCGATACCCAGCGCGCGGGCGGCCTTCGCTGATGCCCCGGGCAGGGTGGGATCGATGGCGGCCAGCGCGGCGGGGATGACGTCCGTGATCGTGGGGGCGGCCGCGCCCGGCAGGTCGGCGCCCGGCATGTCCAGTGTCATCGCGCGCTCACTCACCGTGGGTTCCCATCAGGCAGGCTAGGTGATCGACGAATTCGAGGGCCTCGTCCAGCGCGTCCCGCCCGTCGGCGGCCGCCGAAATGCGGAAGGTCAGGTCGTCCGGGTACGAGGTGCCCGTGTAGCCGTGGTCGGCCATGCAATTGGGGTCGTCGCAGCGGGCGGGTTCCATGTCGAGGCGGCGCGCGCCCTTCAGATCCAGCGCGATCGTCAATTCGGAGAGGCCGTCGGCGTGTTCGGGGTCGGAGAAGACTTCCATCGTGGAGTAGCCTGCGATGTCGGCCACGCGGTGCACGGCGGTCGCGATGTTGGCGGAGCCGCCGTCCAGTTCGTCGACGTGCAGCTGGACGATGGCTCGGCGCGTCAGGGAGACGACGGTGAGGTGACGGAAGACGGATCCTCGATCGAAGCCAGTATCGACCTGGCACAGCGTCGCCAGCGGTTCGACTTGCCCCAGGGCGCGGCGCAGCGCGCGCTCGACGGCCCTCGGGTAAAAGCCGCTTCGTTCAATACGGGTCCATGTGTCCATCCCCCAATTGTGCCCCGAAGCGGCGCGCCAGTCGAAATGAGCGCTCAGGCGCGCCATAATTGCCCGTATGGCTAAGAAGGACCAGGTCGTCGATATTCCCGAGAAGGATGAAAACATCTCCGAGATCGACGTATCGACAGAGATGCGTGGCTCCTTCCTGGAGTACGCCGTCTCCGTCATCTACGCTCGCGCACTGCCCGACGCGCGCGACGGCCTCAAGCCCGTCCAGCGCCGCATCCTGTTCCAGATGGATCAGATGGGCCTGCGCCCCGACAAGGGGCACGTGAAGTCCCAGCGCGTGGTCGGCGAGGTAATGGGTAAGCTTCACCCGCACGGCGATTCCGCGATTTACGAGGCCTTGGTGCGCCTCGCTCAGCCCTTTAATCTGCGGGTCCCCCTGGTCGACGGTCACGGTAACTTCGGTTCTCTGGATGATGGCCCGGCTGCCGCTCGTTACACGGAGGCGCGCATGGCGCCCGCCGCGCTGGACCTGGTGACGGGTTTGGACGAGGACACGGTGGACTTCGTCCCCAACTACGACAATCAGTTCATGCAGCCGGACGTCCTTCCGGCCGCGTTTCCGCAGCTGCTCGTCAACGGGGCCTCCGGCATCGCCGTGGGCATGGCGACGAACATCGCTCCGCATAATCTCTCGGAGACGATCGCGGGTGCCATTCACCTGCTGGATCACCCGTCGGCCACCGTCGCCGACCTCATGCGGTACATCCCGGGCCCTGACCTGCCCGAGGGCGGCGTCATCGTCGGCTTGGAGGGCATCAAGGAGGCCTACGAGAGCGGTCGCGGCGCGTTCAAGACGCGAGCGAAGGTCCAGATCGAGCGCGTGACGGCCCGCAAGATGGGCATCATCGTCACGCAGCTGCCCTACATGGTGGGCCCTGAGAAGGTCATCGAGAAGATCAAGGAGAACGCGAACGCGGGACGCCTGAAGGGCATTTCGTCGGTTCAGAACCTCACCGACCGCATCCACGGCCTGCGCCTGGTCATCGAGGTGAAGAACGGATTCAATCCCGAGGCTGTGCTCCAGCAGCTCTACCAGCGCACGCCGCTGGAGGATTCCTTCTCGATCAACGCTGTGGCCCTCGTGGGCGGCCAGCCGCGCACGCTGGGCCTGAAGGAGATGCTCCAGGTGTTCCTGGATCATCGCCTGGATGTGACGACGCGACGCAGCCGCTTCCGCCTGACAAAGTACGAGGATCGCCTGCACCTGGTCGAGGGTCTGCTCATCGCGATCCTGGACATCGACGACGTGATCGCGATCATTCGGTCCTCCGATGACGCGGAGATCGCGCGCGAGCGCCTGATGACGGCCTTCGATCTGTCCGAGGCCCAGGCGAATTACATCCTCGAGCTGCGTCTGCGCCGCCTCACGAAGTTCTCTCGTATCGAGCTGGAAACCGAGCGCGACGAGCTGATGGCCAAGATTGCGTCGCTGCGCGAGATCCTGGAGGACCCGGAGTTGCTGCGCGCGCTCGTGAAGAAGGAGCTGCGCGAGGTCTCGGATCGTCTGGGCACGCCGCGTCGCACGCTGCTCCTGGCTTCGACGGGCACGCCCGTGGGCGCCGCGGCCTCGGACGACGCTGCACTGGCGGCACTGCCGTCGGTGTCGCGTTCGGGCAAGGGTTTGGAGCTGCAGATCCCTGACGACCCGTGCGTCGTCGTCCTGTCGGCGTCGGGCGCTCTGGCTCGCGTCGAGGGCGGGGATCCGCTGGAGCCCGGTCCGCGTGCTGCCTCGGATGGCTGGCGCGCGCAGCTGTCGTCGACGGCCCGCTCGCAGGTGGCCGTGGTGACGGAGGACGGCATCGCGCGCCGCATCGACGTCGTGGATCTGCCGGCTCTCCCCCGCTTCGAGACGGGCCTGTCGCTGGCCGGGGCGATGCCCTCGTCGCTGCTGCTGCACACGGACGTTCCCGCCGTGGGCTTGCTGGATCCCGAGGGCGAGGCCGTGGTCGCGATGGGCACGGCACGAGGCACGGTCAAGCGCCTGCGCCCGGATGTGCTTCAGCGCGACGAGTGGGAGGTCATCGCCCTGGAGGACGGGGACCGTCTCGTGGGCTTCGATCAGTGCTCGGATGGGGCGGACCTGGTGTTCGTGTCCTCGGACGCGCAGCTGCTGCGCACCCCCGCTGCGAAGGTTCGCCCGCAGGGGCGCACGGCCGGCGGCATGGCGGGCATGAAACTGAACTCCGGCGCCGAGGCCCTGGGCTTCTGGGTGGTCGAGGCCCCCATCGACGCCATCGTCGTGACGGTGGCGGCGGCGCTGGGCGCGCTGCCGGGCACGGGCCAGACGACCGTGAAGGTCACGCCTTTCGAGTGCTATCCGGCGAAGGGCCGCGGCGGCCAGGGCGTGCGCTGCCAGCGCTTCCTGCGCGGCGAGGATCGCCTGGACATCGCGTGGGTGGGCACGAGGCCGGGGCGGGCCGCGTCGGCCGATGGTTCCCCCGTGGAGCTGCCCCAAGAGGACGAGCGCCGCGACGGCTCGGGCGTGCCGATCACCTTCGCGATCGCGTCGATCGGCTGAGGCTCCCCTGTCCTCGTGACGTGACGGTGGGGTGGCCGGGACTTCTCCCGGCCACCCCAGCGCTTTATCAGTTGTCATGCTGATGTGCGTGTGGGCCCGGCCGGTCGGCCGGGCCCACACCCGTTAGTTGAGGGATGCTCCTCGTCAGCCTCGCAGCGTCTTGTCTGCTGCCAGGATCTCGTTGACTTCCTCGCGCGTGGGCGAGTAGGCGCCCTGGTAGAGGATCGTGATGCCCGAGGTGATGATGCCGCGGTGGATGGCGGGCAGGATCTGATCCCACGAGGCCTCGCGCAGGCGCTGCTTCGCCTCGGCCGAGCCCAGGAGACCCGCGTCGACGAGGCCGGAGATCAGGCCGGCCATGAGCGAGTCGCCCGCACCCACGGTGTCCACCAGCTCGACGTCGAGGGGATCGACGACGAGCATGTCGCGCTCGGCGGCAGCCACAATGTAGACGCCCCAGGGGCCGCGCGTGCACAGGATCAGGGAGGGGCCGGACTGCAGCCACTCGTGCAGGACGTCCTCGACGGGACGATCCGGGTACAGCCACTTCAGGTCCTCGTCCGACGCCTTGACGACGTCCGCGAGGGCCACGATCGCCTCGACGTGCGGGCGGGCCTCGTCGGGCGTGCCCAGCAGGGCGGGACGGATGTTCGGATCGTAGGACACCGTGCCGCGGATGGCCTGGCGCTTGACGGCGGCCAGGACCTTCTCAGCTCCGGGTTCGACGACGACCACGTAGGATCCGGTGTGCACGTGTCCGACGGTGTCCGGGTCCTCGACGGCAGGAACGTCCCAGGACAGATCGAACTCGTAGGTGGCGTGGCCCTTCTCGTCGACGGCCGCGTGGGCGACCGTGGTGAATTCGGCGCCGTCGCTGCCGGGCGTCAGGGTGACACCGGCGGCTTCTGCGTGCGCGCGCACCTTGTCGCCGCGAGCGTCGCGGGCGAACCAGGTCGCCAGCTCGGACTCGTGACCCAGCCGGGTCAGGCCGGCTGCGACGTTGAGCATCGATCCCCCGACAACTTCGACGGGTTCACTGTTTGGGCGGGTGATCTCATCGATGAGAGCTTCCCCGATGTTCACGATTCTAGTCATTCGTCAACCCCAGTTTCTCTTCCATTTCTTCGAGCGGAATGCCTTTGGTTTCGGGCATCACCTTCAGGACCCAGAATAGCTGACCGACCATCGCGAGGAAGAAGATACCGAACGCGAAGCCGCCGCCGAGCTTATCCGTGAGGACCGGGAAGGCGTACGTGGTGATGAAGGCGAACACCCAGTGCGTGAGCGAGCCCAGCGACTGGCCACGCGCGCGCACGCGGTTCGGGAAGATCTCGGAGATGAAGACCCAGATGACCGATCCCTGACCGAAGGCGTGGGAGGCGATGAAGCCGAGCAGGCCGAGGAGAATGAGCCACACGGGGGCGGCGCTGCCTTCCTGGAAGACACCGCCCTCGTAGGCGAACATCATGCCGGCGAGGAAGCCGAGGGAGATCAGGTAGCCGATCGATCCGACGATCATGAGCTGGCGGCGGCCGAGCTTGTCGATAACGGTCAGGGCGGCCATGGTGGCGATCAGGTTCATGAGGCCGACGATGACGGAGCCGATGTAGGGGAAGGCGTCACCGAGCACCTCGGCGCCGCCGGCGAGCTTCATGACCTTGGGCGCGTAGTAGAGGATCGCGTTGATGCCAGAGAGCTGGTTGAACATCGCGATGCAGAAGGCCATGAGGATGACCTTGCGGTAGCGACGCGTGAAGAAGGCGACCTTGCCGCCCGCGGCGTCCTCGGCGATCTGCGCCTTCATCTCGGCGATCTGCTCGCTGCTTTCTTCCTGCGTAGAGGTGAGGCGCTCGGAAATCTTCACGGCGCGTTCCTCGTGCCCGTGGGCGAGCAGCCAACGCGGCGTCTCGGGGACGGTGGCCAGGAAGATCAGGAAGAAGACGGCGGGCACGGCCATGACGCCGAGCATCCAGCGCCACGCGGTGTCTTCGTGCGCAATTTCGCGGATGACCGCGTTGGAGGCGTAGGCCAGGAGGATACCGAAGACGATGTTGAACTGGACCAGGCCGACCAGACGTCCGCGCACGCGGGCGGGGGCGATTTCAGCGGTGTAAATGGGAGCGACCACGGAGGACAGGCCGACGCCGACGCCGCCCAGGAAGCGGAACACCATGAAGAAGGTGATCGGGAAGGCGGACGAGGCCGAGACCGTGCCGTCAGCAGCTGTCACCAGGGTGGGCACAGGCGCCAGGGCAGTGGCCAGCGCACCCACGCCGAAGAGGATGCCAATCCAGAAGAGGATGGGTTTACGGCCAAAGCGGTCGGCGAGTTTACCGGCGACGATGGCACCGCAGATCGTGCCGATGGTTGCGATGGCAACGATCATGCCCTCCCCCATGGAGGAGAGCGCGTAGAGCTTGGTGAGCTTTTCTTCCGCGCCGGAAATGACCGCTGTGTCAAAGCCGAAGAGCAGGCCGCCGAGAGAGGCAACGATAGCGCTTCGAATGACGAGAGGCGGAATGGATTTAGTTTGTGCTGACGACTTCGTAGTCATGCTGGCTCCGCACTGTGGAGATGGGGCGCGCGTGGCGCCGAGGACACTCACGGTCCCCCGCCGTGAGCCTAAATAATCAATTGGTCAGACAATTAGGACTTAGGGACCGATTCCCAAAAAAGCATTGAAAGAAAGGGACCTACACACACAAGAGCATAGAAAATGGAACAGATCACAACTCTGCGCTGATCACGCGTCATTCCACTATGCGAAACGATTGTCACACGTCGATGGCGTAGAGGCGCGTCTGCCCGACCGTACGGAACCCCAGGGAGTCGTAGACAGCCAACGCGCCCGTATGGTTGGCCGAACCGACGCCGGTGCCAGCCCGATCCATCCCGTCGCGCCTCTGCGCCCACATCGAGGCCAAAATCAACGCGTCAGCCACACGGGTCTCACGCCACGCCGACAGAACGCCCAGCTGATCGATGTAGCCTTCGCGCCATCCCAGCGCCGCCCAGTCCTGCTCGTAACGCGAGGCCAGGAGGAAGCCGGCAACGCGCGGGCGATCGCCGGTGCGATCCACGGCCAGGAACGACCACTCGGGAGCGAAGGCCGTGCGCCCCTGCATCCACTGCTCCTGGGTGAGCGGCGGGCGCCCCCATTCCGACTCGTTGAGGCGGTTCGCGGCGCGCAGGGCAGGCTCTTCCCACTGAGGCCCCCAGGCCTCGACGCTCATGTACGAGCCCAGGTCCGGCACCGGGGCCAGGCCATCGAGCGAGGCGCGCAGCTCATAGTAGGTGCGCGTCCACCGGAAGCCGTGCACCTTCAGCTGGGCCTCGAGGTCATCCTGGCCGGCCTCGACGTGGCAGGTAATCTGCGCGGGGCCCTCCCCCTCCACGCTCGCCAGCATCTGACGGGCCGTCCCCTCCTGCCAGTCGACGATCGCGCTACCCAGGCCGATGCGCCGGAAGTCGGGATCCACTCCCCCGATGCACACGCACTCAACCCGTCCCGGGAATCGCAGCACCACCTGCGCGAAGGCCACCAGGCGACCGGCGGCGATGCCCCGACGCGCGACCCCGACCAGGCCACGCCACTGGGAGGCACCCGAGAGCATCTCCTCTACCTCGTCCGCGCTGGTGCGGTACGGCGGATTATCGCGCGCCTCCATGCGCGCGAAGAGGGCCGCGAGGCCGACGTGATGGTCGGCGCGCAAAGGCTCCCACTCGATGCCGTGATGCTCGCCCGGGAAGGGAACGAACTCGGGGGCACCGGCTCTCTGCGCGAGAGGAATGCTCATGCTCGTCTCCTAGCGGACTACTGGTCGATCGTGTAATAAACCTCGGCGGCTTCGTCGACGAAGCCAAGGTGCTCGTAGATATTATGCGCGCCGTCGGGACTCGACATGTCAACATCAAGACCGATACGACTCACACCCGAGGCCGATGCAGCTGCGACCGCGTGCCCCACGAGGGCCGTCGCCACGGAACGGCCGCGGTGGGCCTCGGCAACGCCGAGGAGGTAGATGTAGGCCTCCGGTCGGCCCGTCGCGACCCAGCGCGCGGCGGGACGGCCCGTCATCGCGTAGCCG
This sequence comes from Schaalia sp. HMT-172, assembly GCF_030644365.1. NCBI lineage: Bacteria > Bacillati > Actinomycetota > Actinomycetes > Actinomycetales > Actinomycetaceae > Schaalia > Schaalia sp. HMT-172. Next base: position 1,499,965 of record NZ_CP130058.1, read on the forward strand.
ACCACCTCGCCCTCGGCGTCCACGGCCACGAAGGACCAGCGCGGGTCGAAGTGATTCATCGCGTCGTCCCACCACAGGGCGCGCAGCGGCGAACGGAACGACTGCTGGAAGGCCTCCATGTGGATGGCGCGGACCTGCGCCTGCGGAACCTGGTTCCACGGCAGGACACGGTATCCGTGGCGTGCGGGCACGGGCACCTCGCCGCCAGCCAGGTCACGGTACATGACCTGATACGTGCGCTTCGCGAAGAAGCCGGCCGCAATGTAGAGGCGACGACGATCGGTCATGTGCGCATCGACGAGGTTCGAGATCGACGCGGGCACCTCGGACTCGGCGCCGAAAGCTTCGACGAGCATCTGTCGGGCGCGACCGTCCTGCCAGTACAGGAGGGCCCGGCCCACGCCTCGGCCACGCCAGTGGGGGTGAATGAAGGCGCTGACGATTGCTGTCGCGGCCTCGTGGATGCCTCGCAGGACGCGCACGGACGCCACCGCGCAGATGTTTCGCTTCGCATCCAGGCCGACGATCGTGTCCACCCAGTCGCGGCCGTTCTCGCCTTCCATCATGTCCGCGATATCTTCCACGGAGGTACGGCGAATCGCCCGGTCATCGTCTTCGATGTGGCAGATGAGCGCGTACACCGCGGGCGCGTCGCGGCCGATCATGGGCCGCCAGCGCAACCCGAGGTGGTTGCCCGGGTACGGGACGGACCCGGGCGGCGTGAGTCGCTGCGCAAGTCCTGTCATGCGTCATATCCTAGCGGCTGATAGGGCCTTTAGTCACACTGACGATGGACATTTGTCCTTGCATTCTGAACACTTGTGCAGCCAGCGGGCGCTTGTCGCGCGATATTACGCGTCGATTCGCATGCGATCCAGGCCGGCGGATTCCTTGACAATGAATTCCTTACGGGGGCCGACGGTAGAACCCATGAGCAACTCGAACACGTCTTCGGCCTCGCGCAGAGCCCGCTCGTCGGCCAGCGTGATACGACGCAGGGAGCGGTGCGCCCGGTCCATCGTGGTCTCCGCGAGCTGGTCGGCGTCCATTTCGCCCAGGCCCTTGTAGCGTTGGATGGGTTCCTTCCAGGTGCGGCCCGAGCGGCGCAGTGCGGCGAGCTTACGGTGCAGCTCGTCCTCGGAGTAGGTGTAGATGTATTCGCGCTTCTTGCGCCCCTTGCCGGCGACCTCGATGCGGTGCAGGGGCGGCACGGCCGCGTAGATGCGGCCGGCTTCGACCATGGGGCGCATGTAGCGGAAGAACAGGGTGAGCAGCAGGGTGCGGATGTGCGCGCCGTCGACGTCGGCGTCGGTCATGAGAATGACCTTGCCGTAGCGAGCCTGGGACAGGTCGAAGGTGCGTCCCGAGCCCGCGCCGATCACCTGGATGATATTCGCGCATTCGGCGTTGGCGAGCATGTCCGCGGTCGAGGCCTTCTGCACGTTGAGGATCTTGCCTCGGATCGGGAACAGCGCCTGGTAGTGGGAGTTGCGGGCGGCCTTGGCCGTGCCCAGGGCGGAGTCGCCCTCGACGATGAACAGCTCGGTCTCCTCGACGTCCTCAAGGCGGCAGTCCGCGAGCTTGGCGGGCAGCGAGGAGGTTTCCAGCGCGTTCTTCTTGCGTGAGATCTCCTTGTGGATGCGCGCGGAGACGCGGGCCTTCATCTCGCCGACGACCTTCTCCATGAGGAGGGAGGTCTGCTGCTTGTCGTCGCGCTTGGAGGAGGCGAACTTCGCCTTGAGCCAGTCAGAGACCACTCGGTTGACGACGGCGCGAATCTGCGGCGTGCCCAGCGTTTCCTTCGTCTGCCCCTCGAACTGCGGCTCGGGGAAGCGCACGGTGATGACGGCGGTCATGCCGGCCTGCACGTCGTCCTTTTCGGGGCGCCCGTCCTTGGCGGCGACCTTGAGTTTGCGCGCGTTCTTGTCGATCGCCGCGCGCAGGATCTTCAGGACTGCCTGCTCGAAGCCCGCGACATGTGTGCCGCCCTTGGGGGTGGCGATGATGTTGACGAAGGAGCGGACGGTCGTGTCATAGCCGATGCCCCAGCGCAGCGCGATGTCGACCTCGCAGGTGCGCTCGACCTCGGTGGCGCGCAGGTGCCCGGTCTCGGAATCCAGGGCCTGCACGGTCTCGTTATAGGTGCCCTCACCCGTGATGTGCCATGTGTCGGTCACGGGGCCGTCGGAGGCCAGCCAGTTCGCGAAGTCGACGACGCCGCCATCGAAGCGGAAACTTTCGTGGAGCTCCTCGTCGCCGCGCTCGTCGTAGCAGTTGATGGTCAGGCCGGGCACGAGGAACGCGGTCTGGCGGGCGCGAGCCAGCAGGTCTTCCCACGAGAAGCCCTCGGTGGACGGGAAAATCTGGAAGTCGGCCCAGAATCGCACGCGCGTGCCGGTCTGCGACTTTTTGACCTTGCCGACGGTCCTGAGGGTGGAGCCGTCGATGAAAGGTGTGAAGGGCGAGTTGGGGGTGCGCTGTTTCGAGTCGTCGAACTGCCCGGGTTCTCCCCTGCGGAAGCACATTTCGTGGGTCTTTCCGCCGCGGTCGACCTGCACGTCGAGGCGGGCGGAGAGGGCGTTGACGACGGAGGCGCCGACGCCGTGCAGGCCGCCGGAGGCCGCATAGGAGCCGCCGCCGAACTTGCCGCCGGCGTGGAGCTTGGTGTAGACGACCTCAACGCCGGTCAGCCCCTGGCCGGGGACGATGTCGACGGGGATGCCTCGGCCATTGTCGGCGACGGATGCAGAGTGGTCGGGGTGCAGGCGCACGTCGATGGTGTCGCAGTGGCCTTCCAGGGCCTCGTCGACGGCGTTGTCGATGATCTCCCAGAGGCAGTGCATGAGGCCGCGGTGGTCGGTGGAGCCGATGTACATGCCGGGGCGCTTGCGCACGGCCTCGAGCCCCTCGAGGACGGAGAGGTGTCGCGCGTTGTAGTCGGATGCGTCGGTAGGAGTCACGTTGTGCATCATATGTGTCCCCGTGCTCGTTTGCGGCCACCGGTGCGCGTGGCGCTGGTTCTGGGACGCTTTCCACGATTGACGAGGCCGGGGCCGGATCGCGCTGGTGAGTAAGGTTTCTGGGGTCGGCGGGGGCCTGCTGGCAGGGGTGCCCACGCCTCCACCGCGCGGTTATGACGGCGTCGGCTCACACTTGTAGCGGAGGGGCGTTGATTGCGCCCCGGGTGAACAGGGGTGCGCGGGGGCGGTGCGATGGTGTGTGATGGACGCATGAACGCACAGACTCTTGAACGCCCCGTACTGGACGAGCCGCAGCTGAGCGCGGCGAATCGTTGCGACGCCTGCGGCGCTCGCGCCTGGGTTCGTGCGACCATGCCGTCGGGCGGCCAGCTGTACTTTTGCGGCCACCACGCGAACGAGCACCTGCCCTCCCTGGTGGGCGCCGGCGCGCAGATCCTGGACGAGCGTCATTTCATGAACGACTGATTGCATCGCACCCGCCTCGGCGGGACGCACGGCTTTGAGGCGCGGGCGGGGACCAACGGGTCCCCGCCCGCGTTTCGCAGTACAGTCAACCCCTACCTACCGAGCAATCACCGCAATCGCATTGCCCAACGAGTTTAGGGGGACTAAACTCATGTCATGACGCGGCCAATGCCATACCACAAGCTGAAGCGAGAGCTCCTCAAGGCAGGCTTCATCGCTTGCCCGGGAAAAGGGGATCACGAGGTCTGGTCGAATGACGGTATCAGGGTTGTCGTGACGCAAACCCGCGAGGTACCGCCCGCATTGACACGACAAGCCCTCGAGGCTATTGAGAGGAGCAAACAGCAATGACGAGCCTCGTCGTCACCGCTTCGCGGTGGCAAAGCAAGCTCGGTGGCGGTTGGGAGCTCCTCAACGGCGACCATGCCATGACGCAGGTCCGACGCCTTTCCGATGCTCGCCAGCAGGTGGTCGATTACCTCGACACAATTGATCCCGATGTCTCCCACGAGGATTGGGATATCACTATCGTTCCCGCAATTCCACAGGCACAGTCGGTCGAACAGGCAAAAGCTGCGACACGGGAAGCGATGGATGCCCAGGCAGCCGCTGCTGCTCAATCCCGCGAGGTCGCCCGGTCGCTGCGAGCCTCGGGCCTCTCCATCGATGACGCTGCCTGGATCATGGGCGTTTCCCGGTCCAGGATTTCTCAACTCGCGCGCGCTTAATACTCTTCCCACACGAGCATACACACACCTGTTGTCGGCCTCCGCCTACTCATGCGGCGGATCACACCAGGCCCGTGCGTGCGTCGTTGAGGGCTTTTTGATGCAACCGTTGCCCTGGCCGCCTGGTGGGGTTCGCATCCGATGGGCGATGTGCCCCGCCGAACCGCTGGGCAACGCGCGTGGCGACCGCAGTGCGCGCCGTCGCCCCGTCGTGGCTGCTCCGGCCTCGCACGCGCCGATGAGCCGTGCGTCTCTGCTACGGTTGACCACACAGTCAGCGGCGACGATGGGACCACCACGTGAGATTCTTCAGATACGCATCCTACTTCCCCGACTGCGACGGAGATCCCGCGGCGATATGGGAGTACTCCTGCACCCTGGAGGAGTGGCATGACGCTCTTCTTGAGGCGCGCGACGACTTCTGGGCCGCGCGTCGCTCCTACCCGGAGTGGGAGGGCCTCTCGAAAAATGCCTTTGTTGCCCAGAGCCTGACAGAATACAGACTTCTCGACGTCCTCGAGGAGGGCTCCGCCAAGGCCGTCGGCGCCGTGCGTGACTACCACGACGCGCTGGGCGTTCGCCTGAGGGTCATCCGCTCAATCCGTTCCGACGCGGAAAACCTCGACAGAATCTACGACTCGCTTACCTGGGGACAGGTGTTCAACGGCGGGGATGCCCACCTCGAGGCTCAATTCAAGAGCTTGAAGGACTACTACGCAAGGCAGCTCAGCACACTCGAGGAGGACCGAGCGAAGTGCGCGGCGGTCCTGCGAGAGGCTCTGCGCATCGAGCCCTTCGTGCCCGGCGACAATGTCCCACTCTCTGAGAAGAAGGCTCTCAGGCAGGAACAACTCGACGCGCTCGCCGCCATCATCGAGAGCGACGACGACTACGATTTCTCGCTCACGCAGGGGGACATCGGGGACTGCTATTTCCTCTCCTCCGTCCTCGCCCTGGCCCAGAGCAAGTCGGGCAGGGATCACCTTCGATCCCTCATCAAGGTACACCGCAACTCCTCGGGACAGGTCGACGGCTTCTACGTGACCCTCCCCGCGGCTCCGGGCGACCCCAATCCCTTCGGCACCGACACCGTCTTCGTGAGCGACGTGTACGCGCGGGGAACATCGAACGGCTCCCCGGGCATCGATTCGATCCTGGAATCCGCCTTCGCGCAGGGCTACACCGGCGGCATCAACCAGTGGTACAAGGGAGGCGCACAGGCCGGACTCAGCGCGCAGGCACTCTACGCGCTGACGGGGCACGCCCACGTCCCAACCCCCACAGTGATGACCTCCCCCGCAAACATTCAACAGGCTTACGCGGCCGAGCGTCCCATCACAGCCGAGACTTTTCTCGCATCCGAGGCAACGGTCTTGGTCGACGGACAAGAACAAACAATCAGGATCTCCGGCTTCCACGCCTACGCGGTCACGGGCGCCGATGAGAACGGCGTCTACATCACGAATCCGTGGGGCTTCAATAAGCGCGCGGACTCCACCGGCAACACGAGCGGGCAGTTCTACATGACCTACGAGCAGTTCAACAAGCACTTCCTCTCCTACACGATCGGATCGTCCTCATGACAGTGCGTGCCAGATACGTCGTCGCCGCTCTTCTCGCCTCAGCCTGCGCCCTTGTCGGACTGGACTACGCGAGCATCACCTACGCGAGCGACCGCATCGAAGACCTCGACGCGGCGTGCCCGGGCGGCATCGTCGTCGCGACGGGAGGAGGCAAAGACCGGATCGAGCTCGGCGCCAACGCAGACCACGACTTCGTCTACTCAGACACCCGCCAGATTGGGATCACCGCCGGGCGCCAACACGCGCTGATCTCAGCCAGTGTCAGGGGCGCCCCCGGCAAACCTCTGCCGCCTCTCCTGCACGTCGGCGACACGCAGGTCGAACCCGGAGTCGGGACCTTCACGTTCCTGGCCGCCCACCCGTCCGGGTACGTCACGGGGCCGCGCGAATCATGGGCACAGTTCTGCTTCGAACCCGATCCCACCTTCGAACTGGCACCGCTGCGATACCCCACCTCGGACCCCCGGCACGACCCGGAGTGCGGCTACAGCTGGGTCACCGCCCCCGAGTGTCTATCGATCAGGCCGACCCCCACCCCTTTCGACACGGAGCAATCATGAGTCTATTTCGAGTTGACCCCGAGCGCATCAAGACGCTGCAAGGGAGAATCGCCGACATCCGCACGTCGCTCGAGACTCATCCCGTCCCCTCCCCTCCCGCTGACGCGGTTTTTTCCTCCCCGGCTATTCTCTCCGCGCTGGGTGAGTTCCGTGAGGCTGCGCGCCAGCGCCTTCAGGACTCGCGCCTGTACTGCGAGGAAACGGAACAGGCCCTCTCCTCGTTAGCGAGCGGTTCCAGCGCGGACGATCAGGCCGCAGCGTCCGCGCTCAACGCGCACAGTTTCGACAAGTTCCAGCGAGGCCGCGGGCAGGATATCGGCCGGGTCTAGTTGGGCGGAAGCTCGCTGTCACTGGCCCGAGTGCGGGGATCACGCCACGCGCATAGAAGCGGCGGCGACGGTGCGGGTCTCCTGGGCACTGCTTTGAGGAGATCCGCACTGCTTTATGCCTTTAGAGCCAGCAGGCCGTCAGATATGAAACGACGAATGAGTTCACTGCGAGTTTGTCCGAGCTCCCCTGCCGCCTCGTCGAGCTCGCGGACTAAGGATTCGGGCAGGCGTGTGCCGACCGGCATTGTGTCCTCGCCGAAGAGCTGCGGACGCCCTGGCAGAACCTTCCACGCTCCGTCGCATTCGCCCGCTTCAAAGCGCTGCGCATCTGCTTCAAGATCGGCGTCGGTAACGGTGATTCCTCCCGCAAAACGGTAGGTTCCCTGTTGTTTCTTGCTCATTGCTCTCTCCTCACAGGTCCAAATATTTCGGTCATCGTTTCCTTTGAAGGTGGAGTCATCGCGTGATAGATGAGAATGCTGCCGTCTTCCTGGAGCGCGGCAAGGAGTTCGAGCAGTCTCCCGTTCCTGTCGTATCCCAACGCTGCGTATGCGGGCCAGTACGGAGAGTCCACGCGTTCGGCACACTCGACTGCATACACCCAGGCGTGAATCGCATCTTCCTCCTCGATCTCAGGATGGCGCGCACTCACTCGTGGATGCACAACAACCGGTACGTCCATCGGCGCCTCACCTCCCCCTCGCCCATGCCAGGAATTTCGTTAACAAAATTCTAACGCTGTCCTCACGGGTCCGCTGATCAATGCAATTGATGGGCAACGAAAGCGTTGAACCGCGACCTTCTCCGCGAGTTGCACCCCTCCCCTAGTCCGCCAAGCGCTGGGAGACCACCGTCGTGACGCCGTCGCGCATCGTGACGCCGTACAGCGCGTCCGCGATCTCCATCGTGCGCTTCTGGTGCGTGATCACGATGAGCTGTGAGGTCTCCTGCAGCTCCTTGAAGATCGCGAGCAGGCGCGTCAGGTTCACGTCGTCCAGGGCGGCCTCGACCTCGTCCATGACGTAGAACGGGGAGGGTCGCGCCTTGAAGATCGCGACCAGGAACGCGATCGCGGCCAGGGAACGTTCGCCGCCCGACAGGAGCGAGAGACGCTTGACTTTCTTGCCCGCCGGCCGCGCCTCGATCTCGATGCCGGTGGCAAGCATGTCCTCCGGGTCTGTGAGCACCAGGTCGCCCGCCCCGCCCGGGAACAGCACGCCGAACACGTGCTCGAACTGCTCGCGCGTCTCAGCGAACGCGGAGGCGAAGGCCTCCTCCACCAGGCGGTCCACGTCCGTCACGATGCGCAGCAGGTCCGCCTTCGACTGCTTCAAGTCCTGCACCTGATCCACGAGGAACTTGTGCCGGGATGCCAGCGCCTCATGTTCCTCGAGCGCCAGGGGGTTGACGCGCCCGAGCTTCTCAAGGTCCTTCTGGGCCTTGGCGAGGGCGCGCTCCTGCTCGGCACGCACGTACGCGCTCGGCTCGGCTCCCGCGACCTTCTCGACGTCGTCGGGGTCGAGGGGCAGCATCGGCACAGGCGTCTGCGGGCCGAACTCGGCGAGCAGCTGCTCGGGTTCGAGGGAGAGCTCCTCCAGGGCGCGCCGCTGCAGGTCTTCGACGCGCAGGCGCGTCTGCTCGGCGGCGATCTGCCCCTGGTGGGCCGAGGCCGTGGCCTCCGACAGCTCGGCGCCCAGCCGATCCAGGGCGCGGCGCGCATCGCTGACCTCCTGGGACACCTGGGAGCGCCGCTCGCTCAAGCGGTCACGCTCGGAGGCGGCCCGGGACAGGGCGCGTTCGGCGGCTTCCAGCGCTATTCTCGCGGCGGACTCCACGTCCGAGGCCGTGGCCAGTTCCGTCTGCCTCGCTGCCTCGCGCCTCGCGTAGCGGGCGCGCTCCTCGCGCTGGGCCGCGGCCCCCTGGCGCAGGGAGCGGGCGCGCGCGGCGGCGCGCCGCGATTGTTCTTCGAGGGTGCGCAAGCTAAGGCGAGCCTCGTTCTCAGCCTCGCGGGCCTCGCGCGCGGCGCGGGAGGCGGCGTCGGCGCGGGCCTGGGCGTCCTCCAGTGATTCGGGCGGGCCAACCGAGTCTGCTCCTTCCAGGCGAGCCTTGGCCGCCACGTCCTGTTCTTTCGCCCACTCCACCTGTTCGTCGGCGCGGCGGGCCACGTCGTGGGCGCGCTCGGCCTCGGCGTTGGCGGCCTGCGCGGCCGACTGCGCGCGCGCCAGTTCCTGCGCCTCCTTCGCGCGCTGGGCGTCTTCCTCGCGCAGGGCCTTCAGGGCGTCGTTCGCCTCGCGAATGCGCCGGTCCAGGTGGGCGTTCGCCTCACTGAGCTGCTCGGACACCTCGGCCATGCGGGCCTGGGCGGCCTCAGTCTGCGTAGACGCCTCCTCGTAGTCGGCGCGAACGGACAGCACGGAGGACGCCTGGTGGCCTCCCTCGACCGACCACGCGCGCAGCACGTCGCCGCCGGGCGTGACGACGGCGCGCACACCGGGCACTCCCAGCACCGACGGCGCCTCGTGCGCTGAGCAGACGACGACCCCATCAAGCAGAGACGTGAGGGGCGCGGCGCCTCCCTCGCAGGCGACGACCGATCCCAGCCACGTGGCCCCCTCGGGCAAGTCGCCGACGTCTGCGGGCACCGCACCCTCGCCCGCGCGTTCAGGGGACGAGGCCCGGGTGTCCGCTGGCTCGTCCGCGTCGCTTTCGGGCGCCGGGGGTGCGACGACGAGCCGCAGCGAGCGCCCGGCTGCGCGGGCGACGTCCAGCTCGTGCAGGCCTCGGGCAAGCGAATCGACGACGACTGCGTCGGCGAAGGGGGCCAGGGCGCTGGCGACCGCATCCTCGTAGCCGGGGGCCACACGTAGCTGCGGCGCCACCTGCCCGAGGACGCCGGGGCGACCCAGCAGCTCGGCGGTGCCGTCCTCGGGGGTCAGCAGCTGGGAGAGCGCGTCGCGTCGTGCCTCCCATCGGGCACGGTCGGCGCGGGCCTCGCGTTCGACGCCGAGCAGCTCGTCCACGCGCGCGCGAGCGGCGTCACGACGGGCCGATGCCTCGGCGTGTGCGCGGGCGGCTCCGCCGCCAGTTTCCGGCCCATCAGCAGCTTTATCGAACGCACTGTCAGACTGCGCCTTCCCGGAAGAGGACACCACGGCCTCGTCCGCAGAGACGGACAAACGACCGGTGGCGGGCACAGCCGCAGCCGCCACCTCGGCACGCTCCTGAGCCGCGCGGTATGCGCCCCACGCGCGCTCTGCCTCGGCGCGGGCGGCCTCCAGGCGTGAGGCTGCCGTGGTGGCGTCACCCGTGAGACGGGCGACCTTCTCCCGATGGTCGGCGATGACACGGTTGACGCGGGCGAGCTCACGGGAGGCTGATTCGTCGGCGTCTTCTGCTGCCTCGCGCGCGCGAGTCGCGGACGTCAGGGCAGAGCGCGCCTCCTCGACCTGAGCGGCCAGGGCGGCGTCCTCGGCGCCGGCGACGCGGGCGCGCTCGTCAAGCACGTCGGGATCCTCGCCGCCCGGGGGCAGCTCGGGAGTGGCACGCAGGGAGACCTTTTGCGTCGCGGCCATCAGCGTGCCGCGCAGGCGCTCGGTGATCGTGGTCAGCGACTGCCAGTCGGCAGACGCCTGATCGAGCGCCGGCGAGGACGCGCGCTCAGCGCCCTCCAGACGCGCAAGCTCGGCGCGCGCGGCGGCTATCTGCTCCTCGAGCGACGCGCGGCGCTCGGCCGCCGACTCGTCCGATGCCTCGAGCACCGACAGCTTGGAAAGCGCAGACGCCAGATCGTCCGCGAGCAGGCGGGCCTTCGCGTCGCGCACGCGCGCCTGAATGAGGGAGGCGCGCCTGGCAACGCGCGCCTGGCGGGCCAGGGGCCCCAGCTGGCGGTGAATCTCGTTCGTCAGGTCCAGGACGCGCACAAGGTTCGCGTCCATGTCCGACAGCTTCTTGAGCGCTCGTTCCTTGCGGCGCCGATGCTTGAGGACGCCCGCGGCCTCTTCGATGAAACCGCGGCGCTCCTCGGGGGTGGAGGACAGGATCGCGTCGAGCTGGCCCTGGCCGACGATCACGTGCATCTGGCGGCCCATACCCGTATCCGACAGGAGCTCCTGGACGTCCAGGAGACGCACGGGCGAACCGTTGATGGAGTACTCCGAGCCGCCCCCGCGGAACAGGGTGCGGCTGATCGTGACCTCCGAGTACTCAATGTCGAGCAGCCCGTCGGTGTTGTCGATCGTCAGGTCCACCTGGGCGCGCCCCAACGCCGCGCGCCCAGATGTCCCCGCGAAGATAACGTCCGCCATGTTCGAGCCGCGCAGCGCGCGTGCCCCCTGCTCGCCCATCACCCAGGCGAGAGCGTCGACGACGTTCGATTTACCCGACCCGTTGGGGCCGACGACGCACGTGATGCCCGGCTCGAGGGCAAGCGTGGTCGCACTGGCGAAGGACTTAAAGCCCCGCAGCGTCAGGTTCTTGAGGTGCACCCTTGCAGGTTACCGGCCCCTCAGTAAATCTCCGGGAACCACAGGGAGATTTCGCGCTTTGCGTTATCCACGGAGTCCGAGCCGTGGATCAGGTTCTCCATGTGGGGGCTGTTCCAGGCGCGGCCCAGGTCGCCGCGGATCGTGCCAGCGGGGGCGGTCGTCGGGTCGGTGGACCCCATGAGGACGCGCATGCCCTCGACGACGCGCTGGCCCTCGACGATCATGGCGACGACGGGGCCGGAGCTCATGAACTCCAGGAGTCCCTCGAAGAAGGGCTTGTCCTTATGGTCGGCGTAGTGCTCGGCGAGCAGCTCGCGGGAGGCGACCATGAGCTTCAGGCCCTTGATCGTGTAGCCCTTTGCCTCGATGCGGCGCAGGATCTCGCCGGTCAGGCCGCGCGCGTAGCCGTCGGGCTTCACGACGATGAGGGTGTGCTCGAGGTCGGGGTCGAGAAGGTGCTGGGGCTCCAGCAGAACACTCTTAGCGCTCACGTTGTCTCCTTTGATTGTCACAGTGGTGCGTTAGCGCTTTCAAGCATATCCGCCAAGGCAGCAACAGCAGCTGTGGCGTCGGCCCCATTTGCTTCGATATGGACCGTGTCGCCCTGCGCGACACCCAGAGCCATGAGGTCGAGCACGGACCCGCCGTCCGCCCCGTTGACGCTCACCTCCGCATCGAAGGTGCCGGCCAGTCGCACGAAGGCGGCCGCCGGGCGCGCGTGCAGGCCCACGGGGTCTGCGACGACGGCGTCCGCGGACGCCCACAGCGACGAGGCCGGGGCCTGTCCCGAGTCCCCGCTGATGAGGGGCACGGGGTCCTTGGGCGCCTCCGGGGCAGGGATGGCCTCGATGTGCGGGGCCACGGAGGCAGCGACTTCGGCGACCTGGCTGAGGCTGTCGCCGAGTTGGGCGCGCACGGAGGCTGCGACGGCGCCCTCGACGAGGGCGGTGTCCACGAAGCGCACGCGCTCGGGCTCGTCGCTCATGTCGATGGCGGATTCGACGGTCATCGTGGCCGATCCGAGGTCGGTGAGTACGACAACGCCGCTGCCCTCCCCCTCGACCGCGCCGAGCGCGGCCTCCAGGGCCGCCTCCACGCGGTCGTAAGAGGTGCCGATGCGACCGTCGTCGGTTCCGCCGGCGGCTGTGAAGGGCACGTCGGGGGCCATCTGTGCGGCGAGTTCGCACACGCCGACAGCCAGGGAGGCGGAATGCGAGACGATAACGAAGGCGACGCGCACGCTCATGCGGCACCGCCCTCGACTGCGGCGCGCGCGGCGGCACGCAGGATGAGGGAGGTCGAGACCGCCCCGGGGTCCAGGTGTCCGACGGAGCGTTCGCCCAGGTAGGAGGCGCGTCCCTTCGTGGCGCGCAGGGGCTTCGTTGCGGCCGCCCCGGCCTCGGCTGCCGTCGCCGCGGCGTCCAGGACGTCAGCCGCGTCGGCGCCCCCTTCCGCGGCCGCGCGGGCGGCCTCGAGGGCCGGCGTCCACGCGTCCACCATGGTTTTTTCGCCCGCGGTGGCCTTGCCGCGCGCCTGGATGCCCCCCAGGGCTGCCTCGATGAGCGCGACGACGCCGGCGCCGTCCAGGTTGCCGCCGCCCGCCGCCTTCGATGCGCGCAGGAACGCGGTCCCGTACAGGGGGCCGGCGGCACCGCCGACCGTGGACATCAGGGTCTTAGCGACCAATTTGAGTACCTCGGCGACGGTGCCCGGCTGGGCTTCGCGCAGGGCAGCAACGGCGGCGGTGAAGCCCCGGTCCATGTTTTCTCCGTGGTCGCCGTCCCCGATGGCCCGGTCCAGGTCCACCAGGTAGTCCCGGTTCTGAGCGACCGTGGCCGCCGAGGCCTCGATCCATCGCAGGGCCCACGCTGCGTCAACGCTCATCGTCTCGCTCCTTCCGCTCGGGCGTTTACTTCCAGGCCACCGTCGCCACGGGCGCGTCGAAGAGCTCGAGGAGCTCGTCGTCGGCGCGCATGAGGGTCACGGACACGCCGGGCATCTCCAGGCTGGTGACGTAGTTGCCGACCATCTGGCGGGCGATCTCGATACCGTCCTTCTTCAGGAGGGCAGCGAGGGCACGGAAGCAGATGTAGAGCTCGGAGATGGGGGTGCCGCCCATGCCGTTGACGAGGGCGACGACGCGCTCACCTTCGGTCAGGCCCAGGTCGGCGCGCACGCGCTCGTAGAGCTCCGCGACCAGCGCGTCGGCGCTCTCCATGGAGCCGCGGCGGTATCCGGGTTCGCCGTGGATGCCGATGCCCAGCTCGATTTCGTCCTCGCCCAGGTCGAAGGAGGGCTTGCCGGCGTGGGGCACGGTGCAGGGGCCCAGCGCCAGGCCCATGGAGCGGGTCTGGTCGTTGACCTTGGTCGCGATGCGGGTGACCTCCTCGAGAGAGTCGCCGCGCTCTGCCGCGGCGCCCGCTATCTTTTCCACGAAGATCGTTCCGGCGACGCCGCGGCGTCCCGCCGTGTACAGGGAGTCCTCGACGGCCACGTCGTCGTTGACGACGACGGTGGCGACCTGAATGTCCTCCATGTCGGCCAGCTCGGCGGCGGTCTCGAAGTTGAGGACGTCGCCCGTGTAGTTCTTAACGATATGCAGGACGCCCGCGCCGCGGTCGGCGGCCTTCGTGGCCTCCAGGATCGGGTCGGGGGTGGGCGAGGTGAAGACTGCGCCTGGCACGGCCGCGTCCAGCATTCCCTCACCCACGAAACCGGCGTGCAGGGGCTCGTGTCCGGATCCGCCGCCTGAGACCAGGCCGACCTTGCCTTCGGCCTTGGGGGCGTGACGGGTCACGAAGTCCGGCGAGTAGTGGACATCGACGAGGTCGGGGTGGGCCAGGGCGAAACCTTCCAGGGTTTCGCGCACGACGGCGTGGACGTCATTGACGAGCTTCTTCATGATGCCTCCTTGCACTGTGCTCATCTGTTCTTGTAGTCGAGATAATCGTGCCACGTTCCACAGAAAAACCCAACTGAGGCGGCCGCCACAGGGCGACCGCCTCAATCGATAATCGGCTCATCGCGGGCTGTGGCCCGCCAGCTTGAGCATTTCCCCGGCCAGCATGACCGAGCCAAACACCAGGACTCCGCTACGATCCGCGGGCTCGGCCCCTGCCTCGGCGATCTCTGCTGCACGATCGACCGCGTCGGCCAGCGATTCGCGCACGTCTACCCGGTCGGGCCCGAAGACCTCCTCGGCGATCTCGGCCAGGCGCGCCAGGTCAGCGGCGCGCTCGCCCGGCATCTGGGTGACGACGAGGTGGTCGACGAAGGGCTCGACCTCGGACAGGACGCCTTCGACGTCTTTGTCGCCCATCGCCGAATACACGCCCGCGATGCGCGCGAAGGCGAAGGAGGACTCCACGGCCTCGCGCAGGGTGGCCGCGCCCGCGGGATTGTGGGCGGCGTCCACGATGATCGTGGGCGAATGCCGCACCACCTGCATGCGCCCCGGGCTGGAGGCGTTCATGAGGCCCTGCTCGACGATGCGCCCGTCCAGGCCGCGTCCGCCCATGAATGCCTCGACGGCGACCAGGGCAGCGGCCGCGTTGTGCGCCTGATACTGCCCGAACAGGGGGACGAAGACGTCCTCGTAGATCGCGGAGGGCGTGCGGATCGTAACCATCTGGCCGCCGACCCCCATCTGGCGGCCCACGACCTCGAAGTCGCGCCCCTCAACGCGGGCGATGGCGTCCACGGAGCGCGCCTGCTCGAGGAGGATGTTGAGGACGGCCTCTTCCTGAGCCATGATGACGACGATCTGGCCGGGCTTGATGATGCCGGCCTTTTCGCGCGCGATTTCCTCGATCGTGGAGCCCAGCCACTTCGTGTGGTCCAGGGCGATTGGCGTGATGACGGAGACGCCCGCATCAATGACGTTCGTGGCGTCCCAGCGCCCGCCCATGCCGACCTCGACGACGGCGGCGTCCACAGGGTAATCCGCGAAGGCCGCGTAGGCCATGATCGTGAAGACCTCGAAGAAGGACAGGCGCGGTCCGCCTTCCTCCTGGCTACGCTCGTCGACCATGGCGATGTACGGGGCGACGTCCTCCCAGGCGCGCACGAATCCCTCGCGCGTGATCGGGAGGCCCTCCAGGGAGATGCGTTCGCGCACGTCGAGCAGATGCGGGCTCGTGAAGCGGCCCGTCTTCATGCCGAAAGCGGCGAGCAGCGAGTCGATCATGCGCGACGTGGAGGTCTTGCCGTTGGTGCCCGTGATGTGGATCGACGGGTAGGAACGCTGCGGGTCGCCCAGGATGTCCAGGGCGAGCTTCACACGGTCGAGCGTGGGATCGATGTCGTGTTCGGGGGCGCGCGCGACGATGGAGCGGTAGATCTCCTGCACACGTTCGTCGAGGGCCATGTCTTCCTCGGCGCGGGCGAGAGCGGCCTCATGGGAAGCGCGCTCGTCGCGTGCCTCGGCGGCGTCGTCGGCGAAGTCCTCGTCCACCTCGCCCTCGATCTCTGCGAGCACGGAGGGGTCAGGGCCCAGCAACAGGGAGTTCTCCACGAGGGCGCGCAGGGCGGCCTCGCGTTCGCTCTCCTCGGCCTGCGGGTCGCTCGTCTCCCCCGCCTGGGTGTCCTCGGCCTCGTCGGCCGCTTCCAGGTACGGGATCAGGTCGGCCGGGATTCCGCCGCGCTGGTCGTCGTGGGCGGGGTCTTGCCCGAAGAACGATTCGCCTGCCATGTGTCCTCCACTTCTCGCGCTGTCCCGGCCATTTTACCGGCCCGCGCGGCGCGGGCGGCCTGTTGTGCCAGTCACGGCGCGTTCGCGCGTACTGTTCGCGAGCCGTCATCGACGAGGCCGGGGTACCTCGCTCGGGTCGTGCGCCGACGCTCGGGACCTCCGGGAGGCGGTTACTCCTTGCTTCCACGAGCGGACCGTTAGGATTGTGCCCATCGCTTCGATCCCTTCATGGAGGTAACACGTGGGTAAGTGGTTTGGTCAGGCAAACGAGATCGAGGAGCTGCGCGCCGAGAACCGCCGACTCAAGGAACAGGTGGCGACCCTTGAGGCGCGCCTGCGCGCGGCCTACGCCGACGCCGGCATCACGGCCCTGGCCGGGCCCTCGCCTACTCCCGAGGCCGCGGCTCCCACCGCGCCCCCTTCTACCGCCGCCGCGCCTTCCCCTGCCACGGCCTCGTTCCCGGAGCTGAGCGCCGCCGAACTCGACATGGTGGCCGCGGGTCGCAAGATCGCGGCGATCCAGTCCTACAAGGGGCGCACCGGCGTCGACCTGAAGACCGCGAAAGCGGCGATCGACGCGGTGCCCAAGGCCCCGTCCGCTGGCCTGGAGCTGACGAGTGCGGAGCTCGACCTGGTGGCGGCCGGTGAGCTCTTCAGCGCGGTCAAGGCCTACAAGGACCGCACGGGCGTCGACCTGAGGACCGCCAAGGCGACGATCGACGCGGTCCGCTGAGCACCAGTAACCTCATTTCCCGCCTACCACGAGGTTTGCTCCACACCGCAGCTGGTTGGAAAGCTGTTGTTTCCCGGTTGACGCTCACTCATGCGGATAGGTTGCGCGCATGCGGATAGGTTATTCGGATACGGATAGGTTATTAACCTATCCAGATGTTCATAACCTATCCAGGTGTTCATGACCAATCCGCGTGAAGGCATCCACCGGCCACAGCGCGTTATCTTGGACAGCAATGCCGGGTTCATCAACGAGGCCGGGGCGGGGCACGGTCATCGCCTGTCCTCATGCTCGGCGGGCCAACCTCTCTGATAGGATGCCGCACACAGCGCGGCATCGCGCAATGTGACAACGCTAAGGAATCAACATGCTACTCGTTGGTGAACACGAGGAAGACGGCTGGATCCAATCCACCTTTACCCTGACCTATCGCGTCGCGTGGGAGCAGCTGCTCCTCGCCGTGTATGGGGCCTACCGCTACTTTTCCGATCCCGAGGTCCTGGTGGACGGCAAGCCCGTCGAGATCGGCACCCCCGAGGAAATCCTCACCATCGCCGAGGACCGCAACATCATGCTGCGTGGCATCTCGACGGTCATTACCGCGCCCCTGATGATCAGCTTCTACAATCAGGTGCAATTCGTCAACGTGTCCGTGGCTGCCGTCAACGACGAGTTCCGCGACACCGACTACGAGAAGTACAACAAGTCGATGGGTCAGCTCATGGACTCCATGGAGATCATGATGCACCTGCCCGCGCCCACAGCCAAGGAAGAGCCCGCCGTCAGCGACACGTCGGCCTCCCAGGAGGCCGCGCCGGACACCGACGAGGTCTCCGCGCAAGCGCCCGCTGGCGACGAGCCGCCGACCGACGAGGCGCAGCCTGCCGCTGAGGAGCTGTTCGCCTCGGACGAAGACGCGCAGGAACGGCCCGTCGCCGAGGCCCAGGCGCCCGCCGAGGATGCACAGCCTGCCGTCAGCGACACACCCGTCGCACAGGCCCAGGCGCCCGCCGAGGATGCACAGCCTGCCGCTGAGGAGCTGTTTGCCTCGGACGAAGACGCGCAGGAACGGCCCGTCGCTCAGGCCCAGGCGCCCGCCGAGGATGCACAGCCTGCCGTCAGCGACACACCGGCCTCCCAGGAGGCCGCGCCGGACACCGACGAGGTCTCCGCGCAAGCGCCCGCTGGCGACGAGCCGTCGGCCGACGATGCACAGCCCGCCGACGAGCAGGTTTCTCCCCTCTCGCGCCTATCGATGGAGCTCGGCATCCCCCAGCCGCCCGCCTGACCTTCAGGAGCTCGCACCATTCCTGTGGTACCCGCCCTGTCGCCCTCGCGCGCCAGGGCGGGCGCTGTGTCGGGGTTTCAGGACGTAACGTGTCGGTTTTGTCGCGACTTTTCGGCTTGCTGGCACGGGACAACCCACATTGACGGGGATTGTTTCATCGTGGGGCGTGAATGCCCCCACGTACCTGATGTGTGGGCGAACGAGTGGCCGGGTATGGACACTCGGGTTCAGGGGCAGTTCGCCAGCGCCGACGGTGCCCACCATGCCAGGCCTCTGGTACGCCACCGTCTGCTCCATCGGCGGCGCCACCGACTGCTCCACCGTCGGCGGCAGCGTCTGCGCCGTCGGCGGCAGCGCATGACTCCCATTGGACGGGCTATCGAAGAATGTCGCATGCAATTCCCCCGACCCTGTGTCGCGCCACGCATTCGCATCGTTGGAATTGCAACGTTTGTAGACACTGTTGAACATTCACTCAATCGAATTGCATGCGAAACTGCTCCGAGCGAGCGCCAGCAACGCGCGCGTGGGCCCGACGCCTCGCACGCGGGCCCTCTGATCCGCGCCTGGGCCCGCTAATGCGAGCATGGGTCCGCTAATGCGCACGTTAACCCGCTAATGTGAGCGTGGGCAGCCCCACCCAGACGCGGAATAGCGGGTTGACGTGCGATATAGCCGGTTAGCGCACGCAATAGCGGGTTCACGTGCGAGCGACACACCAGGCCGGACGCCGTTGTGCCCACATCGCCCCGAACCGCGACGTCACCGCCAGCAAACGGGGGGAATTGCACCAATAGAGGCGCGACACGCCGGCGACACGCCGACAGGATGCTCCTAGTGGTGCAAAACCCCCACCATTACCCCTGGCGTCACGCTCCCTCATGGGTCGAGTGCTCCCGATCGGGTGCAATCCTCCAGATGGGATTCATCCAGTCTGTGGCGCGGCGGCGCACACGGCTGCGCCGGCGCCCCATCGTGATCCCGGGTGAGGCTCCCTCTCCGCAGCAGTGGACGATCGACGACACACGGTGGCCGCGGGTCAAGCGATACACGAGCGCCGCCGACCCGACGATGGTCGTCAAGTCGGTCAACAGCCTCGAGCTGTGTCAGACTCTCTTCGCCACGCAGTTCCCGCTGGAGGACTACCTCGAGTCCTTCATCGACCCGGACGCGAATCCCGTCCTTTCTCCGTATCTCTCCTCGGTCGAGCCGCACCTGGAGTGCCTGCGCGACGCGGGCGTGAAACTGCCGTCCGATGTCGAATACTAGGACGTGTCTGCGCTCCTTGCTCCGTTCACGCGGGACGCCCCACTTCACGCAGCAAACCCTTGCCTCTTCTCAGTTCGGGCACGACGTCGCTCGCACGGACTGTCTAATGACGGTGACCGCGGCCAATTAGTACGAATTTTGTATGTGTCATAGTTTGTTAGCGAAGAACATGGAAACAACAATCTCTTGCCACGTCACGTACCAACAAACTGTCAAGTGTCGATATACTGAGTACCTAACCGACGCCGAGTAATTCTCGCGCCCATTGCCGTCGACAACCAGGAGTCGCCCATGCCCGCAACGCTCTCACTCAATGCAATCCGCAAAAATTGCGCGAAGTTTGCTCACGAGTGGAGCGATTGCGTAGGTGATGAGAAACAGGAAGGCCATGAGTTCATGCGCGAGCTCATGCAGTGTTTTGGCATTACTCAACACAAAGCTATCGCCTACGAGAGGCGTTCGAACCGAGCGTCGACGGGACGTCAGGGCTATATCGACGCCCTCATCCCGGGCAAGGCGCTCATCGAGATGAAGTCCGCGGGGAAGGATCTCGACAAGGCCGAGGAGCAGGCTCTCGATTACATCCACGATCTCACCGACGTCGAGACTCCGCGCCTCCTCATCATCAGCGACTTCCGACGCATCCGGATCGTCGATCTCGACAGTAAGATGGCAACTGACGGTTCGGAAGATACCGGGCGCACGGAGTTTCGACTCGCCCAACTTCCCGATCATGTCGACGACCTGAAGTTCCTCGCTGGATATGGCATGGTTCAGGTCGGTTCGCGCGAGCAGGAGGAGGCCTCGATTCGGGCCGCCCGCGTCATGGCCGACCTCTACGAGGCCCTGGACGGGTCGGGCTACAGCGACCACGAGGCCTCCATCTTCCTCATCCGCACCCTTTTTTGTCTCTACGGTGACGACGCAGGCCTGTGGGAACGCGACCTGTTCACGGAGTTTCTCGTGACCCGAACTCGTGAAGACGGCAGCGACCTCGGCGCGCAGCTCGCGCTCCTCTACCAGACGCTGAACACACACGTGGAGCGCCGTCAGTCGACCCTGGACGAGCTGACCGCGCGTTTCCCGTACGTCAACGGTGGGATCTTCGCGGAGCCCCTCAGCATCCCCAGCTTCTCCTCCACGATGCGTGACGAGCTCATGCGCGCGTGCGCCTTCGACTGGTCGGGCATCAGCCCCGCCGTCTTCGGATCGCTCTTCCAAGCCGTCAAGTCCCCCGAGGCACGCCGCGAGCTCGGCGAACACTACACCAGCGAGACAAACATCCTCAAGACGCTTGGTCCACTCTTCCTCGACGACCTGCGTGAGCGCTTCGCAGAACACACGCACGATCTCACCAAACTCAAGGAGCTCCGTCAGGAGCTAAGAGAACTACGGATCATGGATCCCGCGTGTGGCTGCGGCAACTTCCTGGTCGTCGCCTACCGAGAGCTGCGTCGCCTGGACACCGAGATCCTGGTGCGTATCCGGGAGCTGGAACTCGCCCGCAAGAATAACGACGAGTTCCAGGCCACGATGTTCTTCGACGACCGTGGAGAACATGCTGAGATCACGGTCCAGCTGGATCACTTTTTCGGCATCGAGATCGAGGAGTGGCCGGCACGGATCGCGCAGACCGCCCTGCACCTCGCTCACCACCAGGCGAATCGCGAGATGGAGCGCCTCCTCGGCCAGGCCCCCTCGATCCTTCCCCTCAGCACGTCCGCCCACATCATGATCGGCAACGCGCTGCGCGAAGATTGGACGCAAGTCTGCACGCCCTCCGCATCCGTCAGGATCGTCGGCAATCCACCATTTATCGGCCAGCACATGCGATCCGAGCAGCAGACCGACGATCTGCGCGTCGTATGGGGCGATGGCTACGACGGCTACCTGGACTACGTGACCGGCTGGTTCATCAAGGCTTCCCAGTACTTCCACGCTGTTCCGCGAGGCGGTCGCTTCGCCTTCGTCTCAACCAACTCGATCGCGCAGGGCGCACCCGTCGCGGCCCTCTTCCGCCCCCTCCTTGAGGGCGGCTGGCGGATTCGCTTCGCCCACCAGACCTTCGCGTGGACCTCCGAGGCCCCGAGGGCTGCTGCCGTCCACTGTGTCATCACGGGCTTCGACCGGGGAGCGCCGCACGAGAAGGCACGTCCCGTGCTCTTCACATATTCGACCCTCAAGGCACAGCCCGAGGCGCTACCGGTCAAGCACATCAACCCCTACCTGGTCGAGGGACCTGATATCTTCCTCAAGGCACTCAGACACCCTCTGTCTCCGAATCTTCCAGAAGTGCGCTTCGGATCAAAACCCGTAGACGGCGGGAATCTCATTGTGGAGGCAGAGGACTATCCACAAGTCGCGGCCGACCCGATCGCAGCGAAGTATCTGCGCCCCTTCCGCATGGGCCGCGAGGTCGTTCGAGGCCTCGACCGCTGGTGCCTCTGGATGCACACGGAAGATTTCGATCCTCGTGACATTGACCGTAGCCCCATCTTGAAAGAACGAGTGCGAGCGTGCGCCACTTTTAGACAAGGCTCAAAGAAGACGGCAACGGTGGCGGGAGCTCAGACCGCTCACCTCTTCCAAGAGAATCACCAGCCATCTGAGCCATACGTTGCAATCCCCCGTGTGGTGTCGGAGACGCGATTTTTCTACACGGCAGCACATCTGAGTGAAGACGTCATCGCCGGTGACAAGGTATACACAGCTCTTGATCCCGATGGATTCCTCTTCGCAATAATTAGCTCTTCGATGTTCATGTCCTGGCAGAAGCTCGTCGGTGGACGCCTGAAGTCTGATCTCAACTTCTCGAACAAAATCGTCTGGAACACCCTGCCGCTGCCCGAGGTCTCTGACAAGCAGCGCGCCGCCATCATCGCGGCCGGCCAGGGCATCCTGGAGGCCCGCGCCGAGCAGCCGGGGGCGAGCCTGGCCGACATGTACAACCCGCTGGCGATGGCCCCGAGCCTGCTCAAGGCTCACCGCATCCTCGATCGCGCGGTCGACCGAGCTTTCGGGGCGCGCAAGGCCCTGGAAACGAACGAACAGCGCCTCACGATTCTCTTCAAGCGCTACCAGGAGATGACGGCGACAGAAAACTGATCGCACGTTTTCGACCGAGGTACCCACGGATAGAGAAGTGGGCGGGCCGCGCCTTCGCGCAGCCCGCCCACCTCTACAACAGCACTCAGTGCTTGGCGACGCTCACGGCAAGCTTGTCGCCGGCCTCGACCGTCGCAGACAGCGCGAGGGTCTCGGCGGCGATCATGTCGCGCCAGGCCTCCACGTCCGCCACGTGATCGGCGGGAACCGTCAGCGACAGGTCGATGCGGTCCGCGATGTGCAAGCCAGCGTTCTTACGCTCATCCTGAACGGCGCGCACGACGTCGCGGGCGTAACCCTCGGCCTCGAGCTCGGGGGTCAGCTCCGTATCGAGCACCACGAAAGTACCCGACGCCAGCACGTCCGCGACCTGGCCCTCGGCGGCGTCCACCGAGGTGGACACCGAGAACATGTCGCCCGTGAGCACCAGCGGCGCCCCATCCAGCTCGACGGAAGCGAAACGGCACGCACCATCGTCCATGAGCTCCCACTCGCCCGCCTTCTGCGCCTTGAACAGCTGGCTCGTCAGCTTACGAACCGCCGGTTCGAAGGCACGCGGGTTCAGCGCCAGCTCGGTGCGGACGCTCAGGCCCGAGTCCTGCGGTGCAGAGAAGACCACGGACTTCACGTTCACCTCGGAGGCGATCAGGTCCGCGAAGGGCTCCAGTGCAGCGAAGTTCTCGGACACGACCAGCAGGGAGGCCAGCGGCTGGCGCACGCGCAGCTGATGCGTCTTGCGCAGCGCGTGGGCGGCCGACACGATGGAGCGAACCTCGTCCATGGCTGCGACCAGCTCGGGGGCGTCCACGGCCTCGTCGATGACCGGGAAGTCAACGAGGTGCACGGACTCGCCGCCCGTCAGGCCGCGCCAGATCTCCTCGCTCAGCAGCGGCAGCAGGGGCGCTGCCAACTCCATGAGCGTCACGAGAGCCGTGTACAGCGCGTCGAACGCTGCACTGTCCTCATCCCAGAAACGCTGACGCTGAGTACGAACGTACCAATTCGTCAGGATATCCAGGTAGTCGCGAACCGCCTCACACGCGCCGGCCACATCGTAGCTATCCAGGGCACCCCGCACGTCCTCAACGAGGGTACGGGTATGAGCCAGCAGGTAGCGATCCATCTGCGCCAACGCGGCCACGGCCTCGGGCGAAGAGAGGTCGACACGAGAGGCCTCGTAGCCCTCACCCTTGTTGCAGGCGCCCGCGTACAGCGTGAAGAAGTAGTACGTGTTCCAGATCGGCAGCAGCACCTGACGCACCGTGTCGCGGATCGACTCCTCCTTGACGATGAGGTTGCCGCCGCGTACGACCGGGCTCGACATGAGGAACCAACGCATCGCGTCGGAACCGTACTTGTTGAACACCTCTGCCACGTCTGGGTAGTTACGCAGCGACTTACTCATCTTCAGGCCGTCGTCACCCAGCACGATGCCGTGGGAGACGCAGGAACGGAACGCGGGACGGTCGAAGAGCGCGGTCGCCAGGACGTGCAGCGTGTAGAACCAGCCGCGCGTCTGACCGATGTACTCGACGATGAAGTCGCCCGGGTAGTGGTTCTCGAACCACTCCTGGTTCTCGAACGGGTAGTGCACCTGCGCGAAGGGCATCGAGCCGGACTCGAACCAGCAGTCGAACACGTCGGAGATACGACGCATCGTCGACTTGCCCGTCGGATCGTCCGGGTTCGGGCGCGTGAGCTGATCAATGAAAGGACGGTGGAAGTCCGTGACCTCCACGCCGAAGTCGGCCTCGAGCTCCGCGATCGAGCCGTAGACGTCCGTGCGCGGGTAGGCCGGATCGTCCGAGACCCACACGGGGATCGGCGCGCCCCAGAAGCGGTTACGCGAGATCGACCAGTCGCGGGCGCCCTCCAGCCACTTGCCGAAGATGCCGTCCTTGGTGTGCGCGGGGGTCCAGGTGATCTCCTGGTTGAGCTCCACCATGCGGTCGCGGATCTCGGTGACGCGGACGAACCACGAGGACACGGCCTTGTACATGAGGGGCTTGCGGCAGCGCCAGCAGTGCGGGTAGGAGTGCACGTAGGACTTCTCGCGCACCAGCACGGCGCGGATCTCGGGGGCGCGGCGCGCGATGGGGCCGCCCTGCTCGCGCAGGTCGGCGACCACGTAGCGGTTCGCGTCGAAGATCTGCATGCCCTCGTAGTCGCTCACCTCGGAGGTGAAGACGCCGCCCTCGTCGACGGGCAGGACCACGCCGATGCCGTACTCCATACACGTCCACATGTCGTCCTCACCGAAGGCGGGTGCCTGGTGGACGAGGCCGGTGCCGTCCGTGGTCGTCACGTAGTCGGCGGCGATGATGGACCAGCCGTTGGGGCCGGGGGCGGCGCCTTCAGCGCGGCGCTCGGGGGTGTCGAAGTAGTCGTAGATCGGGTGGTAGTGGATGCCCACCAGCTCGTGTCCCTTGTAGGTGGCCACGACGGTGGGTTCCTCGCCCAGCTCCTTGGCGTAGGCGGGGATCAGGTCGGTGGCGATGAGGACGCGCTCACCCGCGAGGTTGCCCTCGTGGTCGGCGGCCACCTCAACGAGGGAGTATTCGATCTGCGGGCCCACGGCGACGGCCGAGTTCGAGGGCAGGGTCCACGGCGTGGTCGTCCAGATGAGGGCCAGCTCGGGGCGCGCCGAGTCCTCGCGCAGCTTCTGCTCCAGGCGCAGACCCACCGTCACGGTGTTGTCGGTGCGGTCCTGGTACACGTCGTCGTCCATCTTGAGCTCGTGGTTGCTCAGCGGCGTGCGGTCGTTCCAGCAGTAGGGCAGGACGCGGTGGCCCTGGTAGGCCAGGTCCTTGTCGTAGAGCTGCTTGAAGGCCCAGATGACGGACTCCGTGTAGGACTTGTCCAGGGTCTTGTAGTCGTTCTCGAAGTCGACCCAACGTGCCTGGCGGGTGACGTATTCTTCCCATTCCTTCGTGTAGCGCAGGACGGAGGAGCGGCAGGCCGCATTGAACGCCTCGATGCCGATGCCACCTTCGCGGGTGATCTCGGTGACGTCCTCGATGCCGAGCTGACGCTGGGCCTCGAGCTCGGCGGGCAGGCCGTGGGTGTCCCAGCCGAAGCGGCGCTCGACGCGGTGGCCCTTCATGGTTTGGTAGCGGCCCACCACGTCCTTGACGTAGCCGGTCAGGAGGTGACCGTAGTGGGGCAGGCCGTTGGCGAAAGGCGGGCCGTCGTAGAACACGAATTCGTTGGAGCCGTTCTCGCCGGCGTCGCGCATCTCAATGGACTTGCGGAAGGTGTCGTTGCTGGCCCAGAACGCCAGGGTGCCCTCTTCCATCGTGGGGAAGGAAGGGCTGGGGTCCACCTCGTCTTGCCGGTGGCGGGGGTAGAAGCCGTGCTTCGTCATGAGTGTCCTCGTCTCGCGCCTGTACAGGGACGAGGACCGGCGTCGCCGGCACCCGCGGTACCACCCCGCTTGCCGCTCCCTCACCGGGCGCGGCCGCTTCGTTGGGGCTGTGTCGGGCCCTCCCGTCCGGTTCTACTGGAGGGGACGAGGCCGTGGCCGGCGCTCGCTGCCCTCTTTCTTCCGGATGCTCCCCGGTGATACCCCGCAAGCGGGCCGGATCGTAGCGAAAGTCCAGTGTAGCGAAGCGTCCGCTCACGCGCCCGGTGGGCGGGCGTCTGTCTGCCCACAGCGCAGCCCGCCTCCCCCACATGCCCGGCCACGGCCGCCTCGCACCGGCGCGCGTGCGCGGGGAGAGGGGACGCGGCCAGCGTCAATCGACGGGTGGAGCATGCACCGGCGCGCGTGCGCGGGGAGAGGGGAGCCCTGCACTAGAGTTGTGGGGTGAGCAAAACGGACACGAAACGCCCCGCGCGCCCCTGGGGTGCGCTCGTCGGCGCGTGCGTGATCGCCGCACTGCTGATCGTCTGGGCGATGCAGGGGTCCCTGTCGGGCGCGGGTGTGCCGGTCGGGCGGGCCGCGACGATTGCTGTCGGCATGACGCTACAGGCGATCCCCTTCCTGCTCCTGGGGGTCTTCGTCGCCGAGCTGATCGAGGCCTTCGTCTCCCCCTCCTTCATCGCGCGGGTCTTCCCGACCAATCCCCTCGCCTCGGTGCTGACCGCCCTTGTCGCGGCTTTCGCGCTGCCCGTGTGTGACTGTTCTGCCGTTCCGATTTTTCGTTCTCTGCTTCGTAAGGGCGTCCCCCTATCAGCGGCGACGACGCTCATGTTGGCCTCGCCCGCGATCAATCCGCTGGTGATCGCATCGACCCTCTACGCATTCGGGTCCTGGTCGCTGGTGGCCGCGCGCGTCGGAGCGTCCGTCGTCGTCGCCCTGTGCGTGGGCCTGTCCATGCTGGTCGCTCCCCCGACGGCGCTGCGCGAGGAGGGCCGTCCGGGCGCAGATCACGGGCCGGATGCGTGTTGCTGCGGGGACGGGTGCGAGCTGCCCGACCGGAGCATCTCTGGCGTGTTGGCGGCGACGGGGCGCTCCTTCGGGCGGATTCTGCCGTTCCTGCTGGGGGGCGTAGTGGCCTCGACGATGGCACAGGTGGCGTGGCCGGTGTCGTCGCTACTGTCGGGACTACCGGCGGTCGGCGCGTTGGCCCTCATGATGGGGGCCGGTTTCGCCCTGTCCCTGTGTTCGTCCTCTGACGCGGTGATCGCGCGGTCGTTGGCGTCGTTGGCGCCGACGGGGGCTCTGATGGGCTTTATGGTGTACGGGCCGATGATGGATGTGAAGAACGTGGCGCTGTTGGCCTCGCAGTTCCGGGGCGCGTTCGTGGCGCGCCTGTTTGTGACGGTGACGGTGGTTGCCGCCGTGGTGGTCGGCGGCGCCTGGTGGATGGGGGTCCTGTCGTGAAGCTCGTGGATCGCATCGCTCCGACGCTGGAGGCCCTCGCACTGGCTGGTTTGGGGGCGGCGCTGGTGTGGATGGCGCTGTCGGGTCGCTACGGCTCGTTCGTGCCGCCGTCGGCGCGCCTGGGGATCACCCTGTCGGGCGTCGCCTTGCTGGCGTGTTCGTTGGCGTTGTCGTCGCGTTTGGGCGCGGGCGAGGGTGGGCATGTCCATGGGTCCGCCTCGTCGCGCAGGGGCCTGACGCGCTGCGTCGTCGCGGTCCTGGCGGCTCTCATGCTCGTGCTCCCCTTCCACGTGTCTCCTTCGGAGTTGGCGTCGACGACGCTGAGCGCTCGCGCTGGCGATGCGGGGGACGAGGCTGGGGCAGGCACCGGGGAGCAGGCCGAGGAATCCCCCTCCGAGGAATCCCCCTCCAAGGAGCCCGCGAGCGCGGGAGCGGGCGCACAGTCGGCCGACCAGAGCGGGGGCCCGAGCGGTTCTGGCGCCCAGGCCTCGTCGGGCGGGACGTTGGAGCTGACGACGGAGAACTTCGCGGCGCAGATTGAGGAGCTGTCGTCTCAGGGGAAGGTGCACGACGGGCAGCGCGTGGAGCTGACGGGCTTCGTGATGAGCGAGGCGTCGGCGCGCGGCCAGGCGTCGATCCCGCGCCTGACGTCGGAGGAGAGTTTCGCCGTGGCGCGCATGGCGATCTGGTGTTGCGCGGCGGACGCATACGCGATCGGTTTTGCGGTGCGGTGGGATGGTCCGGTTCCCGCGGCGGACAGTTGGGTGCGCGTGAGTGGGACGCTGCGCGTGCGGGGCAATAAGGCGCTGATTATCGAGGCGGATTCGGTTGAGGTGACGAGCGCCCCGGATCCGGAGTTCGTCCTGCAGCAACGCTAACCCCATACTGTTATCCAGCTCACAGCTTTTCTTTATGTCCGTAACTTCGGACACAAAATCGGGGGCGTAGCGTGAGGAATGCGCACACGGCAGGCGCGGGCGCATCTCACAACCTTCAAGGACGAAGACATGTCATCGACACTGACACTCACACCCCGCGAGAAGCGGGCGAGGCGCTACGCCACGAGGCTGGCGCTCATCGCAACCCTCGGCCCCTTCTTCTACGGCTTCGAGGGCATGGTCCTCAACGCCGCTATCAAGGCGGTCGGCACCACCTTCGAGCTCGGCCCCATCCTCCAGGGAGTCGCCGGCGCGGCAGGCGTCATCGGTGGCCTCATCGGCGCGCTCGCCGCAGGACGCATCTCCGACAAGATCGGCCGCAAGACGACCCTCATGTGGGTCGGCCCCTTCCTCCTTTTCGAGGCCCTCCTCGGCCCGATCTCTCCCCTCCTGGGCAGCTTCGGCTACCCATTCCTGCTCGTGACCCGCATCGTCGGCGGCATCGGCTTCGGCGCGGCAACGACGGTCGCCCCCGGCTATGTCGCCGAGATCGCCCCGGCCGACATCCGCGGCCGCCTCATCGGTTTTCGACAGCTGGCCATCATCCTCGGCCTGTTCTTCGCGGGCCTCATTAACACCGGCGTCGTGGCCATCACCGGTGGCGCCGCCCAGCCGGCCTTCGCCGGTCTCATGACCTGGCAGGTCCTCTTCGCCTGCCTCATCATTCCGGCGCTCCTCTTCGTCATTTTCACGGCGACGATCCCCGAGTCGCCGCGCTACCTCGTCTCGGTGGGACGCACGAAGGAGGCCGAGTCGGTGCTCGAGGCGGTCAGCGGCGAAGAGGACCCTTCCGCGCGCGTCGCCGCCATCGCGGACTCCCTGACCGCCACGGGCGGCGCCAAGCTCACGATCGGGCAGATCCTCTCCTCGAAGTGGCGCGGCCTCGTCTTCATCGGTATGGCGATCGCCGCGTTCCAGCAGCTCACCGGCATCAACGGGGTGTTCTTCTACTCCAACTCCCTGTTCGCGGCGGTCGGCTTCACCGAGTCGATGGCCCTGGCCCAGACCCTGCTGATCACGGGCTTCAAGATCGTCGGCGTCGTCACGGGCATCATGCTCGTGGACAAGGTCGGGCGCAAGCGCATGCTCGTCTACGGAGGCACGCTCATCTTCGTGTCCCTGGGCGTCGTTGCTACCGTCTTCACGATCGCTCCCACCGTCGACGGCAAGCCCGACGTCGCCCACTCCCCCGTCCTGGCTTTCCTGGCGGTCGCCGCCCTGTGTACCTTTCTCCTGGGATTCACCTCCTCGTGGGGTCCGATCTTCTCCATCGTCATGGGTGAAATGTTCCCCAACTCGATCCGCGGCGGCGCCATGTCGCTGGCTTCGGGCGCGGATTTCCTCGTCAACTTCCTGGTCGTCCTCCTCTTCCCCTTCCTCATCGGCTGGTCGCCCGCCGGCACCTACTGGATCTACTGCGCCTTCGGCGTCCTGGCCGTCATCTTCACCGCGAAGTACCTGACCGAAACCAGCGGCGCCCAGCTCGAAGACATGGACAAGGTCGTCTCCCAGTAACGCCGAAGCGGCACCACTTCCACTGACGAAAGAGAGAATCCAATGGCTGACACGACGCGGGATATTCCCGATAACGTGCGCAACGTCCTGGTCATCATGACCGACCAGCACCGCACCGACACGATCGGCTGCCTGGGCAACCCGCACGCCCACACCCCCGTCATCGACTCGATGGGCGAATCGGGCTTCGCCTTCACGAATTGCTTCACGCCCACGGCGATTTGCACCCCGGCGCGGGCCTCCCTCATGACGGGTAAGCGCCCGGGCAAGCACCAGGTGCTCGCCAACCCCGAGTGGAACATCGCCTACCAGGTCTCGATCCCCGAGGGCACGTGGACCTACACGCAGGAGCTGCGCGACGCCGGCTACAACGTCGGCATCGTCGGCAAGTACCACTGCGGATACAACCTGCCCGACAAGTTCGGCGCGGACGACGACACCTACTGGGGCGCCGAAAACCCGGTCGCCAACGAGAAGTACGTCGCCTGGCTCCGCGCCAACAACCTCCCGCCCGTGCGCGCCCACGACCTGTGGCGCGGCAAGCTCCCGGGCGGGCGCGACGGCCACATCATCGCCGCCCGCCTCGACCAGCCCGAGGAGGCTACCTTCGAGCGTTTCCTCGCCGACCGCGCGATCGAAAAGCTGCGTGAGTACGCGGCCGACTGGAAGGACTCGGGTCAACCCTTCTGCCTGGACGTGCACTTCTTCGGCCCCCACCTGCCCTACTTCCTGCCCGACGAGTGGTTCGACTTGATCGACCCCGACCTCGTGGAGCTGCCTCAGAACTTCGGCGACTCACTCATCGGCAAGCCCCCAATCCAGCAGAACTACGCCACCTACTGGTCCACCTCCTCGTTCACGAACGAGCAGTGGAGGAAGCTCATCGCGGTCTACTGGGGTTACACAGCCATGATCGACTTCGAGATCGGGCGCATCATGGATGTGGCGCGCGAGCTGGGCATCCTGGAGGACACGGCGGTCTTCTTCTGCGCGGACCACGGGGAGTTCACGGGCTCGCACCGGCTCAACGACAAGGGCCCGATGATGTACGACGACATCTACAACGTGCCCTTCATCGCTCACATCCCCGGCGTCTCAACGGTGGGCCGCTCGGACGCGTTCGTCTCCCTCATCGACCTGCCGGCCACGGTGCTCGACATCGCTGGCCTGGATACCTCCCTCGTGGAGGACGGGCGCTCGATCGTGGACCTCACGCGCGGCGAAGCCGTCGACGGCTGGCGCGAGGACATCGTGTGCGAGTTCCACGGTCACCACTTCCCCCTCCAGCAGCGCATGCTGCGCACGAAGGACTTCAAGCTCGTCATCAACCCCGAGTCGATCAACGAGCTCTACGACCTGCGCCTCGATCCCGCCGAGATGAACAACGTGTACACCGTGCCCGTGTACGACGAGATACGCAAGGAGCTGGCCACGAACCTGTACCTCCAGCTGCGCGAGCGGGGGGACCACTCCTTCGCCAAGTGGATGGCCGCGATGACCGACTTCGAGATCCCGCTGGTCAACACGGCTCGCTCCGACCTCGACGAGGTCACGAGCGACTAGACACGCGCGCGGCGGCGGGAGCCCGCAGGCACATCCGCCGCCGCGCGCGCATGTGGCGTTCGCGCGCGCCGCACCCACTAGACACCTACAGTGATACGTATCATAGACAGGTTGGAACGAGGCCAGGGCGGCGCGCCGCCCGAGGGCCAGCAGACGGGAAGGACGGACATGCACTACCCCACGCGCCACCCCCTTCCCACGCTCGAAGATCGCATCGTGGCGCAGCTGGCGCTCTCCCCCGCGACTCGCTCGCAGCTGTGCGAGGCCCTGGACACCTCCCGCACGAACCTGGGACGGGCACTGTCAACCCTCCTGGACGAGGGATCGGTTGGCGCCGTGCGCTCCAACGTGGCCGGTCGCGGACGCCCCACTCAGCTCCTCGCTCTCAACGCAACGGCGGCGCACGCGGTCGGCCTGCTCATCACGCGCACCTCCTGCGCCGGCGTCATGCTCAACCGGTCGGGGGCTGTCCTGGCGGCCGTCCACATCGTCTCCCACTCATCCCCATCGATGTCCCGCTCGCTCGAACAGACCTGCGAGACCCTGGCCGACAGCGCCGCCGCCCAGGGCATCGACGTGACGCACGTGCGCGCGGTGGGCGTCGGCGCGCCCATTCCGATGGGCCGCAACGCTCGCCTATCCTCAAACGCCTATCCGAGCGTGGAGGAGCTGGCCAGCCTCACGGGCCGCTGGTGGCCCGCGGCCCCGGTGGTGGACAACACGGTGCGCATGGCGGCCCTCGCGGAAGGACTGTGGGGCGCGGGAACCGGCATGTCCTCCTTCATCTACCTGCGCCTGTCGGGGGGTGTGGGCGGCTGCGTCGTGTCCGATTTCCGCCTCGTGGGCGGGGCAACGGGGCTCGCCGGCGAGCTGGGCCACATCACGGTGGCCGGTAACGACGCCCTGTGCGCGTGCGGCAAGCTCGGCTGCCTGGAGACGCTCGCCTCGATTCCCGCCCTGTGCGAGCGCGCCGGAGCACAGGACCTGACGGCGCTGCGCGCCGCCGTGCATGCCGGGGATGAGCGTGCGCTCGGCGCGCTGGAGCGCGCCGCGGCGGCCGTCGGCTACGTGCTCGGGTCGGCCAGCCTTCTCATCAACCCGAGAGCGATCATCCTGGCGGGCGAGATCGTGGACGCGTTCCCCTCCATCAAGGAGGACATCGCCGCCCACATGCGAGCGGAGCTGCTGCCGGTCATGGAGTGGGATATTGACGTGGTCGGGGCATCCCTTGGCCCCCTCGGGGCGGCCCAGGGGTGCGCCTACGTCGCGGCGCACCGCGCGCCGGAAGAAGACGACCGCGAGCGCACGCCCCTGACGTCGGGGTCCGCGGATGAAGGCGACGGCTCATGACTCGTCGGATTCCTTTTTCGGTCGTCACCAAGCCGACGGGGGCGGCCTGCAACCTGGACTGTCAGTATTGTTTTTTCCTGTCGAAGGAGCTGTTGTACGACGCGGGGGCCCAGACCATGTCGGAGGGGACCTTGGAGCGCTACGTGGAGGCGTTCCTTGAGTCGAGTCCCGACGGCGAGGTGACGATGCTGTGGCAGGGCGGGGAACCCACCCTGCGAGGTCTCGGCTTTTTCGAACACCTGATGGAACTATGCGAGCGCTACCGTCGCCCCGCTCAGCGGGTGCGTCACGCTCTGCAGACCAACGGGACGCTGGTGACCGAAGAGTGGGCGCGCTTTTTCGCGGACCACGGCTTCCTGGTGGGCGTGTCGATTGACGGGCCCGCTCCCCTGCATGACGCCTATCGGGTGAACCGCGGCGGGCGCGGCACTCATGCGATGGTGGTGCGCGGCTGGGAGGAGCTCGCGCGCGCGGGGGTTGAGACGAACATCCTGTGCACGGTCAACGCCGCGAATGAGGCGCACGGCTCGCTGGTCTACCGCTATTTCCGTGACGAGCTGGGAGCGCGGTACCTGCAGTTCATTCCCATTGTGGAGCGGGTACGCGCCGCAGACCTGGCCCAGGCTGAGCGTGGCTGGCGCTCCGGTACGTCGGCGTTGTTGTATCGCCAAGACGGGGACTGCGTGACCAGCCGTTCGACCTCGCCGTCTGGTTATGGACGTTTCCTGTGTGAGGTGTTCGACCAGTGGCTGGCCACCGACGTCGGCGAGGTTTTCATCCAGGATGTTGATTCGACCCTGGCGGCCATGTTTGGCTCGGCGTCGGTGTGCGTGCACGCGCGAACGTGTGGGGTGAACATGGCGATGGAGTTCAACGGCGACGTGTACGCGTGTGACCATTGGGTGGAGCCGGACTGGCTGGTGGGGTCGATCTATTCCTCGTCCTTCGCCGATCTGGCGTCTTCTCCCAGGATGGGCGATTTCGCGCGCCTGAAGCCGGATGTGGACGCGCAGTGTCGGGCGTGCCCGCACCTGCGGCTGTGCTGGGGTGGGTGCCCGAAAGACCGTTTCGTCCGACGCGGTGACGGGGCGCACAACTACCTGTGCGAGGGATACCGGGCGTTCTACGAGCACGCCACCCCGGTCCTGCGCGCGATGGGCATGCTGATCGCGGCGGGCAGGCCTGCCTCGGACATCATGGATCCCGCTGTGGCGGCCTCCCTCGGGGTGTGCCTCCCCTCCCCCGCCTCCTCGCCGGCCACGTCCGCGTCCCTAGCCGGGGTGCGGTCGTGATTGTGTCGGCTGTGCTCATCGGCATCGTCGTGGGCGTCGTCGTCGGTTCCCTCGGTGCGGGTGGTGGCATCCTGTCGGTTCCTGTGTTGGTGTACGTATCCGGCTCATCGATGCTCGGTGGGCTTGCGGGTGCTCAGCTCACGACCCGCGTCTCGAATCGCGTCCTCGGCCTCGTGTTTGCGGCGCTCCTCGTGTGCGTGGCCTTCTCGACGCTGGTGGCCACGCTCGCGTAGAGGGCGCGCGAGACGGGTGTCGTCTCGCGCGCCCTCATCGCTCAGCTGGCGGTCGTATCGGATTCCTGGCCGCTCACGTCCTCATCCCCACTGCGGGTGCTACCGGGGCCTCGGCCCCCCTCCGGAGGGCGGCCCGGGCGAGTGCTGCCAGTGTCTCCCTGCTCGCCGCCGGGGCCCCGCTGGCCGTTGCCGGGGCCTTGCTGCTGCCCACCCGGCCCCTGCTGCTGGCCGTCACCTGGCGCCTGGCGACCGCCGGGGCCGACATCACCGTCCTCGTCGCCGTTACTCTGATCGTTGTAGCCGTCCTCGTAGCCCTGCTCGTAGAAGTCCTGACCATCACCCATGACGGCCGCATGCGTGATGATGCCCGCGCCGAAACCGACTGACAGCAGCGCGGCTGCGGCGCCGGCAATAGCTGCGCGCTTGCCCCACGAGGTCTTCTTCGATGCGGGCTCGACTGTCGCGGCACTTGCCGCCACGGCCTCGTCACTGGCCTGGTCGTCGGAAGAAGACTCCGCGACAGGCTCCAGGGGCGTGCCGGCGAACGCATTGCCGGTTTCCTCCTGAGCAACGGGAGGCAACAGCGCCGTTTCCGCCCCAGACGCGTGGGTGGGCAGGACTTCGGTCTGATCCGCGGCCTGCGGCTCCGACTGGGGCAGGATCGAGGTGCGCTCGGTGTCACCCGACAGGTTCTTGTTGTCGTCCGCCATAAGGGACGCTCCTTTCTGCTGATTTGTGCATCATTGCCTCGCAGATTAGGGACGATAATTGAGCGAACGTTATGGCGAAACTGTGAAAACGCTATGAAATGACAGGTGCTGCACATCACTTTTTGGAGTTTGATTCATTTGTCAGCTCACAACTATCCTGCAACGTTCGCCACCCGCCGATCATCCTCAAGAGGTGCCACATGTCCATCAAAACCCTGTCGTCCGCTCTGCTCACCGCCACCTGCGTCCTGGCGTTGGGCGCCTGCGCCCACTCCTCGACCCCCTCCACGACCGGCGCGCCATCGTACCCCTCCTCCGGCGGGCCCACCGCCTCCCAAGACCCCGCAACCGCCCCCATGTCCGGCATCATCTTCGCAGCCTCCGACGCTGGCATCGACACGACGGTCACCACCGTGCGGGCCATCGACCCGCAATCGGGCACGATCACGGCGACGCGCACCTTCACCTTCTCGAGCGAGTACCTGTCCGCACCGGGGTACATGTGCGAGTATATGCAGTGCTATTCCCCCGACTTCTCGCGCATGATCGTCGCGAACAACGACGGCGAGAACGAAAAGGTAGCTGTGGTCTCCACGGACGGCACGCTCACCGTCCTCAACGACGCGATTCCCACGCCGAGCGGACACACCCCCGTGTCCAATCATTTCGCCCAATTCGGCCCCGACGGAGCCATCTACGTGGCCCACATCGACAAGGACGCCGCATCGGATCGCGTTGGCACAATCTACCGTTTCCCCTCAGAAACTGAAGCGCCCAAGGCCATTCCCACAGACTTCACGGTCGAGAACTACGCACGATTCCAAGTCATGCCCGACCTGTCCATCCAGCGCACCAAAACCGCGATGTGGGTCGCCAACGAGGCCGGCGTCGGCTGTTTCGGCGCGGATGCCGTCACCCCCGACGGCACGTGCCTCACGATCGACCAAGGCACCATCTACTCCAAGCCCGGCACGCCTCTCGCCCAGACCACCCCGGCGGACCAGACGCGGCTCGTTTCCAACTGGACGAAAGTCGCTCTGCCCGGCCTGGAGAGCACTCACACCATCGAAGGATGGCTAGCCGTGAGCCCCGACGGCACACAGATGGTACTGTACGCGTCGCCCAAGGACCCCTACTCCGACCTCTCGCTGCCCCTCTTCGTCGCTCCCGTCGCAGGCGGCGACGCAACCCAGGTCACGACGACCACCGAGGACGTCCCGGGCGTCGTGCGCATCCTGGGCTGGACCAAGTAGAAGGAACGAGGCCGGGGACGCTCACCGCTCGCCGCGCACCAGCCCGCCCCGGCCTCGTTCCTATGCTGTGAGCGCGCGGACTCTACTGCGCGGCTTTCCAGGCCACGAGCGTGTTCGTCGCCTGGGCCACCGGGCGCACGATCATCGAATCGATGTTGACGTGGGAGGGGCGCTCCAGCGCCCACACGATCGCCTCCGCAATGTCCTCGGCGACGAGCGGGGCGGCGACTCCCTCGTAGACGCGGTCGGCCGCCTCCTGGGAGCCGAGGCGGTTGAGAGAGAATTCTTCGGTGCGCACCATGCCGGGCGCGATCTCGATGACGCGCACGGGCTCGCCCACCAGTTCCTGGCGCAGCGTGTTGGCGATGATGCGCTCGGCGTGCTTGGCGGCGACATACCCCCCGCCTCCCGGGTAGGTGTCGTGGGCGGCGGTCGAGGTCAGGAAGACGAGGTCTCCCCCGCGCTCATGCATCCCCGGCAGGAAGGCGCGCGTACAGTGCAGGGCGGTGAGCACATTGCGGTCGAACATCGCGCTCCACCTCGCGGGGTCCCCCTCCGCCACGCGGTCGACACCGA
Source organism: Schaalia sp. HMT-172 (assembly GCF_030644365.1). Lineage (NCBI taxonomy): Bacteria > Bacillati > Actinomycetota > Actinomycetes > Actinomycetales > Actinomycetaceae > Schaalia > Schaalia sp. HMT-172. Next base: position 1,536,435 of record NZ_CP130058.1, read on the forward strand.
TAGCACCTCCGGCGTTGTTGACCAGAGCATCCACGGGGCCACCCTCCAGGACGTGGGCGGCCATCACTTCCACCTGTGCCTCATCGGTGAGGTCAGCCGCCCAGTATTCGCAGCCAACCTCGGCCGCGAGAGCCTCCAGGCGCTCGCGACGCCTCGCCACCGCGACGACGCTCCACCCCCGCTGGGCCAACAGGCGGGCGGTGGCCCACCCAATTCCGGTGGAAGCTCCAGTAACGACGACGCGGCGAGAGATGCTCATAGGCACACACTAATATCCCCGGGCACGCATTGTGAACTGCGCGCCCGGGGATACTGCATGAGGCTTCAGCCGTTGGGCAGGCCGTATGCCTTGTGGATCAGCCATATCGGGTGGACGACGTTCGCGCCCGTGGCCGTGCGCAGCTGCCAGCGGCACGTCTCCGTGTCGCAGGCGGCCAGCTCGGCGTTGACCTGCTTAATGAAGTCAAAGACGGGGGCGCCCACGGCCTGGGCGATCGCGTACTTCTCCTTCTTCATGCCGTAGGTACCCGCAATGCCACAGCAAGGCTGCTCGGAGTCCTTGACGGTCACACCGGGAATCAGGCTCATCAGCTCGATGGCCGGCTTGCCCAGACCCTGTGACTTGACCTGGCAGGGCGCGTGGTACGGGATGGTGACGTCGATGCGCTGGAAGTTCATGTCCAGCTCGCCCTTGTCATACAGGTGCAGCAAGAACTCGCTGATGTCCCACATGCGGCTACCCACATCCGTCAGCTCGGGCGTGTCCATCTCGAGGATCTCGTGAGCCTCATGACGCAGCATCCCCGCGCACGAACCGGAAGCGGAGATGATCGGGGCATCGCGGTTCACCGTGCGCAGGTCGTTCGTCAGTTTCGAGACGTACTTGCGAGCATCCTTGTACAGGCCGTTGGACTGCAGCGCCAGGCCGCAGCACCCGTGCTTGGGGACCAGGACCTCGTAACCCAGGTGCTCGAGGACCATGACCGAGTGGATCGAGGTCTCCACCTCGAAATACTGGCCGGCGCATCCGTGGAAGAAGATCACCTGGCCGCGCGTGCCGGAGTTCGGCAGCGGCTTGTGCTTCTTGAACCAGCCCTCGAAGGTGCGCCCGTAGGCGCGCGGCATGGGGGCCGAGCGGTGCACGCCAATGATGGCCTCCATCGCCACACGGATCGGCTTGACGTCGAGCGCCCAGTTCGCGATGGGGGCGACCGGGGTCATCATGGTGCCAATCAGCGAGGTTCGCCCGATCAGGCGGTCGCGCATGGGGATGCCGTGCGCTTCCTTCATCGCAGTGCGCCTGTGGTGGATGATCTCGGTGACCTTCACGCCCTGGGGGCACACGAGCGAGCAGGTGCCGCACGAGGAGCAGTAGTCGATGGACTTATCGACCATCTGCCCGTCCTTGCGGAAGCGCTCGGCCTGCGGGCCGGAGTACTTCGGGCCGCCAAACAGGTCGGTGACGCGCATGACGGGGCACTGTGTCTCGCAGATCGTGCACTTGACGCAGGCATCCAGGCTGGCGCGCAGCGCGGCATCCCCCTCCAGGGAGAAAACGTCGGCTTCTTCCACGCCCGGCCCCATCAGCGTTGACATTTCCAGGGTCATTTCAGCTCCTCCACGATCGCGTCGACGGCGGCCAGGGCACTGGCCAGAGCGATGCCTTCGCCGCTCTTTTCACGCCAGCGGGTGGCGCCGGCCAGGTTGCCGCCCGCGGCAAACAGGTTGGTGTACACGGCCTTGCCGTTTTCGTCGACGACGCGCATGGAGTCGTCGACGGCCAGTCCCGCCAGGAACAGGGGCTGTTCCTCGCCCCAGAAGTCGGCGTGCAGCAGCTGACCGGTGGGGCCCATGACAGGCAGGCCACACACGGTGTCGCGCACGACGCCGTAGGAGTCCATCTCCAGGGCGCCGGAGTCGAAGCCGCCGGCCGCCAGGATGACGGCGCGGGTCTCCACGCGGGTAGCGCGTCCTGCGCTGGCGTATTCGACGGCCTGAACGCGCCCGTCGGCGGTGTGCAGGGCCTTCAGGGGCGAGCCGAGGACGACGCGCGCCTTGGCGGAAGCCAAGCGGGTCAGCGACGCATTCAAGCGCATGCCGGGCACCGACGGGGGCTGGACCGGGATCTCGAAGACCGGGTGTCCGAGCTTGTCCGCCAGGTCTCGCCACGCGTTCGGGTCGTCGAGGCCGAGGACGGCGGGCAGGCCAATGATCGTACCGTCTTCCAGGAGAGGGCGAATCTGGGCGGCCAGGCGCGCGCGGTTCTCCTCGTGGTCGAGGCTGCGCGCGTGGTTGGTGCCGGTCGAGTCGATCTCGCCCTCGCGAACGACGTAGTCGACGCTCAGGGCGCGCGCCTTGATGGGGGCGCCGTCGGGGCCCGTCTGACGCGACAAGTTCTCGGCGACGAGGCTGGGGTAGAAGTCCTTGAAGCGCGCCAGGCCCACGATCGCGTAGCGGGCGCCCGCCTGGGGGATTCCGGCCTGCATAGAGGGAGGAATCAGGCAGGTGGGGCGCAGGGCGCCGACTCCGGTGGGAATGCGCACGTTGCGCGTCTCATCACCGATGAGTGCGTCCGGCCCGACGATGTCCCGCAGCCACGCGACCGAGGCGCCGACCTGGTCGGGGGTGACGTGGGCGTAGGGGTGAGTGGGGCGCGAGGCGACGTGCGCGGGGATCGCGTCCAGGGGCGCCTCGACCGGGTCCGGGCCGTAGCCGAGGATGTCGACCGTGCCGGTGCCGAGCTGGATGCCGCCAACGCCCTTGGTGATCAGGGTGACGCTCAGACCGGCATCGGCGGCCTTGATCGCGGCGGCCAGCCCGGCCAGTCCAGCGCCAATAATAACGACGTCTCTCATCGAACGACCTCTTCCTTGGCTGCGGGCAAGTGCTCGACGTCGAGCGTGCCCTCGTGAATCCAGGCGTCGAGCACGGCCTGCCTGGCTTGCTTGCCGTACAGGATGGGCCACAGGCCGATCCAGCGGTTCTTCAGGAACAGGCGCAGCAGGCCGTTGGCGCGCATCGAATCAATGTCGCCGCGCTCGTGGGCGATTCCGGCGGCTCGCTGGGAGCAGAAGCCGCCCTGACAGGGGCCCATGCCCAGGCGCATTTGGCGGCGAACGTCGTCCAGCTGTCCCTTGGGCAGGGTGTCCATGACTTTTTCAAGCATCGCTCGGGTGGCCATCTCGCATTCGCAGATAATCTGCTCGTGCGTGGGGCCGTCGTTGCGCGATTCGACGTTGTCGAGGCGGTGGCCGATCGTGTACAGGCGCGCCTCCTTGGCCGGGGGAACGGCCTCGTCGGCGGTCTTACACGGGCGGGTCTCGCCCATCTCCGAGCACATGATGTCGACGATGCGCTCGGCCATGAGGCGGTAGGTGGTGAGCTTACCGCCGGCGATGGTGAGCATGCCGTAGACGCCGTCGCGCGTGTTGTGGTCGATGATGCTCATGCCGCGCGCCATGTGGCGGGTGTCGGTCTCCGAGACTCGAGAGTCCTTGATGAGGGGTCGAGCGCCCGCCCACGCGTGGACGGCGCGGGCCTTGCGGAAGCCGGGAATCATGGCCTCGCCCGAGTCGAGCATCTGCTGGACCTGGTCGGCTGGGATGGGCAGGTTGTCGGCGTCGTCGGACTTGAGGTCCGTCGTGCCGATGATGCACACCGTGTGGTCGGGCACCAAAATGTCGCCGTCGGCGGGCCACACACAGCGGTTGATGACCGAGTGGGTGAGGCGGTGATTCATGGCGATCATGATGCCCGCTCCGGCAACGACGTCGACGCCGTGGCAATCCGCCATGGCGGCGATCTGTCCGGCCCAGGGGCCACCGCAGTTGAGGACGAAGCCGCATTCGATGCGCACGTCCTCGCCACCCCGTTCGTCGTGGACGATGACGGCGCTGACGCGATCACCTTCGCGTTCAACGGAGGTGACGCGGTGGTAGGTCAGGATCTGCGCCCCATATGCCTGCGCGGAGCGGATCGCTCCCCAGGTCATCTGCCAGCCGTCGACGGTTCCGTCCTGGACCTCGAAGGCTCGCTTGATGCGCGGGTCGAGCCGGGGTTCGCGGCGCAGGGCCTCGGCGATGGAGATTTCCGCAGCGGGCACCTTTGCTGCCGCTGCACGAGCCAGGAACTGATCCGCGTACTCTTCATCGTCGTGGGCCGTCACCACGAAGAGGCCACCGGTGGCCTCGATCGCGTTGGCGTTGATGCGCTTGACGATTTCGTTTTCTTCGGCGCATTCGGTGGCCGACTCAGGATCGGACGCAATGTAGCGACCACCCGAGTGGAGCAGGCCATGGAAACGACCGGAGGTCCCCTGAGCGATATCGGCCCGGTCGACGAGGATGGCTGAGAAGCCGCGCATCACGACGTCGCGGACGACGCCGGCACCGGTGGATCCGCCACCGATGACGCACACGTCAGTGCGAAGTGTCTTCACCGTGTTTTTCCCTTCACGTCTTCATGAGGATGTGCCTCATTGCGCTTACAATTCTGCCCCACACACCCCCGTTTGAACGAATTCGCAGACCCCCGTGCACATATGTGCACGCACGGCGCGCGCAAAAGTGGCATTCTCACTTCTAGCCCCACATTGCGCGAAATACGCGGAATTACAGCCCGCGACCGTCACGTAAATCGGTGGTCGCGCCCCCGAGATCTCTAGGTCACGCGTAAGGGGCAGGAAACACCCTAGAGTTAGGGCATGACGAACTCATTGCTCGCACGCGTCCTCGAAACCGCGAACATGGACCGCTCCGTGCGCCCCCAAGACGATTTTTACCGCCACGTGAACGGCACCTGGCTGGCGACCCACGAAATCCCCGCCGACCGCCCGATGGATGGCGCCTTCCACGCACTGCGCGACGCATCCGAGAAATATGCCCGCGCAATTGCCCAGGACGCGGCTGCGGGCACCCTCGACGACGCGGACGCATCGCGCATCGCGACCCTGTGGACGCAGTTCCTCGACGAGGACGCCATCGAGGAGGCCGGAGCCACCCCCCTGCGTGCGGACTTGGACGTCATCGAGGCGTGCGACACGCGCGAGGAGCTCGCCGAGGCCATGGGCGCCCTCATGCGCGCAGGCATCGGAGGCCTGGTGGGGGCCTACGTCGGCACCGACCCGCACGACTCCTCCTCCTACATGGTCTGCCTGGTCCAGTCCGGCATCGGGCTGCCCGACGAGGCCTACTACCGAGAGGACGACTACGAGCCGATCCGTCAGGCTTACGTTGCCCACACCGGGCGTCTTTTGTCGCTGGCGGGCATGCCCGACCCCGACGGCGCGGCGAGGCGCATCATGGCGCTGGAGACGGCCCTGGCCTCGCACCACCGCGACTCGGTCTCCAACCGCGATCCCCTCCTGTCCGACAACCCGACCCTGTGGAGCGAGCTCAATACCCTCGCTCCCGGCTTTGACTGGGACGCGTGGGCGCGCGGTGCCCACATGCCCGTCTCCGGCCTCGTCGTCAACGTCGATCAGCCCGACTACCTGCGCGGCGCTGCCTCCCTGTGGGAGCGCACCGACCTGGCGACGCTCAAGGAGTGGCTGAGTGCCTCGGCCATCGACGCCCGCGCATCCCTGCTCTCCACCGACTTCGTCACGGAGAACTTCGACTTCCACGGCCGCACACTGGCGGGCACGCAGGAGCTGCGCCCGCGTTGGAAGCGCGCACTGTCCCTCATCGAGTCCTACCTGGGCGAGGCCATGGGACGGGCCTGGGTCGCCCGCCACTTCCCGCCCGAGGCGAAGGACGCGATGGACGCACTCGTGCGCCGCCTGCTCGACGCCTACGGCGAGTCGATCCGAGGCCTGGACTGGATGAGTGACGAAACGAAGGAGAAGGCGCTGGCCAAGCTGGCGACCTTCAACCCGAAGATCGGCTACCCCGCCAAGTGGCGCGACTACTCCACGCTGCACCTGGACCCCTCCGCCACGCTTGTTGATAACGTGCGGGCCGCCAACGCCCACGCCACCGACCGCGAGTGGGCCAAGCTCGGGGGCCCCGTCGACCGCGACGAGTGGTACATGACCCCGCAGACGGTCAACGCCTACTACAACCCCACGCAGAACGAGATCGTCTTCCCCGCAGCGATCCTCCAGCCCCCCTTCTTCGACGCGCAGGCAGACGACGCGGTCAACTTCGGCGCAATCGGAGCGGTCATCGGCCACGAGATCGGCCACGGTTTCGACGACCAGGGCTCGCGCTACGACGGGGCGGGCAACCTGTCGAACTGGTGGACCGACGAAGACCGGGCCGCCTTCGAGGAGCGTACCCACGCCCTGATCGGTCAGTACGACGTTCTCACCCCCACCGTACTGGCCTCCGCCGCGAGCGACGAGGCAGGCGAGGACGCCGGGGAGGACGGCGCCGAGCGCTCGCTCCCCCACGTCAACGGCGCACTGACCATCGGTGAGAACATCGGCGACCTGGGCGGCATGACAATCGCGTGGAAGGCGTGGGTGGCAGCCCTGGCCGAGCAAGGCCTCACCCCGCAGACCGCTCCCGTCATCGACGAGCTGACCGGCCCGCAACGCTTCTTCTTCTCGTGGGCCCGCGCCTGGCGCACCGCGACTCGCCCCCAGTTCGCACGCCAGATGCTAGCCATCGACCCCCACTCCCCCGCCGAGTTCCGCTGCAACCAGGTGCTGCGCAACCTCGACGCATTCGCCGCGACGTTTGACGTCAAGCCAGGAGACGGCATGTGGCTCGATCCCGCTCAGCGAGTCACCATCTGGTAAAAGCGTGTCCCAGCCGACAAAAGTCGGCGCGCCCCGCGCATCCACCTGCAACACATGACACCATAGGAATGTTTGGCGCGACAGCGCCCCCATTCCATCGACGGAAAGGCACCCCATGCCAGGCCTGAACCTCACGCGCGAGGAAGCGACCGAGCGCGCCTCGATCATCTCCTCCGTGACCCGCTACGAGATCTCACTGGACCTCACGCGCGGCGACACCGACTTCGGTTCGTTCACCCGCATCGAGTTCGACGCGCGCGAAGGCGCCTCCACGTTCGCGGACCTCGTCTCCAACAACGTCCACTCGATTCGCCTCAACGGCAATGCCCTCGACCCCTTCTCCGCCCACCAGGACAACCGCATCGCCCTGGATAACCTGGCGGAACACAACGTGCTCGAAGTCGACGCGTCCTGCCAGTACATGCACACCGGTGAGGGCCTGCACCGCTTCGTCGATCCCGCGGATGGCCAGGCGTACACCTACTCTCAGTTCGAGGTCCCGGACGCACGCCGCGTCTACACGACCTTCGAGCAGCCCGACCTGAAGTCGACCTTTACCCTGACCGTGAAGGCCCCCAAGGGCTGGAAGGTCTTCTCCAACGCGCCCACCCCCTCCCCCGAGGAAGAGGGTGACGCGTGGACCTACCGCTTCGCGACCACCGAGGTCATGTCGACCTACATCACCGCGATCGTCGCGGGCCCCTACCAGGGCACCACGGCCTCGCTCACCTCCTCCGACGGACGCACGATTGACCTGGGCGTGTACGCTCGCGCCTCGATCATCGAACACCTGGACGCCGAGGAGATCATCGACATCACCCGCCGAGGCTTCGAGTTCTTCGAGAGAGCCTACGGCATCGCCTACCCCTTCACGAAGTACGATCAGATCTTCGTGCCCGAGTACAACGCGGGCGCCATGGAAAACGCGGGTTGCGTGACCTTCCGCGACGCCTACGTGTTCCGCACGCGACCCACCGAGGCCCAGATGGAGGCCCGCGCCAACACGATCCTGCACGAGCTGGCGCACATGTGGTTCGGCGATCTGGTCACCATGAAGTGGTGGAACGACCTGTGGCTCAACGAGTCTTTCGCCGAGTTCATGAGCCACCTGGCTCTGGCCGAGGCCACCAAGTACACCGAAGGGTGGACGGGCTTCATGGTCCGCAAGGACTGGGGCCTCAAGCAGGATCAGCTGCCCACCACCCATCCGATCACGGCCGAGATCCGTGACCTGGCCGACGTTGAGGTGAACTTCGACGGCATCACCTACGCCAAGGGCGCCTCCGTGCTGCGCCAACTCGTCTCCTACGTGGGACGCGACGCCTTCTTCGCGGGTCTACACGAGTACCTGACGAAGCACTCCTACGCCAACGCCACGCTGGACGACCTGCTCTCCGAGCTGGCCGCCGCCTCGGGCCGCGACCTCGCGTCCTGGTCGAAGGTGTGGCTGGAGGAGGCCGGCGTGACCCTGCTGCGCCCGGTCATCACGACCGGCGAGGAAGGCACGATCGAACGCCTCGAGGTCGTCCAGGAGGCCTTCTCCGAGGGAGCCTCCCTGCGTCCGCACCGCCTGGGCGTCGCCGGCTACTCGCTGAACGAAGAGGGCACGCTGGCCCAGGTCTTCCACGACGAGCTCGACGTGGACGGCGCGTCCACGATCGTCGAGGCGGCCGCGGGCATCGCCCGTCCCGACTTCATCCTGGTCAACGACGGCGACCTCGGCTACGCGAAGGTTCGCCTGGACGAGCAGTCCCTGGCCTTCGCGATCTCCAACATCACCAAGTTCACGGACTCCCTGACCCGCGGCGTCGTCATGGCCTCCGCGTGGGATATGACCCGCGACGGCGAGATGCCCGCCCGCGATTACCTGAACCTCGCGCTGACCTCGATCCCTGTCGAGGACAACATGAGCCTGCTCATGCTGACCCTGCGCCACATTGACGAGGCCGTGCGCACCTTCGTCGCGCCCCAGTACCGCGCGGACGCCGCCGAGGACACGGGCCGACGCCTGCTCCTCCTGGCTCGCACCGCCGCCTCCGGGTCGGACGCGCAGCGTATGCTCGTTGCCGCGGCCGCCCGTAACGCGACCAGCTCCGAGCAGTTCGAGGCTATCCACGGTCTCTTCGACGGCACCCAGACCCTGGATGGCCTGGACCTGGACGTCGATCTCAAGTGGGATCTGCTCGCGTCTCTCGTGCGCGGAGACGCCGCCACCGAGGCCGACATCAACGCTCTCGAGGCCGCCGACGACACGATGACCGGTCACCAGAATGCTGCGGCCTGCCGCGCCGCGAGGTCGGGCGAGTGGATCAAGGCCGACGTGTGGGACAAGGTCCTATCCGATACGACCATCCCCAACGACACGCGCTGGGCGATGATCTCCGGTTTCTGGGCGCAGGCTCGCACGACCCCGTCGGCTTACGTCGGCTACGTGGGCGAGTACTTCGAGGCCCTGGCGGGCATCTGGGAGCGCTTCACTTTCCACACCGCCGAGGACCTGACGACGCTCCTCTTCCCGACCGCCCTCGCCGGCTACGTGCCCGAGGTCGACGTCGTGTCGGCGGGACACGCCTGGATCGAGGCACACGCCGACGCGTCGGCGGGAACGCTGCGCATCGTCCGCGAGCTCATCGACGTGTGTGAGCGTCAGATCGCCAACCAGGCGGTGGACGCGGGCTGATTCGCTCCTCTCAGACGCCAGGGGGCGTGGCCGCATGGCCACGCCCCCTGTGTGTTGATCATCCGTTCACTCACCTTCGCCCGGTTGGGCATGCAAGCGCCCCGGCCTCGCTGCGAAGAACGAGGCCGGGGCGGTGTGTGTGATTGCGTGTCAGTGAGCGTGACTCACTGGGAGCTCATGCGTCAGTTCCAGACGCCCCACCAGGCGCCGTTGCCGTAGAACCAGTGGCGCTCGCCGTCGATCCACTGGGTGCCGGTGACCATCGCGCCGGAGGCGTTCAGGAAGTACCAGGTGCCATTCACATTGACCCAGCCGATGAGCATGACGCCGGTCTGGTTCATGTAGTACCAGGTGCCGCCAACCTGGGCCCAGCCGGTGACCATCGCGCCGGAGCCGCCCAGGTAGTACCACTCGTTGTTGTACTTGATCCAGCCCATAGCCATGTCGCCGGAAGCATTCAGGTAGTACCAGGTGCCGTCGAGTTCCAGCCAGCCGGTGTGCATGATGCCAGTCTCGGGGTCCAAGTAGTACCAGGAGCCGTCGATGACGTTCCAGCCGAAGGCCTGGGCACCGGAGGGCGCGTAGTACTCCCACATGCCCTCCTGGTTGTGCCAACCGGTGATCATGTAGCCGCGCGCATCGAAGCGGTAGATGGCGTCGTCGATCTCGATTTGCTCATCCTTGGCGTAGGTGCCGTCGCCGAAGTCGAACCACCATCCGATGGCGTCTTGCTTCCAGGAGGCGAACGCGCCCTCGTCGGCGCCGGCCTCGTCTGCGGCGGGGTCGTTGGCCTCGTCGGTGGCGGGAGCCTCGTCGGCGGCCTCGTCCTTGGCGGGATCGGCGGCGGTGACGGCGACCTCGGTGGGCGCCGCGGGGTCGGTCAGGTCGGCGGCGTTGGCGGGAACGACGGTTCCGGCGAGAACGGCAGCACTCACGGCGGCGATCATGAACGTGCGGGTATTGATGGGACGCATCTGTGGGTTCCTCTCAGGTGTGGGGGCGGCATCGCATGCAGTTGTCAGGTCGCCCGAACGGATGATCCTTCGAAGAAGCGTGCTATGGTTCCGCGCTAATGCGTTACTGAGTATACATAATGGTTTGTCAACAATCAAGCATTACCGGCACATCATGTCGCACATCACATAGCGCCCCTCACAGAGCTGTCACCTCATGACCGCCAACCACTGAAACGACAATCACATCATGCCCGTTACTAAATGTCGATCACCCATTGTGTCACACTAAAACGCCACACTGACTGACCAGAAAATATGCGCGCCCCATTCCCCCACCAACTTGACACCCAACGCACAACCGCGCCCCAGCCTCGTTCATCGACGAGGCCAGGGCGCGGCAGGAGACACGCTCACTCAGTAAGGACGAACCTCGCAGGCGACGCCGTCACCATCTCGATCCAGGTCCGCGCTATAGCCGGCCTGCCCCCGATGCAGAGGGGCAGCACCCGCATTCCAAGCCTCGGCGCAATTGCGATACGTGCGCGACGAGGACGCGGCGCCCGACCCGCTCGACGACACAGGATACGCACCCCACCAGGCGCCCGAATCATAGAACCAGTGACGCTCGCCGCCGATCCACTGTACGCCCGTCACCATCGCGCCAGAAGCGTCCAGGTAGTACCAGGTACCCGACTGATTCAGCCACCCGGTCACCATCGCACCGGAGGCGTCCAGGTAGTACCAGGTACCCGACTGATTCAGCCACCCGGTCACCATCTCCCCGGATGAAGCAAAGTAGTACCACGTACCACCAATAGCTCTCCACCCGGTCACCATCGCGCCAGAAGGATCCATGTAGTACCAGGTTCCCGACAGATTCAGCCAGCCGCTCACCATCGCACCGGAGCCGCCGAGGAAGTACCACGTCGCCCCAACCTTCACCCAGCCGGTCACCATCTCCCCGGAGTCACGGAAGTAGTACCACGTCCCACCGACGGCACTCCAGCCGGTCACCATCGCACCAGAGGCATCCAGGTAGTACCAGACGCCCCCTTGAGAGAGCCAGCCCGTCGCCATCGCGCCCGACATATCCAGGTAGTACCAGGACGCGCCAATCTTCTGCCAGCCAGTGCGCATCACGCCGGTCTCAGGATCCAGGTAATACCAGACACCCTGAATCTCCGACCACCCGCGCACCTGCGCTCCCGAAGCGGCGTAATACTCCCACGAACCCGCGGAGCCGTACCAGCCAGTCACCATGTAGCCGTTACCGTCGAATCGGTACGCCACCCCATCGATCTCGCGAACCTCGCCGCGCGCAAATCCCCCATTGTCCAGGTCATACCACCAGCCGACCGCGTCCCGCTTCCAGCTGGGACGAGGCACGGGCGCAGGCTCAGGGGCCGGCGTGGGGTCCGGGGTCGGCGTGGGGTCCGCGGTGGGCGACGCCGTCGGTTCAGCAGAAGGCGAGGGATCCGGAGCGGGCGTGGGGTCACCGTCAGCCGCATATGCGGGCATGACGACGCCGGCGGCGACAACTGCGGCACTCAGGGCCGCGATCATGCTTCGACGCATGTTCATGGAGCGCACGTATGTTCCTTTCAGTAGCGGTGCCACGAAGACACACTGTTCCTCCGATGGACAGCTCATACCTCGGGCCACCAGGATTGCATCAGTTTCGCAACATCCATTTACCGAGTATAGACATGCAGTCTCCAACAAACAAGCATTTCACGAGGCTCGCGTCACACCTCGCCCCTCGAGCCCCGGACACTAGAAAGCGCCCCACCGACGAGCATTCTCATCGGCGGGGCGCTTCTGACTGCGTCAGTTCTTCGCGCGGCGTGATGCGACGAGCGCACCGATACCAGCGACGAGGACCGCTACCGCGCCAACCGCGACCCACACGGCGGAGCTACCCGTGGCGGCGAGGGTGTCGGTACGAGCCTGCGAGGGAGACGGTTCCGCACTCACGGCGGGGGTGGTTGCGGTGGGAGTGCCAGCACCCGGAGCCGGAGTGGAGGGCTGGCCAACCGAGGGATTCTCAGCCGGGGTCGAGGGAGCCGGAGTGGTGGGCTGGCCAACCGAGGGATTCTCAGCCGGGGTCGAAGGAGCCGGAGAGGTGGGCTGGCCAACCGAGGGATTCTCGGCCGGGGTCGAGGGAGCCGGAGTGGTGGGCTGGCCAACCGAGGGATTCTCAGCCGGGGTCGAGGGAGCCGGAGTGGTGGGCTGCTGAGTGGGCTGGCCGATCGACGGGTTCGGGAGGTTCTGCTGATCGGCGGGCTTGGCGGGGTCATAACCGCCGGCGCTCGTCGTACAGGCCGTCAGGGCATCGCGATACTGCTCGGCAGTCAGGTAGCGGCCATTGTCGTCGCCACCCTGCATAGTCACGCCGCCGTCCTTCTCGGGACGCACAGACGTCTGCGCCGCGATATCGGCGGCGAGTTCGTCAAGCTGAGCGTCAATATCCGCCGGGCTCACGGTGGACTGCTCGTTGGCGACGGAGTCGAGGTAGCTGTCCAGGGCGGACTGAGCAGCATCGACGCTCGCCTGCGCGTCAACGACGGCTTGGTTGGCATCGACCGAGGTGCCGGTCTCGACGGGAGCGGGAGCCGGGGTAGAGGGAGCGGCGGAACCGGCCTTAGCGGGAAGCTGGTTCACATCGACAGGCAGGGCGACACCCGGGAGGGAGCCAACCTTGTTCTGCCAGGAGTTCGCACGCTGCGCGTCGCCAGAGCCGGCCAGTCCGGACACGTAGTTCGTATTGTCGGCATTGAAGGCTGCGCCGTCGAAACCGTAGGCCGAGGCCGTGTCGCCCGTCGTATGGAAGCGCGAGATCGTGGGCGAACCGCCGGTGATCGCGTAGAACTTCTGGGTACCATACACGCGGGTACCCTCGCTGTGCCGAGCGATATGCACACCCACACCAACAACATTGTTCTGAGCGAGCATGTTCTTGTCGTGCCCCGAGGAGTTCTTCCACTGATCGAAGAGGGCATCAGCGGCCTGCATGGGGTTCTTGGTCGTGCCGTAGGCCCCCCACTTATCGCCGTAGTTTTCGAGGTGGTTGTAGGCGATGTTCTCGCCTGCGTAGCTCGTTTCGCCTCCATCGAGCGTCACGCCGTTCCAGTACTTGAAGACCGGATCGTGGTTAAAGTCGTCGGTGTCGGACATGTGCTTGCTCCACCCACGAGAGTCGGTGGTCAGCGTGTCCGAAACGACCAGCTCAGGCAAGCCCGCGTTGGCCCGGTAGGCGTTCATCTTCTGAACGATAAGGGCCTCAATGATCTTCGCCTGGGTGTCATAGTCAACCTGTGACCAGTCAACCCAGTCCAGGCCGCGATCACTGGTGCTGGCATTGTCGCTGGGGGCGACGCCCACGGAGGGGTTGGACTGAGCCACTCCCTGCTGAGCGGATTCAAGCGCGGCCTGCGCGTTCGCTAGATCGTTGCGCAGTTGAGCCTCGCGCGCAGGGTCCGCGGTAGCGGACGCAGGCTTACCCGCGACGGCAGAGGCGTAGCTGGCGAGAAGCGGGTTGTATTCGGAGCTGATGCGAGCATCGGCACCGACGAGGGAGTTGCAGAAGGCATCCTGCGAGGCGCCGGTACCCTCGGCCAGGGAGGGGATCACGACGAGGGACGCCGCAATCGTGGTGGCAGCGAGGACCACCGACGTGTGGGTGCGGGTGAGCTGGAACGACATTGACGACCGGCCTAACACTATGGAACAGAGACAGGTAAATCTTTCCATGCGGTACACGCAATTTCAAGCTTTTCTCAGTAAGCAATTACAGGTGAATGACCGAATTTTCAACGCTTTCAAGGTTTGACAGATTTTGAACATCCCACATTCCGATATCAAAACGTTATATTTTCCGACCGTGCACTGACCGTTTCGCAACCATCATCATGACCAGAGCATCAGATTTCCAACCGATAGCAGGCCGCAACAACCCGCTTGCCCTCCCCCAACGCAGCCGAGCAAGAGAACACATCCCGTCGCCAACGTGCACACCCACTGAGCGATCAATGCCAAAAGAGGGCCGTTTGGGGTGAATGGGGCTGGATGTTGGCGAACTTACAGCGAAGTGAGCGGCCGGCACGTTGAAGGCCCCACGTGTGCGACGAGGAGGAGCGTGTGCGACCAGGAAGCCGAGCCATCCCAGTGCGCAGCGCGGGGCGACACGGGGTTATTGTGCACAACGTATTGATGTGGGGTTAGTCCCAAGCGTCGTCGAGGGTGGTGCGCCTGTGCTAGGGCGCCCGCGCCGCAGCGCCTCAGACAGGATCTCCCCCATCGGGAGGATTGCAGCTGATCGGGAGCACTCCACCCGTTAGGGAGCACTGCACCCGATCAGAACGGGTTGAATGGTCCCCGATGGGGTGCATGACCCCATCGGGGACAAGCCTCGTCGCAGAGCTGGCCGCCCGTGATACCCCCGCGCCAGCGAGGCCATCCAAGGTTCGTCGCAACACCAGCCGTCAGCGCCGCCCCAGACGCCCAACAGGGCCTGGCCGCGCCCTCCAGCCCCGCCAACGCCTGGGCCAGGCCCTCATCTCAAGGCCCGGATGGGCAGCCATGCGCCAGTGAGGGAGCATGACACCAGGGACACCGGTGGGGGTTTTGCAGCATTAGAAGCCTCACCACGGCGTGTCGCCGGCGTGTCGCACCTCTAATGGTGCAAATCCCCCCATTTGGTGGCAGTGAGGTCGCGGTTAGAGGTGGCGTGGCGCCCGGCCTCGTGCGTATCTCGCACGCGAACCCGATATATCGCACGTAAACCCACTATTCCATGTCTGGGCGGGGCTGCCCACACTCACATGAGCGGGCCCACGTGCGAGATAAGGGGCCCAGGCTCACATCAGCGGGCCCACGTGCGCGCGGGTGCGCTCGCTCGGACCAGTTTCGCGTGCAATTCAACTAAGTGAACGTTCAATAGCGTCTACAAACGTTGAAATTCCAACGATGTGAATGCCTGGCGCGACACAGCGTCGGGGGAATTGCATGCGGCATTCTTAAGATAGCTCGCCCTGCGGGAGTCATGCGCCGCCGATGGCGCAGCCGATGGCCCAGTCGGTCACCTGGTGCGGTGGACACCGTCGACGCAGGCGACCTGCCAGCGTCTTGCCGTGACGGATCATGGGGCCACACACAGGCCCACCATGCAGTACTCACTGGAACGAGGTGCACGCGACCCACCAGCACACCGACTTTTCCGCACCAGCAAGCCGAACGATCGCCACACAACCAACACGTTTTGTCCTTTAACCCCGATCATCCGGTCCAGGAGACGCGCCCGACTAACGCCGGTCGCAGACAACAAAAAACCGGCGCCCGCAAGCCGAGCACCGGAATTTCTGTGGAGCTAGGGGGATTCGAACCCCCGACCTCTTCCATGCCATGGAAGCGCGCTACCAACTGCGCCATAGCCCCGTTATTTAGTTCGTCGCCCTGGCGACCTGATAAATAATAGCCAACCCGAAGAAGGAAGCGCAAATCAGAATCAAGTGCCGCTCATCACAAGCATGTCTGTTGTCCTCACAGAAGAGGCGCCGGATCCCAGAGGCTACGCGCCCAGGATGTCCTCGCGCGCGCCGATATTGTGCGAGGCCAGACGCCAGCCGGTGCGCGCCGCGCTCTTGGCCGTCGAGACGCCGACAGGCACGAGCTCCGACCAGTGGCAGTTATCGACGCCGCGCAGCCCGTTGAAGTCGGCGGGATCGAGGCCGAGCAGGGACACGACGCCGCGCGCGATCGCGGAACCGTGCGAGACGACGATGAGTGACTGGTCGGACCGGCACCCGGCCGCCGCCTCCAGGACGGCGTCGCGGAAACGCGCTCCCACTGCCTCGGAGCGTTCCACCTCGGCGATCTCGCATTCGCCGTCGGCCCGATACTGCGCATAGGCCTCGGGCTGATCGCGCGCGATCTCCTCGTAGGTCTTGCCCTCGAAGGTCCCGTAGTAACGTTCCGTGAGCCGTTCGTCGCTGGACGGGCCCTCGCAGGGGTAGTCGGCAATGTCGAAGACGCGCGCGACAATACGCGCGGTCTCCAGCGCCCGCCCCAGGGGAGAGCTCACGATGCGCACTCCCCCATCGTCGTAGCTGCGCGTGTTCTCAGCGGCGATCATGCCCACCTCGGCGCTCGGCTCGCACAGGCGGCTCACGAGCACGCCGGCAGCCCCCGCCGCCTGGGAGCGCCCCGCCTCGTTCAGGGGCTTGTCGATGTGCCCCTGGAAACGACGCTGCAGGTTGAAGTCAGTCTGGCCGTGGCGCAGCAGGACGATCCGAGATGCGGTCACTGCGCGGACTCCGCACCGTGCGCCGCTGCACGCTCGGCCGCGGCCGCGCGGGCCTCGTCCATGTCCACATCGATCGCCTGCGCGGGGCAATCGCCCCACAGGCGCTCGAGCGCGTAGTAGTCGCGTTCCTCCTCGGAGAGCACGTGGACGAGCAGCTCCGAGTAGTCCAGCAGCACCCAGGTTCCCTCGGCGCGGCCCTCGATGTGCGTGGGTCGGCGGCCGTGCTCGGCCCACAGCCGGTCCATGATGTCCTCGGCGATGGCGCGAACCTGACGGTCGGTCGGCGCAGACACGACGACGAAGGCGTCGGCCAGAGCGAGCTTGCTGGTCACGTCCACGAGCACGGGCTTGATGCCGCCGCGGTCATATGCGGCGCGAGCAACCAGGCTCGCCAGTTCTACGGTAGCGTCGGGAAGGCTCACTGTTCTCCTTGCGTTAGTACCGGTAGAGGCCGTACTTGTTGATGTATTGGACGACGCCGTCGGGCACGAGGTACCACACGGGTTTTCCTTCCTCGACGCGCGAACGGCAGTCGGTGGAGGAGATAGCCATGGCGGGAACCTCCAGCAGGGACACGGACTCGTGCGGCAGGCCGGGATCCGACAGGTTGTGTCCCGGGCGCGTCACACCGATGAAGTGCGCCTGCTCGAAAAGCTTGTCGGCATCCTTCCACTGCGCGATCTGCGCCAGCGCGTCGGCGCCGGTGATGAAGTAGAAGTCCGAATCCGGGTATTCCGCGGACAGGTCGGCCAGCGTGTCAATCGTATAGGTCGTCCCACCCCGGTCGATGTCGACGCGTGAGACGGCGAACCGAGGGTTGGAGGCGGTCGCGATGACGGTCATCAGGTAGCGGTGCTCGGCCGACGTGACGCGCCGATCCGCCTTGAACGGCTGCACGGCGGCGGGTACGAATACGACCTGGTCGAGCCCGAACACGTCCATGACCTCCGACGCGGCGACGAGGTGCCCGTGATGGATGGGGTCGAAGGTTCCGCCCATGATGCCGATCGCCCGCCTCCTGCGCAGGGCGCGCGGGGGATGCTGGGGCAGGGCCGGGGCTGCGGTGGCGCCCGCCGTTGCCTCAGTGGTCTTCTCGATCGCTGCGCCGCCCGAGGCCGGGACGGGATCCTTCTCCTGCGCGCTCACGGGCGGATGGTTCCTTCCCCCTCGTAGATCCAGGTGGTCGTCGTCAGTTCCGCGAGCCCCATGGGGCCGCGCGCGTGGAGCTTCTGGGTCGAGATCCCGACCTCCGCGCCGAGGCCCAGCTGTCCGCCATCCGTGAAGCGGGTCGAGGCGTTGATGGCGATGGCGGCGGCGTCGACTCCCGCCCGGAAGGCGGCAATGGCCGCCACGTCGGATGCGACGATCCCCTCAGTGTGCCCGGTCGAATAACGCCGGATGTGATCAGTGGCCTCCTCGACGCTCTCAACGACGCGCACCGCCAGGTCCATCGAGAGATACTCAGTCTCCCAATCGGCCTCGGTGGCGGGCACGATCATGTCGGCGTCGATCGAGGGCTGGCCGTCCACGATGGCCCGGGCGGCCTCGTCGGCGTGGATCGTCACGCCGGCCGTCGTCAGGCGCGTGATCGCGGCGGCCAGGAAGCGCTGGGCAACGTCGGCGTGCACCAGCAGCGTCTCCGCCGCGTTACACACGCCCACGCGCTGCGTCTTGGCATTCATGATGATTGCTTCGGCGGCGTCCAGGTCAGCCGAGGCATCGACGTAGAGATGGCAGTTGCCGGTTCCCGTCTCGATGACGGGAACGCGCGACTCTTCGACGATGGCGTTGATGAGCCCCGCTCCCCCGCGCGGAATGAGCGCGTCGATGGCCCCGCGGGCGCGCATCATGGCTCGGGCACCCGCTCGGCCCCACTCGTCGACGCTCTGGATCGCGTCTGCGGGCAGGCCGACCGAGGTCAGCGCGTCACGGCACACCTCGATGAGGACGCGGTTCGAGGCCTGGGCGGCGCTTCCCCCGCGCAAGATGACGGCGTTTCCCGCCTTGATCGCCAGGCTGGCCGCGTCGATCGTCACGTTGGGGCGGGCCTCGTAGATGATGCCGATAACGCCCAGGGGCACGCGCTCCTGCGTGACGCGCAGGCCGATGTCCGTGCGGCTTCCGCGCACGACCTGGCCGACCGGGTCAGGCAGGGCCACGATCTCGAGGACGGCGTCGGCGATGGAGCGAAGACGGTCTTTCGTCAGGGCCAGGCGGTCGAGCAGCCCGTCATTCATGTGCTCGGCGCGACCGCGCGCCACGTCCTCAGCATTCGCGGCCAGGATCTGGTCGGCGCGCTCCACGAGCGCAGCCGCAATTGCCTCAAGTCCGCGGTTCTTCGCACGGGTTGTCGCGCCTGCGAGCACGCGCGCCGCCTCGCGGGCGGCGTCGGTCACCTGGGAAATGTCTGCAGCAGTATCCACTCGCACATCATGTCACACGAGTGGCATTCGGACCGTGTCAGTCCGCACCCATCGCAGAAAATGCGTCGCCTAACACCGCAAGGTCGTCGCGGTGAATGGCGGGCCTGGGGTGCTCGAAGCCGGCTGCTGCCAGCTGCTCCATGCCTGCACCCGCAACCTCGGCGAGGGTGTCCGAGTCGTAGCCGGACACACCGCGCGCAATCAGCCCGGTCGGGCTCGCCACGTCGACCACGTCCCCCGCCTCGAAGTGACCGAGCACCGAGTGCACGCCGGCGATGAGGAGTGACTTCTTGCCCTCGGTAATTGCGCGCGCGGCGCCCTCGTCCACGATGATCTCGCCGCGCGAGGGAGCCACGTGAGCGATCCAGAGGCGCCGTGAGGCGGGACGCTGGGCGCGAGGCTCGAACCATGTGCCCACGTGCGTCCCCTCCAGGACCGCCTGCAGGTCGTTAGCGCTGGCCAGCTGGACGCCGATGCCGCTGGCGGTCGCCAGCATGGCGGCCTGCACCTTCGTCGCCATGCCACCGGTGCCCACGCGCGAGCCTGCACCGGTGACGAGGACGCTCATGAGATCGTCGACACCTGTGACGCGCTCGATCAGCTGCGAGCCCGGGTGGTCCGGGGGCGCCGTGTACAGTCCGTCGACGTCCGTGAGGAGCACCAGGGCGTCAGCCTTGATCATCTGGGCGATCAGGGCGGCCAGGCGGTCGTTATCGCCAAAGCGCAGCTCCCGGGTGGTCACAGCGTCGTTCTCGTTGAGGATCGGGACGACGCCGAGGCCGAGGAGGCGCGTGAGGGACGCGCGCACGTTCGTGTAGTGGTCGCGACGCATGACGTCGTCCGTTGTCAGCAGGACCTGCGCGGCGTCCAGGTGGTGAGCCTGGAACGCGGCCGTCCAACGAGCCATGAGCAGCCCCTGGCCCATCGCGGCAGCTGCCTGAACGCTGGGCAGATCCTTCGGCTTGGCCGAAAAACCGAGCGGATCCAGCCCCGCGGCGACAGCGCCCGAGGAGACGATGATGACCTCCCGATCGCGCCCGCGCCAGCGGGACACGAGGCGCGCGACGGCATCAATACGGTTCAGGTCCAGACCGCCATCCGCGCGCGTCAGCGACGAGGAGCCGATCTTGACGACGATGCGTGAAGCGCCAGACACACCGCTCATGACTGATCCGACGCGTCGGTCCAATGTCCGGCCTGACGCTCCGTCCACAGCTCGTCACGAGCCGCGCTCTTCGCGTCCATGACCTGGTGATACACCTCGCGGCGTTCCTTGCGGCTCGGACGCGCATTCTGCTCCAGGCGCAGGTCGGTGCCGCGCGAGCCCAGCAGCTCCGGTCCGGTCGTGAGGGTCGGCTCCCAGTCGAAGACGACGCCTCCGTCCAGGTCGCCAATCACGACGATGTCGCCGGCAACCGCTCCTGCCTTCATCAGCTCGTCCTCGACGCCCGCGGCGTTCAGGCGATCCGCGAGGTATCCCACGGCCTCGTCGTTGGCGAAGTCCGTCTGACGCACCCAGCGCTCCGGCTTGTCGCCGCGCACCTGGTAGACCTCTTCCCCGTCCTTGCGGGTCTTGCGCACCGTGATCTCCACGCTGCGCCCGACTGCCTTGGGGCGAATAACGGGTCGGGCGGCCTCGAGGGCGGGGCGCTTCGCGCGTTCCTCCTCGACGATGCCAGCCAACGCAAAAGACAACTGCTTGAGCCCCTCGTGGGACACGGCGGACACCTCGAAGACCGGCCAGCCGAACGACTCGAGGTCAGGCCGCGTGATCTCGGCCAGGTCACGTCCGTCGGGAATGTCGATCTTGTTCAGGACGATGACGCGGGGACGCTCCATGATCGGCACGTAACCCTCGACCTGGGTGAGGTCACCCTGGTAGGCCTCGAGCTCCGCCTCGATGATGCGCAGGTCCTCCACGGGCTCGCGATCCGTCTCAAAAGCGGCCGTGTCCAGGACGTGTACGATGACGGCGCAGCGCTCGATGTGGCGCAGGAAATCCAGGCCCAGGCCTCGTCCCTGGGACGCGCCGGGGATCAGGCCCGGGACGTCAGCGACCGTGTAGCGTGTGTCCCCCGCCGACACGACGCCCAGGTTGGGGACCAGGGTCGTGAAGGGGTAATCGGCGATCTTCGGGCGCGCCGAACTCAGGGCGGCGATCAGTGAGGACTTGCCCGCCGACGGGAAGCCGACCAGGGCCACGTCCGCAACGGACTTGAGCTCGAGGACCACGTCGCGTTCCTCGCCCGGCTCACCCAGGAGAGCGAAGCCGGGAGCCTTGCGTGCCTTGGAGGCCAGCGCCGCGTTACCGAGGCCGCCGCGGCCGCCCTCGGCTACCACGAAGCGCGCGCCCGCGCCGGTCAGGTCGGCCAGCAGCTCGCCCGACATCGACTTGACGACCGTTCCCTCCGGAACCGGCAGGACGATATCCGCGCCGGTCTTGCCCTGACGGAAATCGCCCATGCCGGGGGTACCGTTGTCGGCGCGGCGGTGCGGGCTGCGGTGATAGTTGAGCAGAGTCGTCTCCTGCTCGCTCACCTCCAGGATCACCGAACCGCCGTTGCCGCCATCGCCACCGTCGGGGCCGGCCAGCGGCTTGAACTTTTCACGCTTAATCGAGGCAACGCCGTTGCCGCCGTTGCCACCCGCCGCGTGCAGCGTCACGCGATCCACGAAGTCTGCCACTGGTGCTCCTACCAACCGACAATGAATAGTGAAAAGGGCGCCCGGCAACGCCGGACGCCCTTCATGCGCGCGGTCTCAGGCAGAGACCGGCGAAACGCTGACAACCTTGCGATCGCGCTTGCGGCCGAACTCGACCGCACCCGCGCGCAGGGCGAACAGGGTGTCATCCTTGCCGCGGCCGACGCCGTCGCCAGGATGGAAGTGGGTGCCGCGCTGACGAACGAGGATCTCACCAGCGTTAACCAGCTGGCCGCCGTAGCGCTTCACGCCGAGGCGCTGCGCGTTCGAGTCGCGGCCGTTACGGGAGGAACCAAGGCCCTTCTTATGTGCCATCAGGTGCTACTTTCTGCTCGTGGGTCCGTTGGATTCAGGCGATCTCGGTGATCTTGACGACCGACATCTTCTGACGGTGTCCCTGGCGCTTGCGGTAGCCCGACTTGTTCTTGTACTTAATGATGGAAATCTTGGGGCCCTTGGCCGAGTCAACAACCTCAGCCTTGACGGAAACCTTGTCCAGCTTGGCTGCGTCAACAGTGATGGCGTCGCCATCCACCAGCATCAGCGGCTGGAGCTCGATGCTCGAACCGATTTCCTCTGCCAGCTTGTCGACGACGACGACGTCACCGACGGACACCTTTTCCTGCCGGCCGCCAGCCTTGACGATCGCGTAGACCACGTTGGAGCTCATCTCTTCTCGTATTCGTAACCGGGATCCCGCCTCGAAACTGCCGAGGACTTGCGAAGTTCTCATGATCCCGTTGGCACTTGTTGCGCCGACGATCAAATTTAGCCGATTGGCACGCCCGAGTGCAACCCGGCGCGGCCGACGGCTCGTCGGAATAGCTGTGCGATTCCACACCCCGCGCGGAAGGGAGGGCCGAGGTGGCCCTCCCTCACCGCCTACACGTCACCCGGCGTCCACGATTCCCGTGGACACGGCGCGACGGCGACGCTTGACGCGCGGCTGGTCGGACGCCTCGGGCAGCTGGATGTCGGCCGTCGAGCGCGTCGGCGCCGCGGGCTCGCTCGTCTGGGTGCGTGCGGGCAGGTCGACGACGATCGGGGCCGGCGCAGCGTCGGGTTCGACGACGCCGGTGGAGGCCACCGCGCGACGCTTGCGAGCCTTGCGCGGGGCAGGCGGCTCGGGAGCCGCCGGGGCGGGCGCCTCGGGAGCCGTCTGCTCGGCGGCCTCCTTGCGCGACGGCGCGGCGGGTGCCTGAGCGGGCTCAGCGGACGAGGCCGTCGCGGCCTTCCGGGACGCGCGCCTGCGAGTAGCGGGCGCCTTCTCCCGCTGTTCGGGCAGCTGGATCTCGGAGGCATCCTTGATGGGCGCCCCAGGCTGCTCAGCATGGGCGACCGGCTCGGGCAGGTCGATGTGGACCGGAAGCTCGGGCATCGGCGCGCTCTCCGCGACACGGCGGCGGCGACGGGGGCGCTTGGTCGCACCATCGTCCGCTGCTGCCGTCTCGGAAGCCGAAGGAGCGGCGGGTGCCGACTCCGTGGGCGACTCCTCGGCGGGGGCAGCCTCGGCGGAGTCGGCGCTCGCGCCACGCGCCTTACGCTTCTTGGTGGGCGCGCCTTCCTGCTCGCCCGAGGCCTCGTCCTCCTTGCGCGAAGAAGCGGCGGCGATCGCGCTCAGGGCTTCCTTCGCGCGCTCGTGATCCACGTTGTCCTCGACGCGGCGCGCCTCAGCCTTCTTCTGCTGCTTCTTCGAGCCCTTGCCCATCTTCGAGGAGCTGTCGCCACCGGATGTTTCGACGGGATGGTGATGCACGATGAACCCTCGGCCCTCGCACGCCTCGCAGGGGGTGGAGAAGGCTTCGACCAGGCCCTCACCCACGCGCTTGCGCGTCATCTGCACGAGGCCCAGCGAGGTGATCTCGGTGACCTGGTGGCGCGTGCGGTCACGACCCAAGCACTCCACCAGGCGACGCAGCACGAGGTCGCGGTTCGACTCGAGCACCATGTCGACGAAGTCGATGATGACAATGCCGCCGATGTCACGCAGGCGCAGCTGGCGCACGATCTCTTCGGCCGCCTCCAAGTTATTGCGGGTGACCGTCTCCTCGAGCGTGCCGCCGGCGCCGATGAACTTGCCGGTGTTGACGTCGATGACGGTCATCGCCTCGGTGCGGTCGATGATGAGGGTGCCGCCCGAAGGCAGCCAGACCTTGCGATCCATGCCCTTGGCGAGCTGCTCGTCGATGCGATGCGCATGGAAGACATCCTCCGTACCCACCCACTGCTCGACGCGATCAGAGAGCTCGGGGCTGAGCTCATCCACGTACTCCTTGACGGTCGCGTAGGTGTCGCGTCCCTCGATGACGAGCTTCGTGAAGTCCTCGTTGAAGATGTCGCGCACGACGCGCACCGCGAGCTCAGGCTCGCCGCGCAGGAGCGTCGGAGCGCTCTTCGTCGAGGTGCGCTTCTTCTCGATGTCCTCCCACTGGCGCGTCAGACGAGCGACGTCGTCGCGGATCTGTTCCTCCGAAGCGCCCTCGGCGGCCGTGCGCACGATGACGCCGGAACCGGAAGGCACGACAGCCTTGAGGATCTTCTTCAGGCGGGCACGCTCCTTGTCCGGCAGCTTGCGGGAGATGCCCATCATGGAGCCGCCGGGGATCAGGACCAGGTAGCGGCCGGCCAGGGTGATCTGCGAGGTCAGGCGCGCGCCCTTATGACCGATCGGATCCTTCGTCACCTGGACGAGGACCGGGTCACCGGACTTGAGAGCGGACTCGATGCGGCGGGGCTTGCCCTCCATACCGACGGCATCCCAGTTGACCTCGCCAGCGTAGAGCACGGCGTTGCGGCCGCGACCCACGTCAACGAACGCGGCCTCCATGGAGGGCAGGACGTTTTGTACACGGCCCAGATAGATGTTGCCGACCATCGAGGACTGCGTGCGGCGCGCGACGTAGTGCTCGACGAGCAGGCCGTCCTCAAGGATCGCGATCTGGTCGAGGCCATCCTGGTCGCGGATGACCATCGTGCGTTCGACGGACTCGCGGCGCGCCAGGAACTCGGACTCGGAGATTGAGTGGCGGCGCCGTCCCTCGCGACGCCCCTCGCGGCGACGCATCTTCTTCGCTTCGAGTCGTGTCGACCCCTTCAGGGCCTGCACCTGATCCGCAGGATCGGTGCTCTCCTCGGCAGACGAGCTGGAGGAGCGGGCGCGGCGACGGCGGCGACGACGGCTCGAGGAGTCCTCCTCGTCCGAGACCTCCGCCTCGCCGGAGTTGTTCTCTGCCTTGTCGGCACTTTCCTCGGCGGGGGCCGAGGCCTCGTCGGCCTTCTTCGAGCGGCGGCGACGGCGCGGCTTCGACTCCGCGGGCGCCTCGTCGGTTTCGGCGGCGGGAGCACTGTCCTCGGGCGCGGCGTCGTCGGCTTTCTTCGAGCGGCGGCGACGCTTGGGGGCAGCCTCTTCCTGGGGGGCGTTCGATTCCGCATCGGCGGAGGCGCGCCGACGCTTGGGCTTCGCCTCAGGTTCGTCGACGACGACCGGCGCAGCCACGTCGGGTGCAGCCTGGAAGACGGGAGCCTGGAACAGCAGCGACGCGGCGGGGGCCACGGGCGTGTGTGATTCGGTTGTCACGATTCTCCAATTAATGGGCGCGCGCCCCATGCCCGGACGCGCCCGTTTTCATCGCCCGCGAGGGGCGGAAACCTAGTGGAGCGCAGTTGCGCAGCTGCCGGCGGCAAGTCACAGAGGTTCGCTCGGCTCTCATCGCGGGGGCA
This sequence comes from Schaalia sp. HMT-172, assembly GCF_030644365.1. NCBI lineage: Bacteria > Bacillati > Actinomycetota > Actinomycetes > Actinomycetales > Actinomycetaceae > Schaalia > Schaalia sp. HMT-172. The sequence goes on from NZ_CP130058.1 coordinate 1,561,960, forward strand.
TGCCCGCGACATCCATTCACCCCTTATTGTCGCACATCGCCAACCTGCATCAACCGAAGGGTGACCCGTTCAACGTCACACTCACACAATCTCAGGGAAAAAGCCGTTCAAAATAATCAGACACATATGTCACAAAACTGTCACGCATCGCGTCTTCCAGGCGCTTCGCTGCTGTCTTTTGAGCTACATTTAAATCAGCCCGTGACATAGGTCCTAGCACTCTTGTTGCGGGGCACTTCGATCCCCCATCCCCACACGGGAAGGTCCCATCATGACCCTCGCGCAAACAGCGCTCGACGCGGTCACCGTCGGACGATGGCAGTTCGGTGTTACCACCGTCTACCACTTCGTCCTCGTACCGCTGACGATCGGCCTGTCCCTGCTGGTCGCCATCATGCAAACCGCGTGGCACCGCACCGGCAAGGAATACTGGCTGCAAGCAACCCGTTTCTTCGGCAAGCTCCTCCTCATCAACTTCGCTCTCGGCGTCGCCACCGGCATCGTGCAGGAGTTCCAGTTCGGCATGAACTGGTCCGAGTACTCCCGCTTCGTCGGCGACATCTTTGGCGCCCCTCTGGCTGTCGAGGCCCTCCTGGCCTTCTTCCTCGAATCCACCTTCCTCGGACTGTGGATCTTCGGCTGGGGCCGCCTCTCCAAGGGCATCCACCTGGCGACCATCTGGTGCGTCGCCCTGGGCACCATGTTCTCCGCGGCCTGGATTCTTGCGGCCAACGCGTGGATGCAGCACCCCGTGGGCGCCCGCTTCAACCCCGAAACCGGCCGCGCCGAGCTCGACGGCGCCGGCGGCTTCCTCAAGCTCATCACCTCGGGCGTCTACCTGTCCGAGTACTCCCACGTCATCACCTCCGCGTGGCTGGTTGCCGGTTCCTTCGTGGCCGGAATCGCGATCTGGTGGATGGTGCGCGCTTCCCGTGAGGGCAGCGACGAGGCCGTGGCACAGGCACGCGACGTGTGGCGTCCCATCGCCCGCTTCGGTCTGATCGTCGTCCTCATCGGCGGCCTCGGCACCGTCGCCTCCGGCCACATCCAGGGCCAGGAGATGGTCGAGGCCCAGCCCATGAAGATGGCCGCAGCAGAAGGCATCTGCATGGACACCGACGGCGCCGCATTTACCGTCGCCCAGTTCGGGTCCTGCCCCCTCGGTGAGGACGGCACGCAGCCGACCCAGTTCATCAAGGTCCCGGGTGTCGCCTCCTTCATGTCCCACAACTCCTTCTCCGCAACCTCCGAGGGCGTCGCCGACGTCCAGGAGCGCATGGTGGAGCTGCTCAACTCCGACCCGAATTTCACCGCCAAGTACGGCGATGCTTCGCAGTATGACTTCCGTCCGCCGCAGATGGTGACCTTCTGGTCCTTCCGCTTCATGATCGGCCTGGGCATGGTGGCCTTCCTGCTGGCGGCGTGGGGCCTGTGGGCCACCCGCGGTGGTCGGGCCTCGTCCAACCAGTGGCTGAGCCGCCTCGCGCTCCTCAACCTGCCGCTGCCCTTCCTGGCGGCCTCCTTCGGCTGGATCTTCACCGAGATGGGTCGCCAGCCGTGGGTCGTCGTCCCGAACCTGCAGGCGCTGTCCGCAGGCTCCGACCTGGGTTCCGTCAACATGATGACCGACATGGGTATCTCCCCCAACGTTCCCGCTGGCCAGATGCTCACCTCGCTCATCCTGTTCACCCTGCTGTACGGCGTCCTCGGCGTCATGTGGTACATCCTCATGAAGCGCTACGCCGTCGAGGGCATCCACTCGTCGAAGGCCGACAAGGCTGAGGACGAGACACCGACCGACCTGTCCTTCGGATACTGAGAGGAACACCGATCATGACTCTGTCTATCCTGTGGTTCGTTCTCATCGCCGTTCTGTGGACGGTCTACCTGATCCTCGAGGGCTTCGACTTCGGCGTCGGCATGCTCCTCCCCTTCGTCGCCAAGGGCGACCGTGAGCGCACCCAGACCGTGCGCACGATCGGCCCCCACTGGGACGGCAACGAGGTGTGGCTGCTCACCGCCGGAGGCGCGACTTTCGCCGCGTTCCCCGAGTGGTACGCGACCATGTTCTCGGGCATGTATCTCGCCCTGTTCCTGATCCTCGTCTGCCTGATCGTGCGCGTCATGGCGCTCGAGTGGCGCTCCAAGGTCGCCACCGAGAAGTGGCGTCACGCCTGGGACTGGGCGCACACGATCAGCGCGTGGCTCGTCCCGATCCTGCTGGGCGTCGCTTTCGCGAACTTCGTCCAGGGTATGCGCATTGAGGTCGTTGACGTGGCCACCGGCACCGTTATCGACCCGACGCTGGTCAACCAGTCGCTGGCAACCGCGACGCACCAGCTGACTGGCGGTTTCTTCTCGCTGCTCACGCCCTACACCATCCTGGGTGGTCTGGCCGTTATGGCCGTGTGCCTGGCGCACGGCGCGCAGTTCCTGGCGCTGAAGACGACGGGCGAGGTCCGCGACCGCGCCAACGCGATTGCCGCACCCGCGACGATCGCCGCGACCGTCCTGGCCGCCGCGTGGCTGATGTGGGGCCAGTTCGCCTACACGACGAACGTTCTGGCATGGATCCCGCTCGTCGTCGCCGCCCTGGCGATCATCGCCTCGACCGCCCTGTCGCAGGCGTCGCTGCGCCGCGAGGGCTTGTCCTTCGTGGCTTCCTCCGTGGCGATCGCCGCCACGGTGGCTTGGGTGTTCGCGTCGATGGCTCCCGCCGTCCAGAAGTCCTCGATCAACCCGGCATATTCGCTGACGATTGATCAGGCCTCCTCTTCGGACGCGACGCTGACCGTCATGACGATCGTGACCGTCTGCCTCCTGCCCATCGTTCTGGCCTACATCGCCTGGTCCTACTGGACTTTCCGTGGCCGCGTGGGCACTGAGGACGTGACCACCCGGACGGGTCTGCTCATGAAGAAGATCCGCCTGGGCGAGAACTTCCTCGCCGGCTGATTCTCTGCCGAGCTGCGCCCGGTTCCCCCCTCGGGGAGCCGGGCGCAGTCGTATTCCCACCGGGGACGAGGCCGGGGACCTTCGACCCATGACGTGCACTTTTGGGGCACAATAGTATCCGTGCGTCCCTTTGATCCTCGCTTACTGCGCTACGCCCGTTCGGCTCGCGGTCCCATCGCGCTGACGGCGCTCCTGGGTACGATCACGGCCCTGCTGGTGCTGGCCCAGGCTCTGCTGATTTCCGCCGCCCTCTCCCCCGTCGTGTCGGGGACGGCGTCACTGGGCGACGTGGCGAGTGTTATCGCCGGCATCGGGGCGGTGTTCGCGTGCCGCGCCCTGGTTGTCGCCGGGCGCGAGGCGATCGCCGCGCGCGCCGCCACCAGGGCCGTTACCGAGCTACGCAGGCGGGTGATCGACGCCTCCATCGCCCTCGGTCCGCGGTGGAGGGCAACCAACGGCGCCCAGACGGCGACGCTCCTGGCCACGGGACTGGAGGACTTGCGCCCCTACTTCGTTTCCTTCCTCCCTCAGCTGGTGCTCGTGTGCACGGTGACGCCCGCGGCCCTGGGGGTCATTCTCCTCCTGGACTTCTGGTCGGCACTCATCGCCCTCCTCGTCGTCCCGCTCATCCCCATCTTCATGATCCTCATCGGCCGCTTCACTCAGGCCGCCTCCGAGGACAAGCTGGAGTCCATGAAACGTCTGACCGCCCAGCTTCTGGACCTCATGTCGGGCCTGCCCACCCTGCGGGCTCTGGGCCGGGAGAAGGGCCCCCGCGCTCACCTGCGCAAGCTCGGGGAGGCCAACACGAAGGCCACGATGGCGACCCTGCGCGTCGCCTTCCTGTCGGGCGGCGTCCTGGAGTTTCTGACGACCCTGTCGGTCGCGCTCGTCGCCGTCGAGGTCGGTATGCGCCTGGTTTTCGGCGATATCTCTCTCTTCCACGGTCTGGCCGTCATCATGCTGGCCCCCGAGGTCTTCGAGCCTCTGCGCCAGGTCGGCGCCCAGTTCCACGCGTCGGCCAACGGCGTGACCGCCTCGCGCGCCGCCTTCGACATCATCGAGCAGGCGCAGGACGTAGCCGCCCCCGGCACGTCCCCTAGCCCCGACATGTCCACGACGGCGATCGTCCTGGACGGCGTCGGCGTGCGCGCACGGGGAGCCTGGGGCCCTGCCCCCACCGACGGGGTCATCCGGCCCGGCACGATCACGGCCCTCGCGGGCCCCTCCGGCGCGGGCAAGTCCACGCTCGTCGCCTGCCTGCTCGCCGACGTGGCGCCCGACGCCGGGCGCATCGTCCTGAGGCCCCAGGCCTCGAACCCGCGCGGCGACGACCTGGCCCTCACCGACGTCGACCCCGTGTCCTGGCGCTCCGGCCTCTCCTGGGTCCCCCAGTCCCCCACCCTGATCCCGGGTTCGATCCTGGACAACATGGCAGGTCTGCCGCTGGCCGACCTGGAGGAGGCCGCGCGCGCCACCGGCTTCGACGCCGTCCTGGCCACCGCACCCCACGGGTGGGACAGCACGATCGGCTCCGGCGGGGTCGGATTGTCCGTCGGCCAGCGCCAACGCCTGGCGCTCACGCGCGCGCTCGCCGCGCGCTCCCGCGTCGTCATCCTGGACGAGCCGACCGCGCACCTCGACGCCGTCAGCGAGGAGACAGTCGTGCGAGCTATCACCACGATGCGCGAGGAGGGCCGCACGGTCATCGTCATCGCCCACCGCGCCGCCATTATCGGCGTGGCCGACACGATCATCGACGTTGCGTCCGAAGATGAGGAGGCACTGGCATGAGACTCTTCCTGACCCGCTCGGAATCCGCAGCGCTACGCCGGTGCATCTCCATGCTCCAGGTGTCGCGATCGGGCTTTGCCCTCTCGCTACTCCTGGGCGTGGGCGCGCTCGGCTCGGCGATCGCGCTGGGAGGCACCGCGGCGTGGCTCATCGCCCGTGCCTCCCAGCAGCCGCCGGTCCTCTACCTGACCGTCGCGGCCACCTCCGTCCGGCTCTTCGGCGTCTCGCGCGCACTCGCGCGCTACCTGGCGCGCCTGGCCTCCCACCGGGTTGCCCTCGAAGGGATGGACGCGCTGCGCGGCAACCTCTACGACCGCCTGTGCCTCCAGCCCGCCGCCTCGCTGTCGAGTCTGCGACGCGGCGACCTCATGACGCGCGCCGGGGCGGACGTGGACGAGGTCGGCAACGTCGTCGTCAAGACGCTCCTGCCCGCCCTCATCGCCCTCGTCGTCGGCGTGGGCACGGTCGGGGCCGTCTCGTTCATTTCCCCCGCGGCCGGCCTGATCCTTGCCGTGTCCCTCGTCGTCTCGGGCGTCCTCGCTCCCGCGCTCATCGCCCGCTCGGTACGCTTGGCCGAAACCCAGGGGTCGGCCGCACGCGCCGACATCGCGGCCACGAGCCTCGCGGTTCTGGAGGGCGCCACCGAGCTCTCCCTGTCGGGAACGCTCCCTCAGGCACGCGCTTCCCTCCAGCGCGCCGAAGAGGAGCTTGCCGGCGCGATCGGGCGCTCCGCGCAGCTGTCGGCCCTCGCGCGCGGACTCGACGTGGTCGCCATGGGCGCAGCCGTCATCGGCGCGCTCCTCATCGGCATCCCACAGACTACTTCCGGGGCCCTGGCGCAGGTGCTCCTGGCCGTCATCGTTTTGATCCCCCTGTCCTCCTTCGAGGGGGCCGCCGAGCTCGCTCCGGCCGCCGCCCAACTGGTGCGCAGCGCACAGGCAGCGACGCGCATCTGCGCGCTCATCAGCGAGGAAACCCCCGAGGCTACGCACAAAATCCCCGGCGGAGAGCCCGTCATCGAGGCGCGCGACCTGTCGATCGGCTGGCCGGAAGGCCCGACCCTGGCCACCGGCATCTCGCTCACGCTGCGCCCCGGCTCCTCCCTCGCCATCGTGGGCGCCTCCGGCATCGGCAAGACCACCCTGCTCGCAACGCTCACCGGCATCATCCCGCCCAAGGAGGGCCAGGCCCTCATCAACGGCGTCCCCGCGTGGGGCGCGGATCGCGACCAGGTCACGTCCCTCATCACGATGACCGCCGAAGACGCCCACGTCTTCGCGACCTCCATCTTCGAAAACCTGCGCGTCGCCCGAGCCTCCCTCACGAGGGACGAGGCCGGGCAGCTCCTCGCGCGAGCCGGCCTCCAGGAATGGGTCTCCTCCCTGCCAGACGGCATCGACACGCTCGTCGGATCGGGTGGCACCACCGTGTCCGGCGGCGAACGTCGCCGCCTCCTCATGGCCCGCGCCCTGGCCGCCCCCGCCCCCATCATGACGATCGACGAGGCCTCCGAGCACCTTGACGCGACCACCGCCGACAGGCTCATGGACACCCTCCTGACCCCCTCACCGACGCGCGCTACCCTGGTCGTCACGCACAGGCTCAGCGCCCTCGACAAGGCCGACCACGTCCTCGTACTCGCCGCCCCCCACCCCGGAGCCATTGCAGGCGTCGCCGCGTACGGCACCCACAAGGACGTTCTCGACGCCCTCCCCACCTACCGCCAGGCCCTCGATCAGGAGGAACAATGAGCCCCGATCACACGGACTTCAGGCTGCTCAAGGCGGCCATCGACCTCACCAGCTCGCTCGATCTGAAAAATGGGCTGCAGAACTTCGTCAATCAAGCGTGCGCCCTCACCTCCTCCCCGCACGCCACGATGTGCGTGCTCGATACCTGGGGTGCGACAACCCTGCGGCTCGAGCACCACGACTCCTACCCCGCCCCGCCCGTTCCCGACTCGCTACCGACGGCGATCCCCGTCACCACGCCGCTCCTCGTCAACTCCCCGCAGGACGCGCCCGACATCGACCTGCCCGCCTCCACCCCACCCTTCCTCGGGGTTTCCGTCCTCGTCCACGAGCAGGTCTACGGGCGCCTCTACCTCATGGGAAAGCCCGGAGGCTACACGGATGAGGACGCGGCCGTGGTCGCGGCCCTGGCCCCCGCCGCCGGCATCGCCGTCGAAAACGCGAACCTCTACGCGGACTCCAAGCGCACCGCACGGTGGATCAGCGCCTCACAGTCGCTGACCACGACGATGCTGGAGGGCACGGACGAGGAAGAGGCCCTCGAGCTCATCGCGAAGACGGTGCGCGAGGTCTCCCACGCCGACACCGCGATCATCGTCTTGCAGTCCGTGGGCGACACGTGGGCTGCCGAAATCACCGACGGCAAAAACGCCTCCACCCTGCTCGGCCTGACCTTCCCGCCCGAGGGACGCGCCATGAGCGTCCTGCACGAGGGAACCGGCATGATCGTCGACTCCATGTCGCGCGCCCAGACGATGCGCGTTCCCCAGCTGGCGGCCTTCGGCTCCGCGCTCTACGCTCCCCTGCGTTCCCGCGGCGTCTCCTCCGGCGTCCTCATCCTCCTGCGTCAGATCGGCGCCCCCGAGTTCGACGCCTCCGAGCTCTCACTCGCCGAATCGCTTGCCTCGCAGGCGACGCTCGCCCTCGAGCTCGCCTCCGCCCGCCACGCCCAAGACGTCGCCGCGCTCCTCGACGAGCGCGACCGCATCGGCCGCGACCTCCACGACTTCGCCATCCAGCAGCTCTTCGCGACCGGCATGGCCCTGGACGCCGCCAAGCAGAAAGTTGCACAGGGGCAGGCCGACCCTGCATCCATCGAGTCCCTCATCGACTCCTCCCTCGCGTCCATCGACGAGGCCGTCCGACAGATCCGCACGATCGTCCACAACCTGCGCGAGCGCGACAAGGCCGTCGGCCTCGTCGAGCGCATCCGACGCGAGTCCTCCCTGACGCGCTCAGCCCTGGGTTTCGCGCCCTCCCTCGTCATCACCCTGGACGGGAGCGCGATCAATTCCGACCTGGACAACGAGCTGGTGGTCATCGACGAATTCGACGGGCGCGTCGACCCCGATCTCTCCGACGACGTCGTCGCCATCGTGCGCGAGGGCCTGTCGAACATCGCCCGTCACGCCCACGCGACGGCAGCCACCGTCACCGTCGACGTTTCCGGGCGAGGAAAATCCGGTCGCGTGCGCATCGTCATCAACGACGACGGCCGCGGCATCGACCCCTCCCGCACCCGCAACTCCGGCCTGGCGAACATGGCTGAGCGCGCGCGACGCCACCACGGCAGCTTCGACGCGGACACGGGAGAGGGCGGAGTGGGCACGCAGATCCGGTGGATCGCTCCGCTCGAAGACTAGCGCAGCGCAAGCATCCACAAGACGGTAGGGGTGGAGCTCCCATCGGAACTCCACCCCCACCGCATGGGCACAGAGCCGTGACCTGGCGGCTCTCAGCTCGGCCTCAGCCCAGCCACCGACCGGAGGAGTCGAAGCTGTACCAGCGCCAACCGATCCAGTGGCCGCCCGTGTACATGTCTCCTCCGGAACCGAAGTAGTACCAGGTCGAACCCACCTGAAGCCAGCCGGTATGCATAGCGCCCGAGGCGTCAAAGTAGTACCAGCTGCTACCGCTCAGCTTCCAGCCGATGACCATCGCACCGTTGTCGCCCAGCATGTACCAGCGTCCATCCAGCTGGAGCCAGCCGGTGTGCATGGAGCCCGACGGATTCAGGTAGTACCAGTCGCCGCTGGAAGAGACCCAGCCTGTCGACATGGCGCCGCCGGACGAGAACATGAACCACGCGCCGTCAATCATCGTCCAGCCCGTCGCCATGACTCCCGTGTCAGGCGCCAGGTAGTACCAGGTGCCGCCCTGATTCATCCAGCCGCTGACCTGTGCGCCCGCGGCGTTGTGGTAGTGCCAGGCGCCGTCCCAGTAGACCCAGCCCGTGAGCATGTAGCCGTTCTGATCGAAACGGTAGACGTGACCGCCCAGAGTGAGCGTCTCGTTCTTGGCGTAGTCGCCGCCGGTGATCTTCCACCACCAGCCGACCCCGTCGTTCACCCACATGCCGACCGTGTGATCGGGAGCGGGCGTGGGATCGGGCGTGGGGGTCGGGTCCGGAGTAGGCTCGGGGCTCGGCTCCGGGCTGGGCTCGGGTTCGGGGGCAGGTTCCTCAGCCAGAGCCAGGGTCACGAGACCCGATTCAGCGACCCCGGCCTCGTTCATGGCCATGACGCGGATGACCGAGCCGTTGCTCTCCCCATCGATGGTGAGGGTCAGCTCGGGGCCGTTCTCGTCTTCCACAATGGACCAGGAATCGGAGCCCTCGCGCTTGATCTGCCAGAAGAGGGTCGGGGCCGGCTTGCCGCTCGCCTCTGCCTTGATCGTGACCTGCGTGCCCTCCTTGCCCGTCACGGTGCGGAAAGCACCGTCACCGGAGATCTGAGCATCCTCCGCTGGGTTGGCGGTCACGGTCAGCGGCTTGATAACCGGGGGCTCCTGGTCATCCGGCTCCGGCGTCGGCGTGGCAGCCGCGAAGGCCTCGACCTCCGCGAGCGCGAACTCGCCAAACTCGGTGGGCTGGATGACTCGAATGAAGCGCGCGTCGAAACCCTCGAAGTTGACCGCGCTCGGGCGGGCGCCGACCCCGTCGACCTTGATCATGTGGACGCCGTCGACCACGCCGGCCGTGGCGGGGTTAAAGGAAGCGTCGAGACGTGTCGTTGAGGCGACGACCCAGAAGTCGTGCAGGCGCTGGTCGCAGGGGATTCCCTGGCAGTTGTCGGATGCGGAGCGGTTCCAGACGTTGACGACGCCGAGGGGGTGGCTCTCGCCGAGGTCGACCTCCCACCAGGGGTTGGCCTGCTTGCCGGTGTGGGCGACCGAGCCGTTGTCCCACACGCCGTCCGTGTTGCCGTCGACGGCGCGTGAGGCGGTGCCGCCCCAGCCGGTCGAGGACATGGTGGCCGTCTTGTTGAGGGCGAGGTTGTCGCTGCCCTTGGTGACGGTGAGGGTGGCGCGCTGGGAGGTGGTGGAGCCGTTGGCGTTCGTGGCGACGGCGTAGAACTGCGCGCCGTCATCCTCAAGCGTCGTTGTCAGGGTGTACGTGGGGCTCGTGGCATTCGGAATCGCCGTTCCATCGGTTGCTCCCTTGGGGACGCGGTACCACTGGATGGTGGCGGCCGGGCGGCCCGAGGCGACGACGGTGAAGGTGGCGCTCTCCCCTGCCTTCACGGAGACCGAGGAGGGGTCCGTGGCGATGACGGGCGGTTGGGTGGCCGCGTTTTCGCCGTAGACGTGCACGGTCGCGCTCACGGAGCGCAGGCCGATCGGGTTGGCGTAGTAGGAGGGGTGAGCCAGCTCGAGGCGCAGGGGCGTCACCGTGCCGGGCTCGAGGGTGAGGCCCTCGCCGACTTCCCCGGCCTCGATCTGCGCACCGGTGACCTCGATGGAGGTGGTCCCGAGGGTGATCTTGTAGGTCGTGGAGGCATCGAAGTTGCCCGAGAAGGTCAGGGTGAGGTCGGTGATGGCCTTGTCCGTCTTGTTCACGAGGTAGGCGTCGTAGGCCTGTGCGCCGGAGTAACGCAGTGCGGAGGCGCGTCCGAAGAAGTGCTCCGAGGAGATGGTCGCGCCGTCGACGGCGGTGACCGTCTGCGTGGGCACGTAGGTGGGGGCGGCGTCGAAGGTGACCTTGACGACGGGGCGCAGGTTGGGCTCGGGGTTCTCGCCCGACATGGTCACCGTGAGCGTCGTGCCATCCTGAGTGAAGTCGAGGGAACGGTCGGTGCCGTCCACGCTCACGGCGGTGACGTGGCCGCCGACGCTGGGAAGCGTCAGGGTCTGACCGGTGCTCCACTGCTCGGGGAAGAAGTAGAGGTCGTTGCCCTTGGTCATGATCTTGCCCCAGGAGGGTGCGGGGAACCACGTCGGGCGTGCTCCTGTGATGGCGTCGGGGTGGCGTGCCATCCACTGGCCGACCTCGGTGACGACGCCGGAGTCGAATGCGTCGATCGTCCCGTCACCCTTGGGGCCGATGTTGTAGGCGAACTGGCCGCCCGAGGCGACCGTGCCGATGAGGTTGTTGACGAGTTCGCGTTCCTTGTAGTTCTTGGCGCTCTCGTCGCGGTTCGCCCACGAGCAGTATCCCCAGCAGGCCGGGTAGATCGAGCGGATCGATTCCCAGGGGCCCATGTGGAAGTCGGTTGTCACCGAGTTGTCGCCGCCGACTTCAAAGTCACCGGCCTTGTTCCACACGCGCGAGTTGACCATGGTGTCGGGCTGGAGCTCGTGGACCCACTGGGCCATGCGCTGGGATTGCTCGGCGGTAGGGCCGCCCATATCGAACCAGAGCTCGGCGATAGGACCGTAGTTGGTGAGGAGCTCGGTGAGCTGGGGCTTGATGGTGCCCGTCATGAGTTCCTCGTCGATGGGGTTGACGTTCCCGTAGGGCTCGGGGGTCTGCTTCGTCCAGTCGATGATCGAGAAGTAGAAGGCGAGCTTGACGCCGAGCTTGTTGCACTCGGTGGACAGCTCCTTCATCGGGTCTTTGCCGTAGTTGGACTGCTTGACGATGTTGTAGTCGGTCGTCTTCGTGTCCCACATGGCGAAGCCGTCGTGGTGCTTGGACGTGATCATCAGGTAGGTCATGCCCGAGTCGTGGACCGTCTTGCAGATGGCCGCGGCATCGAAGTTGGAGGCGAGGTCTTTGGCCTTGGCCAGGTAGTCGTCGGTGGGAATGTTTTCCCAGGCCTTGATCTGCTCGGGGTAGCCCATGCCCTGGCGGTGACCGTTGTAGTAGCCGCCGTAGACGGAGTAGACGCCGAAGTGCATGAACATGCCGTATTGGAGCTTCTGCCAGTTGGCGACTTTGGTGGTGTCGCTGAGGGGGACCGCTGCGGGGACGCCGGTGGGCGCGCTTGGCGCGTCGGCGAAGGTTGGTGCGCTCAGGGGTGCGAGCACTAGTGCCGCTGCGGCACCGCAACCGGCAAGCATTCGCTTGAGGTTCACGGGGTGTCCTTTCAGGGGGTGGCGGACTGCGTTGTCCGTCCTCATCGGTGAGGATGAGGCGAACGTTACCCCATGGGACTTATTCATGAACCAGTTTGATAGTAGCTTTCTTACAAATCAGGGACATCCCTGATTAGAGGGAAACTGGAACGGCCGTACTATTCGGTCACGCTGCTCCCCCTATACGAGGAAGCGGGCCGGTTACTCCGACCCGCTTCCTTCGTCGATTGTCACCCTCGGGGGACGAGGCAGTGGCTCAGTTACGCCACGCGGCAGCCCTTTGCCCGGCCACCCACGCGGCCACCTGCGTGCGACGCTGCAGGCCCATCTTGGACAGGAGGGAGGTGATGTGGTTCTTGACGGTCTTCTCCGCCACCCCGAGCTTTTCGCCGATCTCGCGGTTCGACAGGCCATCACCAATCAGGTCGAGGACTTTACGCTCCGACGGCGTCAGATCCGCTGTCGGATCCTCGTGGTCCACGCGCCGACGCGTCAGGGTGCGCTCGTCGAGCAGCACGCGTCCATCCGCGACCGCCTTGATGACGTCGGTGATCTCCGCCCCGCGCACGGTCTTGAGGATGTACGCGCGGGCACCGGCCTCGAGGGACTCAGCCAAGGCCTCGTCATCATCGAAAGAGGTCAGGACGACGGGCAGAATCTGCGGGTGGGAGGCGCGCAGGCTTGTCATGATGTCTATGCCGGTACCGTCGGGCAGCTGGAGGTCGACCAGGATGACGTCGGGGCGCACCAGGTCGGCTCGGCGCACGGCATCCGCGACGGAGCCGGCCTCAGCGACGACCTCGAGAGCCTCGTCGCGGTCAACAATTTCAGCAATACCTCGCCGAACGATCTCGTGATCGTCGACGATCATGACGCGCGTGCGCGCGGAAGTATTTTCACTCACGAGCTCATACTAACTGTTAGGAGGGCAAACGCCCTCGTGTACCTATTACTCCTCCGGGGAGAGCCGACTCATCGCGTCCTGAGCGGCCGCGTTCTCCGCGTGCTTCTTCGACGAGGCTTGGCCGGAGCCAACCGCGTCGGAACGCTCGGCGAGAAAAGCGCGGGCAGTAAAGACGCGCTGATGATCGGGTCCCTCCCCCTGCACCTCGTACGAGACCTCGCCCAGGCCCTCAGCCTGAGAGTACTCCACGAGGAGGGTCTTCCAGTCCTGGTGGTGGCCGCGCGAGGGGGCGTCGGCCAGCAGGAAACTCAGGCGTGCCAGGACGACCCGGCGCGCCTCCTCCAACCCGCTGGTCAAGTACGTGGCACCGATGAGGGCCTCGAACGTGTCGGACAGAATCGAGTCTTTCTCGCGTCCCCCGTGCATGGATTCGCCCTTGCCGAGGAACACAAAGTCACCCAGCCCGATGCGCCGTGCGGCCGCGGCCAGGGGCTGCTGAGAAACGGTCGCCGCGCGCATCCGCGACAGGTCGGACTCGGGCACGTCCGGATACTGCTCGTACAGCTTCTGGGCAATGATGATCGAGAGCACCGAGTCGCCCAAAAACTCCAGGCGCTCGTTGTTTGCGATACCGCCGGCCTCGTTCGCGTAGGAGCGGTGCACGAGCGCGAGCTGCAACAAAGGAGCGTCGATGCGCGTGCCCCACGCCTCCACGAGCGCGTCGGTGTCGGTGCGCGGAGGCACCGGCAGGTGCTTGGATTTGGCCATCAGGATCGCCCCGGCTCGGGGCTGCCGCCCAGGAGGGATGCCAGGGAGGCCAGGCGAGGGTCGATGACGACGTGCTCGTGGTCGGCGGGCAGGTCGACCCACTTCTCGCCGCACACGTCACACAGGCCCGCGCAGTCGGAGCTGCACAGGGGGCGCGGGTCGACGAGGGTGACGATGGCGTCGCGCAGCTGCGTTTCGATGTCGATCGTGTCGCGCTCGCCGATGACGAAGAGATCGTCGGCATCCTCGTCCTCGCCCTCGGAGAGCGTCAGGGCGGGGGCTCCGGGCTCGAAGTAGACCTCCGCGCTGGTGACGTCATGATGCTCACGCACCTCGTCCAGGCAGCGCACGCACTCACCCACCAGGTCGACGGAGGTCGCGACCTGCACGAGGACGCCGTCCTCGACACTGGTCAGGTCCACGGACACGTCCAGCGGCGTGCCGGGAACCACCGACATCGAGGGCGTCCCCAGGTCATCGGGGGCGATCCACGTGATGTCTTCGTGGAGCGTCGAACCCAGCGCGCGCGGCAGGCGCGCCAGGGACAGGGTCAGGGCCTTCTCACTCATGGGACAGGTCCACGTCCGTCACATCGACACCGCGCCGCTCGGCGATCGCGCGTCGACCGGCATCGGTGCGCCGCGACACGTCGGCGATCAGGCGGGCCAGCTCGTCGAGGGAGGAGGCGACGTAGTCGTCGGCGCCCTCACGCAGGGAGGTGGCTGAGCGCTTGGCCTCGGAGACGATCTCGCGGGCGCGGTCCTCGGCCATGCGCACGATGTTTTCGGTGGAGACGATGCGCGCGGCCTGGGCGTTCGCGTCGGCGATGGTGGCCTCGGCGTCGGCGCGCGCCTGCGAGACTAGTGCGGTGGCCTCCTCGTTCGCGCGCGAGCGGGTGCGCTCGGCTTCCTCCTCGGCGTCCGCGCGGATCTGCGCGGCGCGCTCGTTGGCCTGGGCGAGGGTAGAGGAGGCGCGCGAGTTCGCCTCGGCGATACGCGTCTCGGCCGCGGAGTCGGCGCGCCCCAGGACAGCGTCCGCGTCGGCGACGACGGCGTCGGCGGCGACCAGGTCCTCGGGCAGCGCTTCGCGAGCCTGGTCAAGCAGGTCGAGAATCTCGGCCTTGTTGACCATGATCGAGGCGGACAGGGGCACTGCGCGGGAGGACTCGACAAGGTCTTCGATCTGGTCGAGGGCGGCGATCACGGTGGAGGGACCATAAACGGTCTCCTCGTTCCACTCGTCCTGATTCTTGTCTGCGGGCGTGTCGGCCATGAGTCCCTCCTGCGTTCCACCGGGCATGATTCAGTTTCTATTGTCCGTCAGATAGCGCGCGAGCGCCGGTGGGACATACCGGGAAATGTCTTTTTTGAGGCTCAGAAGTTCACGCACCGCACTGGAGGAGACATGTCCGAGGCCGGGGCGGGCGGGAATCCACCACGTGTCCACCCCTCCGACCTCCAGGTTGAGGGCAGCCTGGGGGCCCTCGAAGTCCGCGTCCTGCGCGCCGCGCACCCCCTTGACAATGAGGTGTGCGCCCAGGCGGCGGGCCTCGTCCATGGTGGCGCCCGACAGCGCGACCACCTCCACGCGCTCCAGGTGCGCGGTCGCCTCCTCGATGAGCGCCACACGCCTCGCCGGCTCGATGAGCCCGCGCTTGGCGGGGTTGATGCCCACCCCGATGATGAGGAGGTCAGCGACCTCGGCGGCGCGTTGGGCGACGTCGAGGTGCCCGTTCGTGAAGGGGTCGAAGGACCCGGGGAACAGCGCAATCATTGGGCCATCTCCTCACGCACTGGCAAGGCTGCCGCGCGCTCGGCGGCGTCGCTGTCATCGCCGTTCTCCTCGTTCTTGGGCAGGGGTGGGCCGGCGAAGTAGGCGACCGTCTCCCCCCACGCGCGCGTGTCTTCGAGGACCAGGAAGGGCGGCCAGGTGGGGGCCGGTGCGCGGGTGGAGCGCTCGACGACGATCAGCGAGTCCGGACCGACCCACGGCGCGAGGGCGGACAGCACCGCCGTCATGTCCTCCTCGGCGATGTCGTAGGGAGGGTCGATGAAGACCAGGTCTACCTCCCCCGTGAGGGCCTCACCGCTGCGGGCACCCAGGTAGGCGCGCACGTCCGCCGTCACGACGCGGGCGGACAGACTCGTCGCGCGGACGTTAGCGGTAGCGACGCGCGCGGCCGCGGAGGCCTTCTCGACGAGGGTCGCTCGCGCGGCACCCCTGGACAGGGCTTCGAGGCCGAGGGCCCCCGTGCCGGCGAAAAGGTCGAGGACGGTGGCCCCCTCCAGGACGTTCATGTGATCCAGGCGGGAGAAGAGCGCCTCGCGGACTCGCTCGGAGGTGGGGCGCGTGCCGGACTTGGGCACGGCGAGTGTCCTGCCCTTGGCGCTGCCTGCGACGATTCTGGTCATGCCCCTACCCTACCGGGAGCGCTAGGAGCGCTGCATCCATTCGAGTTGCCTATCCGAGGCGGCCCGCAGGGCGCGGGCGAGGTCGGGGTAGGCCGACAGGGTCGGATCCTGGGCGAGCAGGGCCTCCGCCTCGCTCTTACAGGCCCGGATCAGGGCCTCATCGCGGCGCACCGACAGGAAACGCAGGTGCGTGGCGGTGCCGGACTGACCGGCCCCCAGCACGTCGCCCTCCTTGCGCAGGCGCAGGTCGGCTTCGGCGAGCTCGAATCCGTCCGCCGTCGTCGCGAAAGCCTGGAGCCTGGCCATGCCCGAGTCCGTCAGCTCGTGGCGATGCATGGCGATGCACAGGGAAGGCCGGTCGGAGCGCCCGACACGCCCGCGCAGCTGGTGAAGCTGGGCGAGCCCGAATTGTTGAGCGTCGAGGATCACCATGAGGGTCGCCTCGGGCACGTCGACGCCGACCTCGATGACGGTCGTGGCGACCAGCAGCGGGGCCCGTCCGGCGGAAAAGTCCTCCATGATCTGGGCTTTGAGCGCCGTCTGGGTACGGCCCGTCAGCTCGTGGATGGCGAGGCCCGCGAGCGCGGGGTGGGAACGCAGGTAGGCGGCGACTTCTTCGACGGAGGCGAGGGGGCGCGTGTCCTCTTCCTCGGCGTCGGCGACGGTGTCGGAGGCGTCGATGCGCGGGCAGACGACGTAGACGCGGTGCCCCGCGGCGATCTCTTCGGCGGCGCGCGTCCAGGTGCGTTCAACCCAGGCGGTGTTGGCCGCGTCGGCGAGGAAGGTGGCCACGGGCGCGCGTCCCTTGGGCATGCCGGTCATGCGGGTCTCGTCGAGGTCGCCGAAGACCGTCATCGCGATCGTGCGCGGGATGGGGGTTGCCGTCATGACGAGCTCGTGGACGCCCCGCCCGTCCTGGCGGGCATCGCGCAGGGCGGCGCGTTGTTCGACGCCGAAGCGGTGCTGCTCGTCGACGATGACCAGCGCGAGGTCTGCGAAACGCACGCTGTCTTGGAACAGGGCGTGCGTGCCCACGACGATGAGGGGCGTGTTGGAGGTCATCGCCGCGGCGATTTCGCGGCGCACCGTCGGCGTCGTCGAGCCCGTCAGCAGTCGCACGTCGGGGGTGTCGTCCCCCAGGGGGACGAGGAGGTTTCGCAGAGATGCGGCGTGCTGCTCGGCCAGGACTTCCGTGGGAGCGACCAGGGCTCCCTGATGCCCGGCGGCGATAACCTGGAGCAGCGCGAGGAGCGCGACGACGGTTTTGCCCGAACCAACGTCCCCCTGCAGGAGCCGCTGCATCGGTACTTGTCCCGCCAGGTCGGCGCCGATCTGGGCCACCGCCTCGCTCTGGGAGTGGGTGAGTTCGAAGGGCAGGGTGCGTCGGAAGCGCTCAAGCAGTGGGGCTTCGCGCGGCGAGGCCAGGGCGGGGGTCGAGCGCGCTCCCCGGCGCCTGGCGGCCAGGCCTACCTGGAGGACGAAGGCCTCCGTGAAGGCCAGTGCCCGGCGCGCCCGCTGGTAGTCCTCGTCCGTTTCCGGCTGGTGCAGGCGGCGCAGCGACTGGGCGTAGGAGTCGATGCGCTGGCGCCCTCGCACGTCGGCGGGCACAACGTCGGGAACGTCCGCCTCGTCCAGGTGTTCGAGGACCATACCGACGGCGCGGGCGATGGCCCACGAGGTCAGCTTGCCCGTCGCCGGGTAGATCGGGATGGGGCGGGTCGCGATGCGGACAATGTCCTCCCCGTCGACGCCTTCGAAGGAGGGGTGGGTGAGCTGGAGTTTGCCGCGGTAGGCACCGACCTTGCCGGCGAAGAGGAAGGAGGCTCCCGGGGTGAGGAGGCGTTCGATGGGGGCGAGCTTGAACTGGCTTTTCGCGAAGAAGGTTGCGGACAGGAACTGGACGCCGTCGGTGAGGCTCACCTCCAGGCGCACGCCCGATCCGGAGCGGTTGGCCACCAGGTGGGTGCCCGCGACCTCGGCCAGGATCGTGACATCTTCTCCCTCGCGCAGCGACGACAGCGGGGTGAGCCTGCCCCAGTGGTAGTAGCGGCGCGGGGCGACGAGCAGCAGGTCGCCGACCGTGAAGATACTCGCACCCTCGAGTGCCTTAGCGGTTCTCTTCGGCAGGCGCAAGGACAGCGGGATGTCGAGCGCGCTCACGAGGTGCACCCCGCAACGAGGCTCGGGCCCACCTGTCCGCCGTCCCACGTTTCCAAGTCGATGGAGGAGGAGGCGTCGCGCGTGGACAGGAGCTGGCGCACCGTCGCCACCGTGTACGGGCCGTCGTCCTCGCGGGAGATCAGGAGTCGCCACGCGCGCGCTCCCCCGCGAGCGGCCTCGGCCAGGGCCTCGGCGATGCCCTCAGGGTCTCCGTCACGAGGCAGGGGCGCGCTCGCGCTAGACATCAGGGCGTCGTGCGCCCCATCCCGGAGCATGCGAGCCAGCGTCGGCGCGGCCTCGATCCCGCCCGGCTGCGGCACGAACAGCGGGGCGCAGGCGCGTGCGACGGCGAGAACGTCCAGGTCGTCGCGGCTATCGGCACGCAGGATCGCGGGAACGCCCGGGGCGGGCGCTGGCAGTACCGAGGCGACCGTGCCCACCAGGGCGGCGCTGGCCTCGTCGCAGGGGGCGACGAGCGTGACACCCGTGCGTGAGCCCGCCGCCGACACGATCCCGGCGGCGTCCATCGCGCTGGGGTCGAGGAAGACCACCGCCCCGGCGCGCGCCAAGTCCTCCACGAGGCCCGGGGCCCGCGTGCAGGCGATGACCCGCGCCCGCTCGACCCGTCGCATCGGTCGACGTTGCAGCAGGCGCACTCCTCGATGGGTGAGCCCCTCGTCGGCGAGCTCGTCGATGCCGATCTGCGCATCCGGGCGCGCATCGCTGACCTGGAAGCGCACGACCTGACCCGAGGTGGGGTGCGCGGCCAGCGGCGCGGAGGTGTCCACGTGCAGTCGCCACTCCCCCATGCCAAACAGGTCCACGCGCCCAACGTAGGACAGGCGCGCACCCAGCCCTGTGAGTCGGGCTAGGAGGACGCGCAGGTCCTCCTCGACGCCCTCGACGATGATGTCAACCGTGAAGTCGCGGCCCGGCGGCGGCGAAGCGGGTTCGGGCGCCCGCGAATGACGGCGCGTCAGGTCGGCGAGCATCGCCGTGAAGGACTGGAGGATGCCGGCGTCATCCCGCATGGTGGCGTCAATGCATGCCAGAACCAGCGCGATGAAGGCGCCACCCGGGTCGATCCTGCCCGTCGCCTCGTTTGTCGCGTCCACCAGGCCGATCTGCGCCTGGGAGGAGAAGCGGGAAAAGACGTCCTCCGCCTCGGGCAGCGTGGGCCCCAGCTCCGCAACCTCGCGCACGGCACCCCCCAGCATCTCCGCCAGCGCATCCGACCAATCAATAAAGGAGGAGGACGGCGCAAGGGAGGAGGCGAGCATCCGACGCAGGACCAGGGGCGTCACCTGCGCCGCGTCCCCCAGGGCCCCCGCCCACGCCTCGAACAGGGCGGCCAGGGCAACGCCGCTGTGCCCCACGCCCCTGCGGATCAGGGTCTCCACAGCCGCTTCGAGCGCGACGCGCAGATGCGCGCGCGGCTCCAGGGAATCCATCGCGGCCGCCAGGGCAGCCATCGTGGCTGCCGCGTTCGTGCCCGTGTCGCAGTCCGCTCCGTCCCAGCCGTCCAGGTCGTCAAGGAAGGGCGCGAGCCTGGCCGCCTCCTCGGCCCCCGCTCGGCACGCCGCGATAATCACCGATGCATTCAGTTCCATGACTCCCCTTTCCGGCACCCTCAATTGTCCCCACGGCGCCCGCTGTGTGCGACCTGACACGACCGATATGCCGTGCGACTTGTTGAAAGTGCGCATCATCCGCTATTCTGTCATGGTTGCCTTCGGTTCAAGCACCGAAGGATGCGTTTCCCGCGACCGCGGGGAGCCAAAGACTGAACTGGAAGACATACCGAGGAGAACATCGTGGCTGCCGTTTGTGACGTGTGCGGTAAGGGACCCGGCTTCGGCAAGAGCGTGTCGCACTCGCACGTTCGCACCAACCGCCGGTGGAATCCGAACATCCAGCGCGTTCGCGCCCTGGTCAATGGGACGCCCAAGCGCCTGAACGTGTGCACCAAGTGCCTGAAGTCCGACAAGGTCGCCCGCGCGATCTGAATCGAGACAATACACCACAGCTGGTGGGGTGAGGCGTTGCGCCTACCCCACCAGTTTTTGTATGTACGGGCAGCCCCGCTCCCGCGCCGCGAAACTGGGATTGAAGGACAAAACGTGTTGGTTATGTAGCGGCTTTTCGGTGTGCTGGCGCGGGAAAGTCAGTGTTCAAGGGAATTGTTTCATCGGGGGTCATGAATACCCCCACGCGCCCGATGCGCGGGCGGACGCGCAGCCAGGTGTGGACATTGAGCGTCAGGGGGCAGTTCGCCAGCGCCGACGGCGCCCGCCATGCCATGCCTCCGGTACGCCACCGACTGCTCCATCGGCGGCGCCACCGACTGCGCCACCACCTGTGCCGTCGGCGGCAGCGCATGACTCCCATTGGACGGGCTATCGAAGAATGTCGCATGCAATTCCCCCGACCCTGTGTCGCGCCACGCATTCGCATCGTTGGAATTGCAACGTTTGTAGACACTGTTGAACATTCACCCAATCGAATTGCATGCGCAACTGCTCCGAGCGAGCGCCAGCAACGCGCACACGGGCCCGACGCCTCGCACGCGGGCCCTCTGATCCGCGCCTGGGCCCGCTCATGCGAGCATGGGGCCACTAATGCGCACGTTAACCCGCTAATGTGAGCGTGGGCAGCGCCGCCCAGACACGGAATAGCGGGTTTACGTGCGATATAGCCGGTTAGCACTCGCAATAGCGGGTTCGCGTGCGAACAACACACCATGTCCGAGACAGTTTTGCCCACAACGCAGACCACCTCGCCCACGACACCCCATTGTCGGCGTTTGTCGCCGAGGTGGTCTGCACTTCGGGCGCCACACCACCCCGAACCGCGACCTCACCACCCCGAACCACGACCTCACCGCCAGCAAACGGGGGGAATTGCACCATTAGAGGCGCGACACGCCGACGACACGCCGAAGGGAGGCTCCTCATGCTGCAAAACCCCCACCATGACCCCCGGCGTCACGCTCCCTCACTGGCGCCATGCTCCCTCACCAGTGCAGGGCAGCCCGGCGGAGCACCGATAAACGCCGGGAGGGCGTCGCCAACGGGGCCTTGCTGCACAGGCGCGGGTAGGACAGGCGCAGATAAACGCCAGAAAGGCATCGCCGACAGAACCGGCGCAGGGGAACGATCGACCAGCTCCGCGACGACGCTTGTTGCCGATGAGGCGAAACACCCCATCGGTGATCATTCAACCCGTTCTGATCGGGCGCAATGCTTCCTCGCGGGTCGAATGCCCCCGACCAGCTACAGTCCTCCCGATCAGGTTGAATCCACCCGATAGGGTTGATCCAGTCTGAGGAGCTGCGGCGCGAGCAGGCTAGCCCGAGGCCCCCTCCCACGACGACGCCTGGGACTAACTCCCAACCAACACGTTCTGTCCTACAGCCCGGCAATCACTCCGGTCAGCACCCGGGAACACTTGTGCTTTCGATGCTCACGTCGAATGTCGGTTTGCCGTCGGCGTCAAGGATGAGCGACGCCGACTCATCGAGCCTCAGCGACGCGACCGCGACTGACGGTACTGACCGGAGCACACTGCC